>NZ_JBEOSZ010000114.1:0-1102 GCF_040303285.1 Streptomyces sp. NPDC096046 | reverse complement strand
CAGTAGCGGGATTACTCCGTTTGGGTGGTTGGTGGTGGCGGTGTCTTGTCACCCGGTTGGGTGTGTGGGTCACTGAGAGTGTGAACCGGCGGGCTGCCCATCCCCGTGCCGGGGGAACGTTGAGACGGGCAGCCGTTTGCCGGTTTTTCTTCTTGCCCACAGGAGATGCCGGAAGGCTGCAGCGCGCCTGGCCGTGGCCACGGCGGTGCGTCGCCTCGGTTCGTCCTCCCTGGCCCTGGCGGCGTTGACCGCGTGATGGTCTTGTCCCTTGTGACGCTGTCGTCGGTGGCTGGATGGCCTTTTGTGCCGGTTCCTCGCATGTCCCCAGCAAGAGCGAGGAGTTCAGCTATGCCCATCTCTCCGAATCAGGGTTCCACCGGCGGCGGGACGCTGGTGACCATCACGGGCACGAACCTGTCCAACACCAGCGCGGTCAGGTTCGGCAGCAAGTCGGCCACCAGCGTCACCCAGGTCTCGCCGACCCAGGTCACCGCCGTCTCCCCGTCGGGGACCGGTACGGTCGGGGTCACGGTGACCACTCCGGGCGGGACCAGCAACCCGGTGCCGTTCTTCTACGTCGGCGCCCCGTTCAAGTCCTCCCTGGGCACCTCCTCCGGGCCGCTGGCCGGCGGGAACACCATCACCATCAACGGCACCGGCCTGTCCACGGCCACCAGTGTGGACTTCGGCGGCGTGACCGCCACCCCGACGGTCAACTCCGACAGTTCCCTCAGCGTCGCAGTGCCAGCGGGCGCGGCTGCCGGACCGGTCTCGGTGAGCGTGACGACCGCGGGCGGCACCAACAACGGCCTGTCCTACACCTACATCGAGGACCCGACGATCGCCACGGTCAGCCCCACCTCGGGCCCGACCTCGGGCGGCACGGCGGTGACCATCACGGGCACCAACCTCGCCGACACCGACTCGGTCACCTTCGACGGCGCCCCGGCGCCGTTCTCGGTGATCAACGCCACCACGCTGTCGGCGGTCACCCCGCCCGGCACCGCCGGCGCGGCCGACGTGGTCGTCACCAACCCCGCCGGATCCGACACCGCCGTGGGTGCCTTCACCTACGTCGCCGGACCCGGCATCTGACCCACCC
>NZ_JBEOSZ010000113.1:0-1177 GCF_040303285.1 Streptomyces sp. NPDC096046 | reverse complement strand
CGGTCCCGGCCTGGGCCGCAGCGTTGTGCATGACCTGGCGCACGGCGTGGTGGACGAGGAGGAAGCCGTAGACCTCCTGCTCGACGCCGTCGGGGTATCTGGAGCGCAGGACCACGTCCGGGCCGCGCTGGTGGACCTTGATCTCGTCCAGCACCCCTTCCACTTCCCACCTCTCGTGATACAAGGCCGCCAGCTCGGCCGCTGGTGCCTGGTCGGGGTCGAGGATCGTGGTGATCAGCCGGATCGGCCCGTCCGCCTCGTGGCCGGCGACGGTGTACTCCACTACCCGTACCAGCTGCCCATGTGTGCGCCGCTTGTCCCGGGCCGCGTAGATCTCCGACAGGTACGAGCCGTCCGCGTACTGCTCGCGCACCACCAGCACGATGTTCGACCTGACCCGCCACAGCAGGTCGGCTCCCGTCGCGGAGGCGGCCTGCCACCGGTCGTAGCCGGGGAAGTTGCGGTCTGCCAGCAGCAGCATCTCTGGCTCAAGGCTCGGCAGCAGGGTGTCGGCGAGCTGCGTCTCGGCCACCGTGCACGGGCCAGTGGCCGCGGCGAAGACCGCGTGCGTGCCGCACTCGGCCAGCACCACCAGCCGCACCTGCGGGAACGCGCTCTTTTTGTCCCCGCGCCCGGACCCCGGCCGGCCGAAGAACGCGTCGTTGTCCTCAGTGTCCGCCACGTCCAGCGTGGTGCCGTCCACTGCCACCAGCCGCCGCCCCCGATACCACGCGCCGACCGTGTCAGGCGTGGCAACCGGACGGCACACCCGCGTAAACAGCGCCCGCAACGGCTCCGGGCCGAGCCGGGCACGCGCCCGGGAGATCGCCCCGGTCGAAGGCACCTCCCACGACCCCCGCCACCGGCGCGACCATCCCAGCCCCTCCGTCAACAGCCGTGCGACCTCCTCATACGCCTGCCCCGAGAACAGACACATCGCCAGCACGAAGTAGACCGTCACCCGTGCCGGCAGCAGACGATTCCGCTTCTCGCCCCGCCCCGTCTCAGCGACGACCTCATCGACCAGCTCCGCCGGAAACACCCGCGTCAGCACCCCCAACGCGATCCGGTCCGACAACCGCTCCTCAACCGGCGGCTTCACCTGCCCAGCCCGTGGCACCAGCACCCCTCCCGGCCACAAGCTACAAGCAACTCACCCCAAAGTCAGCGGCATTGC
>NZ_JBEOSZ010000112.1:0-1260 GCF_040303285.1 Streptomyces sp. NPDC096046 | reverse complement strand
AGTGGCTGTTTTCGTTCCGATCTTGAGGGCTGTATGTCGAACGGGGTGCTCGATCGGGTGGTTGCCGCTGGCTGCGGGCATGAAGGCAGGGCCTCTTGGTAGCTCGGGGTTGCGAAGCCAACCGAGATCCAGGAGACCCTGTTGCCGCAGTTGTACGTGCTCGTGCCGGTGGAGTTCAACTCGGCTGCACCGACGTGTGATTGTGTCGCTCACCGGTTCGGAAACGCAGCCGATCACCCGGAACGTGTTCGGCGGTATCCCTCGGACATGACGGACGCGGAGTGGGCCGTGGTCCGGCCACTGCTGCCGGTGCCGGGCTGGATGCGCGGCCGGGGAGGGCAGCCGGAGGCGTACTGCCACCGGGCGATACTCGATGCGATCCGCTACCTCGTCGACAATGGCATCAAGTGGCGGGCGATGCCGTCTGACTTCCCGCCGTGGGACCGGGTCTACGCGTTTTTCCGCCGCTGGCGCGACCATGCCCTGGTCAGGGAGTTCCACGACCGGCTGCGCGCCAGGGTCCGCGAGAGGCTGGGCCGCGACACGGAGCCGAGTGCGGGTGTGATCGACTCGCAGTCCGTCAAGGCGGACGCCGTCGTCGGCTCCGACAGCCGTGGCTTCGACGGCGGCAAGCTGATCAATGGCCGCAAGCGGCACGTCGTGGTCGACACCCTCGGCCTGCTGCTGGGCGTGATGGTCACCGCCGCGGACACCGGCGACCGCATCGCCGCCCAGGTGCTGCTCGGGCAGGTCGCCGACGCGCACCACCGCCTCGCCCTGGTCTGGGCCGACGCCGGCTACACCGGCAGTCTCATCGAGTACTGCCTGGTCACGCTCGGGCTGGTCCTGGCGATCGTCAAACGCAGCGACGACATGCGCGGCTTCGTGGTGCTGCCCAAGCGGTGGATCGTCGAGCGCCTCTTCGCCCACCTGATGCGCACCCGCCGCCTGGCACGCGACTTCGAGCGCCGCACCACCAGCGCCGAAGCGATGATCTACTGGTCGATGACCCTGCTCATGACGCGCCGCCTTGCCCGGCCAAGCCCTGGGCGAGGGTGAACCGGCCCGGCTGCCGCTCGGCCAGCCAACCCCGCGCGACCAGGCGTTTCGCCTTCGACCGCAGAGCCTCCACTTTGGCCGGCACCGCGTCCAGGCCGAACAAGGTGGCCAACTCCTGGCAGGTCAGCGGCCCTTGATGGAGCCGGTGTCGGTCCGCCAGGGCCTCAAGGATGCGCTGATAGTCCACCGACAGCACCGACC
>NZ_JBEOSZ010000111.1:0-1330 GCF_040303285.1 Streptomyces sp. NPDC096046 | reverse complement strand
CCGGCGCCGTGTCTTTTGGGGCTTTGGCCAGTCGTTGCAGGGTGCAGAAGGCATGGGCGACGGAGACGAGGGTGACGTGGTGGTGCCAGCCGTTCCAGGTGCGGCCCTCGAAGTGGGCAAGTCCCAGGGCCTGTTTCATCTCCCGGTAGTCGTGCTCGATGCGCCAGCGGAGTTTGGCGAGGCGGACCAGTGTGGTCAGGGGCATGCCGGAGGGCAGGTCGGACAGCCAGTACTGCACCGGCTCGCTCTCGCCGGCGGGCCATTCGGCCAGCAGCCAGCACACGGGCAGTTCCGGGCCGTCGACGTGCTGGCGGACCTCGCGTCCGGCGGGCCGGATACGCAGGGCCACGAAGCGGGAGTACATCCGCTTGCGGCCCGAGCGGCCGGTGCCGGGCCGCGAGCCCTCCCGCCACTGCACCGGCCTGGCCGCTTTCCGGCCCGCCGCGATGACCAGCTCCTTCACCGACCGCGGCTTGCCGGGATACTTCGCCACCGGCGGGCGTCCCGTCCCGGAGTACGGCTCGGCCACCAACGCCGCCTCGGCGCTCTGGGCGGAGAGCGTGGCGGAGATCCCCACCACGTAATTCAGGCCGCGGGCCTGCAGTCCGTGCCGGAAGGCCGCGGCGTCGCCGTATCCGGCGTCCGCGACGGCCAGCGGCACCTCGAGTCCCCAGGAACGGGTCTCGTCGAGCATGTCCAGGGCCAGCTGCCACTTCTCCACGTGCCCGACATCGTCCGGGATGCCGCAGGCGGTGCGGCGGGCGACCTTGCCGGGGTCGGCCTTCGGCGAGGCGGGATCCCACGTCTGGGGCAGAAAGAGCCGCCAGTTGACCGCCGCCGAGGCGTGATCGGAGGCGAGGTGGAGCGAGACACCGACCTGGCAGTTGGTGACCTTGCCCGCGGTGCCGGTGTACTGCCGCGACACGCACGCCGAGGCGCTCCCGTCCTTCAGGAAGCCGGTGTCGTCGAAGACCAGGGCCTCGGGCCCGATCGCCTCCTCCATCCGCCAGGCCAGCTGAGCCCGGATATGCGCCGGGTCCCAGGGGCTGGTCGTGATGAAGTTGGCCAGCGCCTGACGATTGCCGTCCTCCCCGAGCCGGGCGGCCATCGGCTCGACCGACTTACGCTGCCCGTCGGTCAGCAGCCCGCGCAGATAGACCTGCCCCCACCGGCGCTGATCCTTACGCGCAAACGGCTCGAACACCTCCGCCGCGAACGCCTCAAGCTCACCACGCACCACAGCAATCTCGTCCGGAGTCACACACTCTCAACGCCACACCGGGCCAGGAGGACACGCACCACTACAACCGACCTGACCAAGCCCTACTAG
>NZ_JBEOSZ010000110.1:0-1518 GCF_040303285.1 Streptomyces sp. NPDC096046 | reverse complement strand
GGCCGCGTTGACCGGTCATCCGGCGGTCGACCAGGCGCTGGTCACCACCGCGCCCGGCACGGACGGCACCCCGGAACTCGTCGCCTACCTCACCGGGACCCCCGGTGCGCCCCCGGTGGTGGCGGGCGAGCTGCGCGGACACCTCGCACAACGGCTGCCCGCGGCCATGCTGCCCGGCTCCCTCGTACGCCTGGACGCCTTCCCCTTGCTCGCCAACGGCAAGGTCGACCTCACGGCGCTCCGGTCGATGCCCGGCGACCGCCTCGTCACGGAACGCGTCTACGAGGCACCGGCCGACGCGCTCGAAGAGGTGCTCGCCGGCATCTGGGCCGACGTGCTCAAGGCCGAGCGGGTCGGCGCGCACGACGACTTCTACGACCTCGGCGGACACTCGCTGCTCGCCACCCAGGTGGTCTCCCGTATCAACGTCATGCTGCGCGTCGAGGTCTCACTGCGGGCCTTCGTGGGGATCTCCACGGTCCGCCGGCTCGCCGGAGTCGTCCGTGAGACGGCCGCCGGCAGCGGCCTCGACGCCGATCAGATCGCCGACCTCGTGCTGCGGATCAGCCGCCTCTCGGCGGACCGCGTCGCGGAGCGGCTCCAGGCCTGACCCGCGGCCGGCCCAACCGCCGGCCCCTGGGCGCCGCACCCCGCACGACCCAGAACGCGCTACCCGACTTTCGTACGTGACCACGGAGGTACGACCCATGGCCCTCGCTCCCCTCTCCGCCGACCAGCAGAAACTCCTCGACCAGCTCCTCGACCAGCAGGGAGTGGCCCGCCGGGCGAGCGCGATCGAGCCGCGACCCGATCCGACGGGCCCCGCACCGCTCTCCTTCGCACAGGAACGCCTGCACTTCTTCGACCGGATGCGGCCCGGTTCCCCGCTCTACTCGATGACCGGCCTGGTCCGGCTGCGCGGCACGGTGGACGTGGCGGCCCTGGAGAGCGCGCTCGGCGAGATCGTCGCCCGGCACGAGGTACTGCGCACCGTCTTCCAGGAGGACACGGACGGCACGGTCCACCAGATCGTGCGGCCGGAGGTCGTCGTCACACTGCCGGTGACCGAGGTGACGGGCCGGGGCGAGGACGCCGTACGCGAACGGGTGCGGGAGGAGAACGGGCGCGGTTTCGACCTCTCCCGGGGCCCGCTCCTGCGCGGCTCACTGCTTCGGCTCGACGAGTACGAGTGGGTGCTCGTGCTGTGCATGCACCACATCGCCGTCGACGGCTGGTCGCTCGGGGTGCTCGTCGAGGAACTCGGCGAGACGTACGCCGCCCGGGTGTCGAACCGTGCCTCCGGTCTTCCCGAACTTCCCGTGCAGTACGCCGACTTCGCGCTCTGGCAGCGTGAATGGCTGTCCGGCGAGCGGCTAGAGCGGCAGCTGTCCTACTGGCGGGACCGCCTCGACGGCGCGGTCGCCCTGGAGGTCCCCGGCGACCGGCCCCGCCCGGCGCAGGACTCCTTCGCGGGTGACTCGGTGCGGGTGGAGGTTCCGGCGTCGTTGGTGTCGGGTC
>NZ_JBEOSZ010000109.1:0-2151 GCF_040303285.1 Streptomyces sp. NPDC096046 | reverse complement strand
GGGTTGCTGGCGTCGTTCGCGTCGGTGGTGGGGCGGTGGGCGGGGCGGTCGGATGTGGTGGTGGGCACGCCGGTGGCGGGGAGGTCGCGGGCGGAGCTGGAGCCGTTGGTGGGGTTCTTCGTGAACACGGTGGCGTTGCGGGTGGATGTGGGCGGGCGGGTGTCGTTCGCGGAGCTGGTGGAGCGGGCCCGCGCGGTCACGCTGGGGGCGCTGGCACATCAGGAGGTGCCGTTCGAGAAGGTCGCGCAGGCGGTGGGCGGGGAGCGGGCCGGTCTGGTGCGGGTGCTGTTCGCGCTGGACAACACCCCGCGCGGGGAGTGGGAGCTGGACGGGGCCCGGGTGTCGGAGCTGGTGGTGCCGGGCGGGCGGGCCCAGTTCGAGGTGGCGGTGCAGCTGCGGGAGCAGCCCGACGGGAGTGTGGCGGGCCGTCTGGAGTACGCGGCCGACCTGTTCGACGCGCCGTCGATGGAACGTTTTGCCCACAGCTGGCTGCGGGTGCTGGGAGAGGCGGTGGCCGCGCCCGGCCGGCCGGTGGCCGCGCATCCGCTGACCTCACCGCAGGAACGCGCGCGGCTGGCGGCGTTCAGCGCGCCCGATCCCGAGCCGGTGGTGGGGCTGGTGCACGAGCAGATCGCCCTGCAGGCGGCCCGCACCCCGCACGCGGTGGCCGTCGCCGACGAGTCGGGCGCCACGCTGACCTACCACGAGCTGGAGGAGGCCGCGGGCCGGCTGGCCGGGCACCTGCACGCGCACGGGGTGGGCGTGGAGGACGTGGTGGGCTTGTGCCTGGAGCGCTCACTGGACCTGGTCGTGTCCCTGCTGGCGGTCCTGAAGGCGGGCGGCGCCTATCTGCCGCTGGACCCCGACTACCCGCCGGGCCGGCTGGCCGCGATGACGGCCGGCTCCCGCGCGGCGGTGGTCCTCACCCACGCCCCCACCCGCCCGCTCGTCACGGGCCTGGACCTGCCCGAGGGCACCGGGCTGATCGACCTGGACCAGGACCGCGAAACCATCACCGCCCGCCCCCCGCAGCCACCGAAGGCGCCCCTGACGGTGTCGAACGCCGCTTACGTCCTCTACACCTCCGGCTCGACCGGCGCCCCCAAGGGCGCGGTCAACACCCACGCCGCGTTCGTCAACCGGATCGCCTGGACCCAGCACGCCCATCCCCTGACCGGTAAGGACCGGGTGCTGTTCAAAACCCCCATCGGCTTCGACGTCTCGGGCTGGGAATGGGCCTGGCCCCTGGCCTGCGGAGCCACCGTCCAGCTCGCCGCCCCCGGCACCCACCGCGACCCCGCCCACCTGGCCCGCCTCATCCAGCACACCCACACCACCGTCTGCCACTTCGTGCCCGCCATGCTGCGCCACTTCCTCCAGACCCCCCACGCCGCCCACTGCACCAGCCTGCGCCACGTCATCGCCTCCGGCGAGGAACTCACCCCCCACCTCGCCACCACCTTCCACACCGTGCTGCCCCACACCCGCCTGCACAACCTCTACGGCCCCACCGAAGCCGCCATCGACGTCACCGCCCACCCCGTCACCACTCCCCTGCCCCCCGGACCCGTCCCCATCGGCACCCCCGTCACCGGCACCGACCTCCACGTCCTGGACGACCACCACCACCCCGTACCGCTCGGCGTCACCGGACACCTCCACATCGGCGGCATCCAGCTCGCCCGCGGCTACCACCACCAGCCCGCCCTCACCGCCGACCGCTTCACACCCCACCCCACCCGGCCCGGCGAACGCCTCTACACCACCGGCGACCTCGCCCGCTTCAACCACGACGGCACCCTCACCTACCTCGGCCGCACCGACCACCAGATCAAAATCCGCGGCCAGCGCATCGAACCCGCCGAAATCGACACCGCCCTGCACACCCACCCCGCCATCACCCACACCATCACCACCACCCACACCACCACCCACCCCGACAACACCTCCACCACCCACCTCGCCACCTACTACACCACCCACCCACACACCACCCCACCCACACCCGACCAACTCCGCACCCACCTGCGCACCCACCTCCCCACCGCCATGATCCCCACCTACCTCACCCACCTCCCCCACCTCCCCCAACTCCCCAACGGCAAGACCGACCACCACCAACTCCCCACCCCCACACACGACGTGACCGAG
>NZ_JBEOSZ010000108.1:0-2430 GCF_040303285.1 Streptomyces sp. NPDC096046 | reverse complement strand
CTCGTACTGGGTGTACTTGGGCTTGCGCCCGGTGCGGCGAGAGTGCGTGCCGGGCGTCGCGACGGGGCGAACGTTGCCTGCCGCGGCACTAGCTGCACAGCAGGACCCGCAGACCGTCCGGCCTGCGGGTCCTTCAGTCACATCGGCTCGAGCCGGTGTCACGCAGCCTTCGGCGCGTTCACGTCGCTCGGCAGCGCCTTCTGGGCGACCTCGACGAGCGCGGCGAACGCACCGGCGTCGTTGACGGCCAGCTCGGCCAGGATCTTGCGGTCGACCTCGACGTTCGCGGCCTTCAGACCCTGGATGAAGCGGTTGTAGGTCATGCCGTTGGCGCGGGCAGCGGCGTTGATGCGCTGGATCCACAGCTGACGGAAGTCACCCTTGCGCTTCTTGCGGTCGTTGTAGTTGTAGACCAGCGAGTGGGTGACCTGCTCCTTGGCCTTGCGGTACAGGCGCGAGCGCTGACCGCGGTAGCCGGAGGCCTGCTCGAGGATCGCCCGGCGCTTCTTGTGGGCGTTGACTGCCCGCTTGACGCGTGCCACTAGTTAACTCCTTGTAGCGGGGTCGTGGGGTGCTCACACGACCCGAAATCGATTGGGTCCCGGTCCGGCGTCCGTGCGGCGCTCGCGCGCCGGGACGTCACTTGCCGAGAAGCTTCTTGATCTTCGCGGCGTCGCCCGGGGCCATCTCGGCGTTGCCCGTGAGGCGACGCGTCACGCGGGACGACTTGTGCTCGAGCAGGTGGCGCTTGCCGGCGCGCTCGCGCAGCACCTTGCCGGAGCCGGTGATCTTGAAGCGCTTGCTGGCACCGCTGTGCGACTTGTTCTTCGGCATAGCGCCGTTCTCTCCTCGTCGGTGGCGCTCCGGTGCCCGGTCGCGAAACCGGGCACGGTGGAGCGTCGTTGTTTCGGTTGCTTCCTGGGACTGGCGTCCCGGGGAGTCACGCCTCGGCGTGCTCCTCGGCGGGCTCCTCAGCCGACGCCTCGGACTCCGCGGCGTTCTGCGACTTGCCGGGGTTGGCCTTCGCTTCCGCCTTGCGGGCTTCCTGCGCCTGGCGAGCCTCGGCCATCGCCTCGGTCTTCTTCTTGTGCGGACCGAGAACCATGATCATGTTTCGGCCGTCCTGCTTCGGGTTCGACTCCACGAAACCGAGGTCCTGGACATCCTCCGCGAGACGCTGCAGCAGTCGGTAGCCCAGCTCGGGCCGGGACTGCTCGCGACCACGGAACATGATCGTGATCTTGACCTTGTCGCCCTGCTTGAGGAACCGAACGACGTGACCCTTCTTGGTGTCATAGTCGTGCGGGTCGATCTTCGGCCGGAGCTTCATCTCCTTGATGACCGTGTGCGCCTGGTTCTTGCGCGCCTCACGGGCCTTCATGGCCGACTCGTACTTGAACTTCCCGTAGTCCATGAGCTTGCACACGGGCGGACGGGCGTTCGCCGCGACCTCGACCAGGTCCAGGTCGTACTCCTGCGCAAGCTCCAGTGCCTTGGCCAGGGGGACGATGCCCACCTGCTCGCCACTGGGACCGACAAGTCGCACCTCGGGAACGCGAATCCGGTCGTTGATGCGGGGCTCGGCGCTGATGGATCCTCCTCGGTAGCACCACGCGACGGTCTGGCGGACGGCCGCGTAACGTCTGTGTTCGATAGACCAACCGCGCCGAGGCAACAAAAATGCCCCGGACGATCCCAGGCGGGGCTCCTCGAACTACCGGAGCACCGCCGCGGCAACCGCGGGGCGCGCTTTCGGACGGAACGCCGCCACGAGGACGGGGCCGTCTGACCGGTGACCCGCCGCCCTGAGGGCGATCGGGTGGGAGTTCGAAAGCCTCCACTTGTGGGCCGGGCTCGCGGGCTGTGAGGCATACGGGTCCGACCGGTCGTTACACGAGATTACCAGTAAGGGCCAGGGACGGCCAATCGGGGCGTACCGGGGTCCCGTGGGGAGGACCCGCTCCCTGCGCCTATCGTGTGGGCATGAGTGAGACCCCTCCTGAGTCCCCCGACTTCGACGCCATGGCCCGCGACATCGCCGAGGTCCCGGCCGTCGAGGTGATCGTGACGGTCGCCGTCAACCTGATGAGCGCGGCCGCCGTGAAGCTCGGTCTGACCGAGGAGGGCGAGAAGCACAAGGACCTCGACGAGGCCCGCAAACTGGTGCACGCGCTGGCCGGTCTGCTGGACGCCTCCACGACCGAGATCAGCTCGTTCCACGCGGCTCCCCTGCGCGACGGCCTGAAGTCGCTCCAGCTGGCGTTCCGCGAGGCCTCGCTCGTCCCGGACGAGCCGGGCCAGGGCCCGGGCGAGAAGTACACGGGCCCGGTCTACGGCTAGTAGATTGTCGCGGCTTAATTTCGCTGTGTGGTTGGGTAGAGGTGGCGCAGCTTCACACGTGCGTCGTCGGTGGTGAAGTGCCAGTCGACT
>NZ_JBEOSZ010000107.1:0-3033 GCF_040303285.1 Streptomyces sp. NPDC096046 | reverse complement strand
ACCGGCGCAACAGCCGTGCGCTTCGACGGGATCGCCGCCACATCGTTCACGGTGGTCTCCGCCACCCAGATCACCGCCGTCACCCCCGCCCACGCGGCCGGCACCGCCGCAGTCACCGTCACCACCCCCGGCGGCACCAGCAACACCGACAATCCTGGTGCGTACTTCTACTACGCCGCGCCGCCCTCGCTGACCGCCGTCGCACCTGCTTCCGGAACGACAGCGGGCGGTACCACGGTCACCTTGACCGGCAACGACCTGCTCGCCGCAACAGCCGTGCGCTTCGACGGGATCGCCGCCACATCGTTCACGGTGGTCTCCGCCACCCAGATCACCGCCGTCACCCCCGCCCACGCCGCCGGCACCGCCGCAGTCACCGTCACCACCCCCGGCGGCACCAGCAACACCCTCAGCTACATCTACCTCTCAGCGCCCACGCTGACCTCGCTGGCGCCTGTCCAGGGACCGACGCACGCCGGGACTGTCATCACCCTGACCGGCAGCAACCTCACCACGACCACCGGTGTTCAATTCGGTTCAACCCCAGCGTCGTTCACGGTGGTCTCCGCCACCCAAATCACCGCCGTGGCCCCCGCAGGCGCGGCCGGATCGGTCACCGTCACCGTCACCACCCCCGCCGGCACCAGCAACGGCCTGCTCTACACGCGGCGCGAAGCCCCGGCCATCTGACCCGGCGAGTGCGAAGCACCTGCGATGAACTCTGCCGGACGGCAGCCACGAACACCTGGCCCCGCCGGCAAAGGCCCAGGCGACCACATCACATCAGGAGGTTTCATGCCCCTGTATCACGCTGCTGTCATCCACCCCGACCAGTCCGTCACCTACCACGGCACTATCGATGAACGCCATCTGAAGGTCGCCCGCGCGATCGCTGCCCTGCCCTCTGCGGCGCGCCACATCGTCGAGCATCCGCGCCACCCGGGCTCGGTGTTCGTCCTGCGCGAGAACGGAGACCTGGACTGGTATCAGCCCGTCCACACCGCCTCTGCCCCGCCTGAAATCCGGCTCCCCGCAAGGCCCGTCCGCACGGAGTCCCGAAGAAGGGCGGCAGCAACGGGCACCGCGGCCACTCAGGACCCGGGCACGCTGTGGATCGGCCAGGCGATCAGATACGGCGACGGTGTGATCGGCGGCCCGATGGACACCCCGGGCAACCCACCCCGCGTAGTCCACCACACCACCGAGTCACCGGCCGGCGGAAAGTACCTCGAGGCGGTCGCCTCCTACCTGATCAAGGTGGCCGCTGAACCCCACCTGATCTATTGTCCGGTCACCGACCGCGTAGGACAGTTCGGCCCCCTGCACCACTCGGCCCGCGCCCTGCGCAACGACGGCTCCCGCCGCACCAACCGCGAAGGCCGGGTCTGCATACAGATCGAGGTCCTGGGCCGCGCCGCCACACCGTGGACCACAGAATGGGACCCCAGGGACAAACCCGGCTGGCAGCGCATCCTCACCGCCATCCGCTCCTGGGACGTACCCGACCTGTGGCCGGCCGGCCCTCCCGTGATCTACCCGGGTGGCTCCCCAGCCCGCTCACGTTCCGTGTGGCAGTCCAAAGGCGGCCACTTCGGACACTGCCACGTCCCGGGCAACGACCACGGTGATCCCGGAGCCCTCGACACCGCCAAGGTGCTGTCCGTCAGGGCCCAGCCGCGTCCCGGTGGCCGGTCCCGGCAGGTCAGTCTCGCCCACGTCGTTGCGGCCGCCACGACAGACCCTCCCGGGCCCGGCGGCCACCAAACCCACCCGGCCGACGTCCGGACCGTGGAGGATGCCCTCGTCACCGAAGGTCTCCTCGAGCCCCGCTACGCCGACGGCTCGTTCGGAACCAAGACCGTCGAGGCCTACGCCGCCTGGCAGCGCAGCGAAGCCGGCGGCTCCTACCGGGGCAGAGACGCCGACGGAACACCGGGCCGCGACTCCCTGACCCGACTCGGCAAACGACACGCCTTCACCGTCATCCCGTAACCGCCCAGGGCCGCGAAGGCCTGCCATGCCTCCCGTAACCGGCCCAGCAGTTCCTCGAGCTGCGGAGGTCGCCGGCAGGGCCCAGGCGCGGCTCACCTGCGCGTCGAGCACGTGAGCCGCAGGGCACCGTCACCGCGAAGCGGTACAGACTGCTGCGCCAGGCCCTGCAGCGCGCCTCGAAGGCTGCGGTCGCCCGTCGCCCGCTCCACGTGGGACGGCCGTGAACGGTTCGGTCGTCTCCGGGCCCGTTCAGCAGCACACCATCGTCCTGCGCTCGCTGCTGCGGACAGCCGAGATCCGTGATCCTGCCAGATGGCTCCCGGCCTTGTTCAACCGGAGCAGGGCGACATCCATGAAGCCATGGCCCTGACAAGGTCTGTCCCGTGGCAGCGTCGAAGGCCCGAAGTCCACTTCGCCGGCCGGTCTCTGTGCACCTCGCGCGCGCACCCGTTGCGGTGGCAGGGCCGCTCACCGGTGGGACAGAGGGTGGGCCGGCTCCTCGCGTCCATCCCGCCGTGCGGGCAGGATCCCTGCACAGCTCCCGGAAGGCCGCCCGCGTGGTGAACCCACTGGACGGACGCCTCCGGCCGACTGCGTGTCATCGAGGAGGAGCGCCACCGGCTGTCTCACACCACCGGCGGCTCCGCTCAGCCGCCGCCCGGACGCGCGGGCGCCGTGGACGACGGGGCATTCCACCGATCGGGGGATCGCGGTAGATCGGCACCGGCCATGAGCTGGCCGTCGGGCTCCAGCGACGGGAGGGGCCCTCCCCACGGTGTGGTCCCTGCCCAGGGCAGGGACCACATGTGAATGCCACGGTGACCCAACTTGAGCTTGTTCCGCTTTGACGGACACCATCGGTGTGGTGGTCAGGCGGCGAGTGTGGCCTCGCAGTCGGCGGGACTGCGGTAGCCGAGGCTGCTGTGCAGTCGGTGCAAGTTGTCAAGACGCTGGGCGAGCACGATCCGGACTTCGTTGTCCTGGACGGCACTCTCGCCGAGTGCGACCGCGTCGGTGACAGCCGGGCGGATGACTCGGCCA
>NZ_JBEOSZ010000106.1:0-3549 GCF_040303285.1 Streptomyces sp. NPDC096046 | reverse complement strand
GATGACGAGGCCCAGGGCCGGCAGCCCGGCGAGCATCACCGCCGTGGCCCGGGCGCCCGCCAACTGGGCACGCAGGTCGGACCGTTGACCGGTGAAGGTCCGCCAGGCGGCCCCGGCCGCGACCGCGAACCGCTGCCGGGCCCGGTCGGGGAGCTGGTCGCACAGCCACTGCCACTGCTTGTCGCCGGAGTGTGTGGAGAGGGCCGGCCCCTAGGAAGGGGCCGGCGAGGCGCGCCGCCCGGTCGTGCCGGGCTTCTCCTGCTGTCAGCCGACCAGCTTCAGGCCGTTCTCCCCGTCCGCGTCGGCGGCGTCGGGCCGCCCCTCCGTGAGCAGCAGGACGTCCGCCTTGGCGATGGCGTCGCTTATGTCGGACGTCCCCATCATCACGCACAGCGTGTAGCTGACGTCCTCCAGCTCGCGTGCCGCCGTCGGCACGTGCCTCTCCGACTGTGCGATCCTCAGCGACGCGTACCGCGTCAGCAGCTCCCTGACGATCTTCCGGTCCGGTACAAGCACGTAAGCGCCCCTCTCTCTTTTCGCTGCGTATGCCCGAACCGCACGTAAACATTCACACCTTTTCCTCACCTGAGGCGGATGTGACGAGAATCGATCGGACGTACGGGGTCTCGGGCTCGCCGACGGTGGGCAGCCGGTGGGCGACGGCGAAGGGGTGCGGCGATCGCCGGTAGGTACAGTCGGCGCTTCCTCGTCGACAGCGCGAGACCCGGGGTGGCGCGCGGCCGTCCCGGGTCTCGTGGTCCGCTCAGGGGTCCGCTCAGGCGGCGTCCAGCTCCGCCAGTTCCTCGGCGCTCAGGACGAGGTCGGTGGCGGCGAGCGAGTCGCGGATGGTCTCGGGCCTGCTCGCGCCCGGGATCGGGACGACCACGGGCGACTTGGCGAGCATCCAGGCCAGGCACACGCGCTGGGGGCTGACGCCGTGCGCGTCTGCGATGCGGGCGAAGGGGGCGTGACCCGAGCCCAGTTCCCCGGCCCTGGAGATTCCGCCGAGGGGGCTCCAGGGCAGGAAGGCGATGCCGAGTTCGTCGCACAGGCGCAGCTCCGGCTCGCTGGAGCGGAAGGCCGGGGAGAACTGGTTCTGCACGGAGACCAGGCGGCCGCCGAGGATCTCGTTCGCCTGACGGATCTGCTCGGGGTTCGCGTTCGAGATGCCGGCCATGCGGATCTTGCCCTCGTCCAGCAGGTCCCGGATCGCGCCGACGGACTCGGCGTAGGGGACGCGCGGGTCGGGGCGGTGGAACTGGTAGAGGCCGATGGCCTCGACGCCGAGCCGGCGCAGGGACTCCTCGCAGGCCGTCTTGAGGTGGCGGGGGCTGCCGTCGAGCGTCCAGCTGCCGTCGCCGGGGCGGAGGTGGCCGCCCTTGGTGGCGACCAGGACGTCGCCGCCGCGGTCGTGGGAGGCGAGGGCCTTGGCGATCAGGGTCTCGTTGTGACCGACCTCGTCGGCGTCGCGGTGGTAGGCGTCCGCGGTGTCGATCAGGGTCGCACCGCGGTCGAGGGCGGCGTGGATGGTCGTGAGGGAGCGTTCCTCGTCCGGTCGTCCCTCGATGGACATGGGCATCGCGCCCAGGCCGATCGCGCTGACCTCGACGTCACCGATGCGGCGGGTGTGCATGGGTTCGTGACCTCTTCCGGCTGTCGGGCGATGGTGCACTCCAGCCTGGACGCCGCACGGCCGGGGGTCCAATAGAAGAAGGAGAACGCATTCAGCACTCGGGCCGCTGAATCGTGCCGGGCCCTGGAGCCCTCTTGTCACAGGGGGATGAAACCCCGCGTCCGAGGACTCATCTCCCCCACACAGACCGTGGATCCGTAGGGCATGTCTCCGCCTCGCTGCCATATTCGAGAACCACTTCGGAGGTGGTTGTGAGCACAGAGGTGACAGCATCCGGTCCGGGGGAGACGGTGACGCGCACGCCCGGAGGCACCGCGGAGCGCGTCGCCGGCCTGGAGCACCGCCGGGAGCGGGCGGTGGCCCCGGGCGGGCCGCGCAGACGCGGGGAGTTCTCCGCCCGGGAACGCGTCGAACGGCTCCTGGACAAGGACTCCTTCACCGAGACCGGCCTGTTCGTCCGGGCCCGGCCCGCCGGGCACGACGCGCGTCGCCCCTACGGCGACGGGGTGGTCACCGGGTACGGCACGGTCGACGGCCGCCCGGTGTGCGTCTTCGCCCAGGACTCCACGGTGTTCGGCGGCAGCATGGGCGAGGCCTTCGGCGAGAAGACCGTCGCCCTGATGGAGCTGGCCCTGAAGACGGGCTGCCCGGTGATCGGCCTGAACGACTCCGGCGGCGCCCGCATCCAGGAGGGCGTCGCCTCGCTGGCCCTCTACGCCGAACTGGTGCGCCGCAACGTCAAGGCGTCCGGGGTGATCCCGCAGATCTCGGTCGTCCTCGGCCCGTGTGCGGGCGGGGCCGCGTACTCGCCGGCGATCACCGACTTCACGGTGATGGTGGACGGCGCATCGCACATGTTCGTCACCGGCCCCGACGTCATCGAGGCGGTCACCGGCGAGCGCACCACCGCCGAGGAACTGGGCGGCGCCCGCACCAGCAACACGGTCAACGGCAACGCGCACTTCCTGGCCGCCGACGAGGAGGACGCCCTCGACACGGTGCGGGACCTGCTGTCGTACCTGCCGGCCAACAACCTGGAACGGCCCCCGGAGTACGCCCCCGGGCACGCTCCACCCGGGACCGGGCTCGACGAGGCCGTCCCGGACCGGCTCGGCGAGGCGTACGACATGCGGGACATCCTGCGCGCGGTCGTCGACGACGGTGAACTGCTGTTCGTGCAGGAGCTGTTCGCGCCGAACATCATCTGCGCCCTGGCCCGCGTGGAGGGCCGCTCGGTGGGCGTCGTCGCCAACCAGCCGTTGCGCTCCGCCGGGGTCCTCGACATCGACGCGTCCGAGAAGGCGGCGCGGTTCGTGCGGTTCTGCGACGCGTTCGGCATCCCGCTGCTGACCTTCGCCGACGTGCCCGGCTATCTGTCCGGGGTGCGGCAGGAGCAGGCCGGTGTCATCCGGCGCGGGGCGAAACTGCTGTACGCCTACGCCGAGGCCACCGTCCCCAAGGTCACGGTCGTGGTGCGCAAGGCGTACGGCGGCGGCTACGCGGTGATGGGCTCCAAGCACCTGGGCGCCGACGTCAATCTCGCCTGGCCCACCGCCCGGATCGCCGTCATGGGCGCGGAGGGGGCCGTGGGTGTCCTGCACCGGCGTGAACTCGCCGCGTCCGACGACCCGGAGGCACTGCGCGCCCGCCTCCTCTCCGCCTACGAGAGCACCCACGGCACTCCGTACCTGGCCGCCGAGCGCGGCTACGTCGACGCCGTCATCGCACCGCGCGAGACCCGGGAGCAGGTCTGCCGCGCCCTGCGCGCACTGCGCGGCAAACGCGCCCCGATGCCGGAACGCCGGCACGGCAACATCCCCCTCTAGTGCCGCAGCAGGCAACGTTCGCCCCGTCGCGACGCCCGGCACGCACTCTCGCCGCACCGGGCGCAAGCCCAAGTACACCCAGTACGAGGG
>NZ_JBEOSZ010000105.1:1948-4218 GCF_040303285.1 Streptomyces sp. NPDC096046 | reverse complement strand
GTCGAAAGCTCCGGCGGTGCAGGATGAGCCCGCGGCCTATCAGCTTGTTGGTGAGGTAATGGCTCACCAAGGCGACGACGGGTAGCCGGCCTGAGAGGGCGACCGGCCACACTGGGACTGAGACACGGCCCAGACTCCTACGGGAGGCAGCAGTGGGGAATATTGCACAATGGGCGAAAGCCTGATGCAGCGACGCCGCGTGAGGGATGACGGCCTTCGGGTTGTAAACCTCTTTCAGCAGGGAAGAAGCGAAAGTGACGGTACCTGCAGAAGAAGCGCCGGCTAACTACGTGCCAGCAGCCGCGGTAATACGTAGGGCGCGAGCGTTGTCCGGAATTATTGGGCGTAAAGAGCTCGTAGGCGGCTTGTCACGTCGGTTGTGAAAGCCCGGGGCTTAACCCCGGGTCTGCAGTCGATACGGGCAGGCTAGAGTTCGGTAGGGGAGATCGGAATTCCTGGTGTAGCGGTGAAATGCGCAGATATCAGGAGGAACACCGGTGGCGAAGGCGGATCTCTGGGCCGATACTGACGCTGAGGAGCGAAAGCGTGGGGAGCGAACAGGATTAGATACCCTGGTAGTCCACGCCGTAAACGGTGGGCACTAGGTGTGGGCAACATTCCACGTTGTCCGTGCCGCAGCTAACGCATTAAGTGCCCCGCCTGGGGAGTACGGCCGCAAGGCTAAAACTCAAAGGAATTGACGGGGGCCCGCACAAGCGGCGGAGCATGTGGCTTAATTCGACGCAACGCGAAGAACCTTACCAAGGCTTGACATACACCGGAAAGCATTAGAGATAGTGCCCCCCTTGTGGTCGGTGTACAGGTGGTGCATGGCTGTCGTCAGCTCGTGTCGTGAGATGTTGGGTTAAGTCCCGCAACGAGCGCAACCCTTGTCCCGTGTTGCCAGCAAGCCCTTCGGGGTGTTGGGGACTCACGGGAGACCGCCGGGGTCAACTCGGAGGAAGGTGGGGACGACGTCAAGTCATCATGCCCCTTATGTCTTGGGCTGCACACGTGCTACAATGGCCGGTACAATGAGCTGCGATACCGCGAGGTGGAGCGAATCTCAAAAAGCCGGTCTCAGTTCGGATTGGGGTCTGCAACTCGACCCCATGAAGTCGGAGTCGCTAGTAATCGCAGATCAGCATTGCTGCGGTGAATACGTTCCCGGGCCTTGTACACACCGCCCGTCACGTCACGAAAGTCGGTAACACCCGAAGCCGGTGGCCCAACCCCTTGTGGGAGGGAGCTGTCGAAGGTGGGACTGGCGATTGGGACGAAGTCGTAACAAGGTAGCCGTACCGGAAGGTGCGGCTGGATCACCTCCTTTCTAAGGAGCACTTCTCAATCAGGCTTGCCTGGTTCAGAGGCCGGTACATCAGCGAATGTCTGATGCTGGTTGCTCATGGGTGGAACGTTGACTATTCGGCATACTTGATCGTCTTCTCCTTCCAGTACTGCTCTTCGGAGCGTGGAACGTTGAGGGGAGCGGGGAGTGTGTCGGGCACGCTGTTGGGTGTCTGAGGGAACGAATTTTCCTCAGTCGCCGGCCCCAGTGCACTCGGACCGTCAGGGTTCGGGGTGATGGGTGGCTGGTCGTTGTTTGAGAACTGCACAGTGGACGCGAGCATCTGTGGCCAAGTTTTTAAGGGCGCACGGTGGATGCCTTGGCACCAGGAACCGATGAAGGACGTGGGAGGCCACGATAGTCCCCGGGGAGTCGTCAACCAGGCTTTGATCCGGGGGTTTCCGAATGGGGAAACCCGGCAGTCGTCATGGGCTGTCACCCTTGCCTGAACACATAGGGCAAGTGGAGGGAACGCGGGGAAGTGAAACATCTCAGTACCCGCAGGAAGAGAAAACAACCGTGATTCCGGGAGTAGTGGCGAGCGAAACCGGATGAGGCCAAACCGTATACGTGTGAGACCCGGCAGGGGTTGCGTATGCGGGGTTGTGGGATCTCTCTTTTACGGTCTGCCGGCCGTGAGACGAGTCAGAAACCGTTGATGTAGGCGAAGGACATGCGAAAGGTCCGGCGTAGAGGGTAAGACCCCCGTAGTCGAAACATCAGCGGCTCGTTTGAGAGACACCCAAGTAGCACGGGGCCCGAGAAATCCCGTGTGAATCTGGCGGGACCACCCGCTAAGCCTAAATATTCCCTGGTGACCGATAGCGGATAGTACCGTGAGGGAATGGTGAAAAGTACCGCGGGAGCGGAGTGAAATAGTACCTGAAACCGTGTGCCTACAAGCCGTGGGAGCGTCGGACAT
>NZ_JBEOSZ010000105.1:0-1854 GCF_040303285.1 Streptomyces sp. NPDC096046 | reverse complement strand
GGTGTGTGGATGGGTAGGGGAGCGTCGTGTGCCGGGTGAAGCAGCCGCGGAAGCGAGTTGTGGACGGTTCACGAGTGAGAATGCAGGCATGAGTAGCGATACAAACGTGAGAAACGTTTGCGCCGATTGACTAAGGGTTCCTGGGTCAAGCTGATCTGCCCAGGGTAAGTCGGGACCTAAGGCGAGGCCGACAGGCGTAGTCGATGGATAACCGGTTGATATTCCGGTACCCGCTGTGAAGCGTCAAACATCGAGCATCGTGATGCTAAGGCCGTGAAGCCGTCCTGGATCCTTCGGGTGAAGGGGAGTGGTGGAGCCGCCGGACCAAGCGGTTAGTAGGTGAGTGATGGGGTGACGCAGGAAGGTAGTCCATCCCGGGCGGTGGTTGTCCCGGGGTAAGGGTGTAGGACGTCAGGTAGGTAAATCCGCCTGGCAATAGTCTGAGACCTGATGCCGAGCCGATTGTGGTGAAGTGGATGATCCTATGCTGTCGAGAAAAGCCTCTAGCGAGTTTCATGGCGGCCCGTACCCTAAACCGACTCAGGTGGTCAGGTAGAGAATACCGAGGCGTTCGGGTGAACTATGGTTAAGGAACTCGGCAAAATGCCCCCGTAACTTCGGGAGAAGGGGGGCCACATCCGGTGATGGGCTTTGCGCTCTGAGCTGGGGGTGGCCGCAGAGACCAGCGAGAAGCGACTGTTTACTAAAAACACAGGTCCGTGCGAAGCCGTAAGGCGATGTATACGGACTGACGCCTGCCCGGTGCTGGAACGTTAAGGGGACCGGTTAGTCACTCTTCGGGGTGGCGAAGCTGAGAACTTAAGCGCCAGTAAACGGCGGTGGTAACTATAACCATCCTAAGGTAGCGAAATTCCTTGTCGGGTAAGTTCCGACCTGCACGAATGGCGTAACGACTTCTCGACTGTCTCAACCATAGGCCCGGTGAAATTGCACTACGAGTAAAGATGCTCGTTTCGCGCAGCAGGACGGAAAGACCCCGGGACCTTTACTACAGTTTGATATTGGTGTTCGGTTCGGCTTGTGTAGGATAGCTGGGAGACTGTGAACTCTGGACGCCAGTTCAGGGGGAGTCGTCGTTGAAATACCAGTCTGGTCGTGCTGGATGTCTAACCTGGGTCCGTGATCCGGATCAGGGACAGTGTCTGATGGGTAGTTTAACTGGGGCGGTTGCCTCCTAAAGAGTAACGGAGGCGCCCAAAGGTTCCCTCAGCCTGGTTGGCAATCAGGTGTTGAGTGTAAGTGCACAAGGGAGCTTGACTGTGAGACCGACGGGTCGAGCAGGGACGAAAGTCGGGACTAGTGATCCGGCGGTGGCTTGTGGAAGCGCCGTCGCTCAACGGATAAAAGGTACCCCGGGGATAACAGGCTGATCTTCCCCAAGAGTCCATATCGACGGGATGGTTTGGCACCTCGATGTCGGCTCGTCGCATCCTGGGGCTGGAGTCGGTCCCAAGGGTTGGGCTGTTCGCCCATTAAAGCGGTACGCGAGCTGGGTTTAGAACGTCGTGAGACAGTTCGGTCCCTATCCGCTGTGCGCGTAGGAATATTGAGAAGGGCTGTCCCTAGTACGAGAGGACCGGGACGGACGAACCTCTGGTGTGCCAGTTGTTCTGCCAAGGGCATGGCTGGTTGGCTACGTTCGGGAGGGATAACCGCTGAAAGCATCTAAGCGGGAAGCCTGCTTCGAGATGAGTATTCCCACCTCCTTGAGAGGGTAAGGCTCCCAGTAGACGACTGGGTTGATAGGCCGGATATGGAAGCACGGTAACGTGTGGAGTTGACCGGTACTAATAGGCCGAGGGCTTGTCCTCAGTTGCTCGCGTCCACTGTGTT
>NZ_JBEOSZ010000104.1:1692-4231 GCF_040303285.1 Streptomyces sp. NPDC096046 | reverse complement strand
AGCCCGCCGGTTCACACTCTCAGTGACCCACACACCCAACCGGGTGACAAGACACCGCCACCACCAACCACCCAAACGGAGTAATCCCGCTACTGGCCGGACCTAACCGGTCGTCACAACGCCAACCTCCGGGACCGATAGCA
This sequence comes from Streptomyces sp. NPDC096046, assembly GCF_040303285.1. NCBI lineage: Bacteria > Bacillati > Actinomycetota > Actinomycetes > Kitasatosporales > Streptomycetaceae > Streptomyces > Streptomyces sp. NPDC096046. The sequence continues at coordinate 4,088 of NZ_JBEOSZ010000104.1, read as the reverse complement.
GATTCCCTGCTCAGGGCTTCGGCCGGTGCCTTCCAGCCGAGGGGTGTGCGCTGTTGTCGAGTGCGAGAGCAACAGTCGCACCACAGACCGGTGCAAGAGCGTGACGGCACGGGCGGTCACGGAGCCGCAAAGCACCGAGCTGTTCAGCGACTGTTGGCCGATCCGGTTGTCGCCGTCAACGGCAAAGCGTGGCCCCTCATGACGAGTTGTGCTGTAGCCCTTCAGCTCGCCCCATCGGGCAGGTGCAGAGGCGTACACCGCGTAGGTAAAGCAGCCGCACCGCCGGACTCTGTACCACGTCACATCCACCATGAACACCCTGACCGGGGCCTCCAGCACGACCGACGCGGGTGGCCGGCAACGAGGGCGATTCGGGCCCATGGATCGGCGTACGGCTCTTCCTCCCCGGCGGCCAGGTCGCTGCCCTTCAAGCTCTAGGAGCCCCCACCGCGCGTTCAGCATCCATGGACGACGAACGGTCGACCCGTATTCAACCCCCATGGCTCCCCTGTGATTTGGAGATTCGCATCGGACTTATGACTGTACTTTCGCTCGAAAGAAAGCACTCCTCCGCGTGCTGGGGGCGCACAGAATGCGCTCCGCCGTTCGAGTGAGGTGCTCTGGTTCCTATTGTTGTCGCCGGGATGCAAATGGATTATTGAAGACGGATCCAACCGGTGGGCCGCCCTTCCCGCCGGGGGGTGCGGCAGTCGACTACCTGCAGCTTTCCCGGGAAAGCCTAGGTGATTTCTCGGCATACCGCGATGGGCGCCCCGGTGGGGAAAATGGATCCCGTCAGCCGGTGCCGCAAGCGGCACCGGCTGACGCGCCAGATCATTCACACCGAATTCCTGTAATTGCGCTTGGAGCGCCTTTCGAACCGACGGCGAATGCGACTTGCAGGACCTTGACCGCACCTCCGGTGGACCGGTTGCTCTGCGGCAGAGGATCGGCGTGGGCGGAACCCAGTGCGGAACCGGGCCGATCACGGAGTTGGCCACGGGTCCGGCCGCCCGGGCTCTCGCTCGGGCCGTGGACGGAGTGGTGGGCGGCAGTGCAGGTGGTGCGTTTTGCTGATGACGCCAGCGATTGACGCTCAGGGTGTCGGGGGAGTGGCAGCAGTAGAGGTTCTGCTGCCTGCTCCAGGTGGTGGTGACCTGCGGGCTGAGTGAGGTGCCGCCAGGCTGTGGGCGCCCTCTGTGTAGTCGACGCAGGAGGCGCCGCCGCAGTGATCGCACATACTGATGGCCTGGAGTAGCTCTGAGCCACCGCGCGGCACCACTTCTCAGTGACGTTGATCATTCAGGCGCGGCCTGAAAGACTCCCGAGTCGCGTTGAAGACGGCATTCCTGAAAGAAGCACAGAAAATACCCGATGAGCTCCCGCAGCAGTGGGCGCATATGGGGTGAAGTAATCATGCAGCCGTAACGGTGGCGGATGCGACTGGTGTGAAGATTCCGCCACTTGCCGGGTGTGAGTGCAGGCGACTCACCGTAGAACGGCCCAACGCTCGCGTCGAAAGACAGAACGTTCCTTATGCTCGCGGCATCACTTTGAAGCGCGGCCGCCTGGGCTGGCCTTGGCGTGTGTCGCATGGGTATGGAGGTCCCGTTGCGGACAAGACGAATCACACCTGCCACGGCGATCTGGTGGCTCAGGGTCGGACTGACCCTGCTCGGAGCAGTCCTCGCGGCCGGGCTTTCGACGTCGATGGCCGTGTCGTCGACTACGCCACCAGTTCCGGGCCAGACGGGGCCGTTTGTCGACGTCTCCAACGGCAACAGTAATCGCTCGGAGAACGGCAACAGCAATCGCTCGGAGAGCGTCAACAGCAATCGCTCGGAGAGCGTCAGCAGCAGTCGCTCGGACAGTGCGGCGAATGCCACAACCAGTCTGACGGGTTCGATGGTCGTGCCCGTGCCTACGCCACCACCTCCTAGCCAGACTGCAGACGCTTACGTCGCCAATGCCGGCTCGGATACGGTGTCGGTGATCGACACCACCACCAACATGGTCACCGCCACCATCCCTGTCGGTGACAACCCGGTGGGTGTGGCGGTCTCCCCGGCCGGCACCCGCGCCTACATCACCAATGCCGACGCGGACACCGTGTCGGTGATCGACACCGGCACCAACACCGTCACCGCCACCATTTCCGTCGGCTCAGGACCGCTGGGTGTGGCGGTCTCCCCGGGCGGTGCCCGTGTCTACGTCACCAACTCGGCTTCAGGCACTGTGTCGGTGATCGACACCGCGACCAACACCGTCATCGACACCATCCCTGTCGGTGATGGCCCGGTGGGTGTGGCGGTCTCCCCGGGCGGTGCCCGTGTCTACGTCACCAACTCGGCTTCAGGCACTGTGTCGGTGATCGACACCGCGACCAACACCGTCAT
>NZ_JBEOSZ010000104.1:0-1596 GCF_040303285.1 Streptomyces sp. NPDC096046 | reverse complement strand
TCATCGACACCATCCCTGTCGGTGATGGCCCGGTGGGTGTGGCGGTCTCCCCGGGCGGCACCCGTGTCTACGTCACCAACTCCGCTTCGGACACTGTGTCGGTGATCGACACCACCACCAACATGGTCACCGCCACCATTCCCGTCGGCCTAGGACCGCTGGGTGTGGCGGTTACCCCGGGCGGTGCCCGTGTCTACGTCACCAACTCGGCTTCAGGCACTGTGTCGGTGATCGACACCGGCACCAACACCGTCACCGACACCGTCACCGTCGACGGCAGCCCGGTTCGCGCGGCGGTCTCCCCGGGCGGTGCCCGTGTCTACGTCACCAACTCGGCTTCAGGCACTGTGTCGGTGATCGACACCGCCACCAACACCGTCACCGACACCGTCACCGTCGGCAGCGCCCCGGTGGGCGTGGCCATCGCACCCACCACCTGACGAGAGCGACGAGACGGAGGAGACGTTCACAGCCCTTCACCAGTCCGGGCGGACTCGACCAGCTTGCACGCCACGACCGGACCGGCCGCGCGCCGGTGACCCTCACCCGCAGCCACACAGTGGCAACGTCACCAGGTCCGCGGGCAGCCGACCGTGGATCTGGCCACCTTCACCAGCGTGCCCTGCGACATGGAGCCGCCTGCTGTCCGCGCCACCGTCGCAGGGTAGGCGGCGGGGCCCGCACCCTCCTGCCGGTCACCAGGTGGCAGATGCCGCCCTGCCCGGGCGCGCTCGGCATCTGCCTGCTGCGGGACTGCGACTCCACATGCCCAGCCACAGCGAGAAGGCGACCATCGCCGCGGTCGCAGGCACCAGTCGAGCATCCGCGGCCGGGCCGGCACGTCGCGAACGAGTGTCAGCGGCCCGTCCCCTGGGATAGCACGAGCGAAGCCGTCACCGAGGGGTGCGCACGTCGGCGGCCTTGACCGGGATCGACGACCTCCCCGCCCGCCTCTGTCATCCACCGGCCTTGATTGCGATGGACATACACGCCTTGCCAAGGACCGATCCGCTCCTGACCGCAGAACTGCCATGGACGGAACGCGGCCGAGGTCGGGCCACAACTCACCTGATGCCGTAGGGGAAGGCTCGCCGGGCTCATCAAACCGCTGCGTCGGGTACGTCCGGCCTTCGCGCGTGCCCTTCTCGCTGCGGATGCGGCGTGTTCTTTGCGCTGAGCGCGAGTAGGCCGGGGTGGCGGGCGTTGGTCTTGCGCCAGCGCAGGTAGCTGCCTGGGCGCGCTGAGGGCGGAGCTGCTGGGAGAGATGAGGAGGCATGGCCGACCTGTCACGGGATCCGGCAACTGCGGCCCGCATCGGTGCTCTGACGGTCCGTTGCCCACGTCGGCTTCCGTGACCGTTTGCCGTCACGCTCGTTACCTGACGCCCCGCTTGCGAGGACAGGAGCGGGCATTACCTCTTCCTTAGCGCTTTCTTCCCAGGTCATAGCCGAGTTTCTGGCGCCATCTGGTGTCGCTGCTCAGTCTGGCCTGGATGGGGCAGCAGTAGCGGGATTACTCCGTTTGGGTGGTTGGTGGTGGCGGTGTCTTGTCACCCGGTTGGGTGTGTGGGTCACTGAGAGTGTGAACCGGCGGGCT
>NZ_JBEOSZ010000103.1:0-4882 GCF_040303285.1 Streptomyces sp. NPDC096046 | reverse complement strand
GCTGCAGACACTCCTCGCCCTCTGGACCGGCGTCTGCCCCACCTGCCACCACGACATACCCACACCGATACGAACCTGACCAAGCACTACTAGGTCTGACAGGCCCTCAGCCAGCTCAGTCTGGAAAACTCTCGGGCCTTGGGAGGGCATGCGCGAGGCGTCCGGTCGGCGTGTGAATACGTTCCCAGTCGAATCAAGCCAACGTTACGTACCACGCAGTTTCTTGACCCTGCCCACGCCTGGGCACCCGTAGACATCGTCGAACTCACGCACCCGAACAAGGCCGCACATCAAGCTGCGACAGAATCCTTGACGCCGCCTCAGCAGCTTCCTACGCTCCCCTGGGAGCGTTCCCACACCCGCCGAAGTGAACGATCACCTTTGCCTCACCTGCCCCACCAGACCCGTTCACTCTGCAGACCCCCACGCATCGGAGGCCATCGTGACCCCACGCATCGGCGCACCGCCCTCACAGCGCGAGCGTGGAGACCGAGAGCCCGGTCGAGAGGCCGCCCGATCTGCGACATCACCACCGCCGCCACACCGGCCGCCGCACTCGCCGAACTGCCGCAGACGGCACAGCCCGCGACCGCGCGGCAGGTGGAACGTCTCGGCCGCGGCCTGAACCGGCGTCCACACCGGCAGCGGGGACCTGATGCCGTGGCGGTGGCTCGACACCGATCCCTGCGATGTGGCGTTCGACGTCTACCGGGGCAGCCCAAGCTCAACTCTGTCGGGGGGACATCCTCGGCGACCGGCGCGAGGAGGTCGTCCGGCCCACCACCGACAACCGAGCCCTACGCACCTGCAGCACGCCGCACCAACCGGGACGCGGATCACCACGCTGCCCCACGACACGCAGTACGGCACCGCGCCGACCTGGCAACACCGCCCACGACCAACATGCCCGCCCCGTCGCCCCCACCGCCTACACAACCTGAACACGCCGTACCCGAACGGTGGTACCGGCGGCACCGATTCGGCACCGAACGAACGCGCCCGCGCCCAGTCAGTCGCTGAACCGCAGCTTCGAACTGCTCCCGGCTCCCCCAGGAAGGGACTGGCATGCACGGAACCCGGCACTTACCGCTCCTCCGGATCCTTTTGACCACGCTCCTGCTCGTGCTCGGCGTGACCCTCGCACCGTCGGCCACCGCCGCCGCAGCCCCCGTACGCATCATGCCGCTCGGCGACTCGATCACCGGTTCGCCGGGCTGCTGGCGGGCCCTGCTGTGGAACCGTCTGCAGAGCACCGGCTACAAGAACATCGATTTCGTCGGCACCCTCAACCAGCAGGGCTGCCCGCACCCACACGACGGCGACAACGAAGGCCACGGCGGTGAGCTCGTCACCAACGTCGCGAACCAGAACCTGCTTCCCGGCAGGCTCGCCGCCACGCGTCCCGACATCGTTGTCATGCACTTCGGCACCAACGACGTGTGGAGCAGCATCTCCCCCGACACCATCCTCGCCGCATACACCAAGCTGGTGCGGCAGATGCGGGCGTCGAATCCGGACATGAAGATCCTCGTCGCCCAGCTGATACCGATGAACCCGTCCGGCTGCACCGGCTGCGCCCAGCGCGCGGTCGCCCTCAACGCACGCATCCCCGACTGGGCCCAGGCAACCAGTACGAGCCGCTCCCCGGTGACCGTCGTCGACCAGTGGACCGGGTTCAACACCGCCACCGACACCTACGACGGCGTGCACCCCTCCGCCCCCGGCAACGAAAAGATCGCCGCCCGCTGGTACCCCGCCCTCACCTCCGCCCTCGACAAAGACGTACCGGGCGACCCGGGCACCCCGGGCGGCGACCCCGCCTGCACCGCCTCCTTCCGGGCCGTCTCCTCCTGGCAGAGCGGCTACCAGGGCGAGGTGACCGTGACCAACGCGTCCACGTCCTTCGTCAACGGCTGGACCGCGACCGTCGTACCGGCCGCGGGCGCCCGCCTCACCCAGGTCTGGAACGGCAGCCTCGGCACGACCGCCGACGGCAGGACCACCGTCGGCAACGCGTCCTGGAACGGCACGCTCGCACCGGGCGCCCGCACCACGTTCGGCTTCACCGCCGACACACCGGCGACGGCCGGCAGCCCCTCGGCCACCGTCAGTTGCACGGCACGAGCCGCCCTCTCCTGAACACTCCGTCTCCGTCGAATGGGAGCACCCATGAAATCCCCCACCCGCGCCGCGCCACGCATGGCCGCGGTCATGGCCGCCCTCCTTGGCCTGCTCGTCCCCCTGCTCGGTCTCGGCGCACCGGCGCACGCCGCGCCCACCGGCTTCCGCATCCAGAACGGCCGGCTGCTGGAAGCGAACGGGAACGACTTCGTCATGCGCGGCGTCAACCACGCCCACACCTGGTATCCGACCCGGATCAGCTCCATCGCCAACATCAAGGCCAAACGCGCCAACACCGTCCGCGTCGTTCTCGCCAACGGTGACCGCTGGACCCGCAACGACACCGCCGACGTGGCGAACGTCGTCTCCCAGTGCAAACGCAACCGGCTCATCTGCGTCCTGGAGGTCCACGACACCACGGGCTACGGCGACCAGAGCGGAGCGACCACCCTCTCCCGCGCCGCCGACTACTGGATCAGCGTCAAGAGCGCCCTGGCCGGCCAGGAGAGCTACGTCATCGTCAACATCGGCAACGAGCCCTACGGCAACAACAACACCTCGAGATGGACCGCCGACACCAAGGCGGCCATCCAGAAGCTGCGCAACGCCGGGCTCAACCACACCCTCATGGTGGACGCCCCCAACTGGGGCCAGGACTGGTCCTTCAGCATGCGGGACAACGCAGCATCGGTCTTCGCCGCCGACCGGGACCGCAACACCGTCTTCTCGGTCCACATGTACGGCGTCTACAACACGGCCGCGAAGGTCAACGACTACCTGAACCGCTTTGTCGCCGCGAGACTCCCCATCGTCGTAGGGGAGTTCGGCTTCAACCACTCCGACGGCAACCCCGACGAGGACGCCATCATGGCGGCGGCTCAGCGGCTCGGCATCGGCTACCTCGGCTGGTCCTGGAGCGGCAACGGCAGCGATGTGCAGTACCTGGACCTGGTGACCGGCTTCGACCCCAACCGGCTCACCAGCTGGGGCCAGCGCCTCTTCAACGGCGCGAACGGCATCGCCGCCACCTCCAAGGAGGCCAGGGTCTACTCCGGTGCCGCGCGCGGCACTTCCCCGACCGCTGCCCAAGCCGCCCGCTGATCCGTGCCCGGCCCGGCCCGGCCCGGTAAGGGCATGTCATGTACGCGCCATCACTTGACTCGCCCGCCGACCCCACCCCCCTAGGCACCACCAACGTATGGAGGAACAGGACGATGTACCCCAGTGTCACCGATGTCCGGATGTCCAAGGACATCCGGGCCACCAGGACAGGACTTCGAGGGACCGGCAGAACGGTCAGGTTGCGGGCAGCCGTGGTCGCGGCCGTGATCGGCCTGATCACCGCTCTGGTCGCGATCCAGCCCGCGTCGGCCCGGCCGACGTCCGCTCAGGACAACCCGTACGAGCGGGGCCCCGACCCCACGGTGAGCAGCGTCGCGGCCCAGCGGGGGACGTTCACCACCGCGGAGTTGACCGTGCCGCCCGGCAACGGCTTCAACGGCGGCAAGATCTACTACCCGACCGACACCAGCAAGGGCACCTGGGGCGCCGTCGCGGCCGTGCCCGGCTACACCGCCAAGTGGGCCGCCGAGGGCGCCTGGATGGGGCCCTGGCTCGCCTCCTTCGGGTTCGTCGTCATCGGCATCGACACCAACAGCCCCAACGACTACGACACCGCCCGCGGCACCCAACTGCTCGCCGCACTGGACTACCTCACCCAGAAGAGCCCGGTACGCGACCGCGTCGACCCCAACCGGCTGGGAGTGATCGGACACTCCATGGGCGGCGGCGGCGCCATCAGCGCAGCCGGACGACGGCCTTCGCTGAAGGCCGCCCTGCCGCTCGCGCCCTTCTCTCCCTCACAGAACCTGTCCTCCCTCCGGGTGCCGACAATGATCATGGGAGCCCGGGACGACGGTACGGTCACCCCCTCCTACCTCAACGGCCTCTACGCCGGCATGCCGCCCGCCACGCCGAGCGCCTACATCGAGCTCACCAGCGGCGGCCACGCTTTCCCCACCTGGGGCAACTCCAACGTGACCCGCCGCACGATCCCCTGGCTCAAGATCTTCCTCGACAACGACACCCGCTACACCCAGCTCCTGTGCCCGTCGCCGGCGGACCGCACCGGCATCTCCCGGTCCCAGATCAAGTGCGCGTACGTGCCCGGCGGCGGTACGACCCCGCCCCCGCCGAGCGGCGGCCACATCGTCGGCACCGCGTCCGCCCGCTGTCTGGACGTAGCCAACTCCTCCCAGACCAACGGCACCCAGCTCCAGCTGTGGGACTGCTTGGACCGAACCAGCCAGAAGTGGGCCCGCACGGACGCCGGGGAACTGCGCGTCTACGGCAACAAGTGCCTGGACGCCGAGGCCTCAGGCACCTCTTCCGGCACACGTGCCATCATCTGGGACTGCCACGGCGGACAAAACCAGCACTGGAACGTCAACAGCAACGGCACCATCACCAGCGCCCAGTCCGGCCTGTGCCTGGACGCGAACAACGCAGGCACCGCCAACGGAACCCAGGCCATCCTGTGGACCTGCAACGGAGGCTCCAACCAGCGGTGGACCCTGCGATAGCGGCAAGCTGAACCCGGTTCACGACAGAGCCGGACCGAAGTGCCGGGCGACGCTCGGCACTTCGGCCCTTTCGGACGTCTTCTCCGTCACCAGCGTGACCGGCCTGCTCGCCGAACGAGCCCCTGGCCTGCTCAGGACGCTGCGCGAGTACGATCCGGACTTCGTTGTCCTGGACGGCA
>NZ_JBEOSZ010000102.1:1436-5555 GCF_040303285.1 Streptomyces sp. NPDC096046 | reverse complement strand
CGGCGCGGCCGACGTGGTCGTCACCAACCCCGCCGGATCCGACACCGCCGTGGGTGCCTTCACCTACGTCGCCGGACCCGGCATCTGACCCACCCCCACAGACGGGCCCCTGCTGCTGCCACCAGGGTGGCAGCCGGCATCCCGTCGCACGCCCGCCCGTGACGCCCCGTCCGGCGTCACGGGTCGGGCGCCCCTTCTCGGCCGCATGTCCCGTCCCTCAGGAGGGTGTTGCCCGTGTCCGTCGATCTGCTTCCGCGTATGCCTGCCGCGAGCGTCACGGTTGCCGCTGTCCCGCTCTCCACCATCCCCGTGGGGGATGACCCGACTGGCATCGCCCTCGCACGCCTGGGCCGGGCGGGGTATGTGACGAACTTCGGCTCGGGCACGGTCACGGCCCTGGACACCGTCACCCGGTCCGCCATCGCCACGGTCCCCGTGGGTTCCGGCCCGTGGGGGGTGGCCGTCAACCCGGCCGGGACGCAGGCGTATGTGGGCAACTCCGGGTCGGGGACGGTCAGCGTGATCACCACCGCGACCAACACGGTCACAGCGACGATCGGAGGCATCTCCGCACCGGCGGGCATCGCCTTCTCCGCCGACGGCACCCGCGCCTATGTGGTCAGCCAGGACACCGGCAGCCTGGTCGTGCTGGACACCGCCACGCGCGCGGTGGTGACGAGTGTGGCGGTGGGCGGCAGTCCGCGTGAGGTCGCGCTGTCTCCCGATGCGCCCTTCGCGTACGTCAGCAACGTCGGCGACGGCACGATCACGGTCGTCGACGCCGACAGGAACACGGCTGTGGCCACGGTCGGCGGCTTTACTCAGCCGCGTGGTCTGGCCGTCACCCCCGACGGGCAGCGGCTGTACGTCACCGACCACGGCGCCGGCACGGTCAGCGTCGTGGACACCACCACCTACACCGTCGCGACCACGATCGGCGGTTTCAACGCCCCCCTCTCCATGGCCATGGGACCGCGCGGTGCGCTGGCCTATGTCATCGAGGCCGGCTCCGGCTCGGTCACGGCGATCAACCTGGCCACCAATGCCCGCGCGGCCACCGTCACCGGTCTCAGCGAGCCGCGCGGCATCGGCATCACCCGCGACAGCCGGCACATCTACGTGGCCGACAGCGGCACCGACACAGTCGCCGTCCTGACCATTCCGGTGGCCGTCTCACCCGACCAAGGACAAACCGGGGGCGGCACCCTGGTCGTCCTCAGCGGACGCGGCTTCCTCGGCGCCACCCAAGTGCAGTTCGGAGGCCGTCCGGCCGCTTCATTCTCGGTGGTCGACGACTTCACCATCACCGCCGTCACCCCCGCCGGCACCGGCGTGGCCCCGGTCACCGTCACCCGCGCCGGCACCGCTTACACGGTCGGGACGTTTTTCTACCTCGAGCCTCCGCGTATCCGGTCCGTTGCTCCCGTCAGCGGGCCGAACGCCGGCGGCAACACCATCACCATCACCGGCATCGGCCTGTACACCACCCAGGAAGTGCGGATCGGCACCGTCAGTGTGTATCCGACCGTCGTCTCCGACGGCCAACTCCTTTTCACCGTGCCTCCCGCGCCCCCCGCCGCACCCGGGCCCGCCATAAGGGTTCCGGTGGTGGTGACCACCTTGGGCGGTACCGCCAGCGGCCCCGCCTACACCTATCTCGACCCGCCGACGACCACCACGCTGAGTTCCTCCTCCGAGTTGCCCGTCGTCGGCGAGCAGGTGACGTTCACCGCGGCCGTCACCACTGACACCCCCGGGGCCGGCACGCCCACGGGCACGGTCTGGTTCTACTTCGGCGACGGAACCGTCCCCGTCACGGCCGTGGTGGTGGGCGGGCTGGCAACAGCGACGCACACCTACACCACCACCGGCGCCAGCCCTTACACGGTCACCGCCGCCTACAGCGGGAACGACGACTTGGCCCCGTCGTCGGACACCGCCGAGCAGGCCGTGGTGCAGGCGCCGACCTCGACGACCGTCCTGTCCTCGCCGGAGCCCTCCAACCCCGACGGGCCGGCGACCGTCACCACGCGGGTCATCGTGGCGGCCCCCGGCGCAGGCCGGCCGACGGGCACGGTGACCGTCGACTTCGGCGACGGCACACCGGCTGATGTGCAGACCCTCGTGGACGGCCTGGCCACGGTCACCCACACCTACCCCGCCACCGAGGCCACCTACACGATCACCGCCGCCTACAGCGGAGACACCGACTTCGCCCCGTCCGGCGATGTCCGCACCCACCGGGTGCTGTCCGACGTCCAGGCCACCACCACGGCCGTGACGTCGACACCGGATCCGTCGACGACCTGGCAGCCAGTGACCTTCACCGCCACGGTCGCGCCCGTCGTTCCCGGGGCGGGCACGCCTACCGGCACCGTCACCTTCGACTTCGGCGATGGCACGCCACCCGTACCGGTGCCACTGTCGGACGGCATCGCCGCTGCCGGCCACACCTACACCACCACAACCGGCAGCCCCTACCCGGTCACCGCCGTCTACACCAGCGACGACGAAACATTCAGCTCCTCCGCAGGGAGCGACCTCCAGACGGTGAACCCGGCCCCCACATCCACCGCGCTCAGTGCCTCACCCGAGCCGTCCGTGGCAGGCCAGCCGGTCACCTTCACCGCCACCGTCACACCGGACGTCACGGGAGCCGACGCGCCAACAGGCACGGTGACTTTCGACTTCGGCGACGGGACGCCGCCGGTCGCCGCCCCGGTCGACAACGGCACCGCCACGATCAGCCACGCCTACGCCACAACCGGCAGCCCCTACACGGTCACCGCCGCCTTCGGCGGCGAGGAGTACTTCGCCGGCTCCACCACAACGGCCACCCACACCGTGGAACAGGCTTCGACGAGTATCACGGTGGCATCCGTACCGAATCCGTCCCTCGTGGGCGAACCGGTCACCTTCACCGCCACCGTCACACCCCAAGCCCCAGGGGCGGGCGCCCCCACCGGCACCGTCACCCTCGACTTCGGCGACGGCACCACCCCCGTCACCCTCCCGCTCACCAAGGCGTCGGCCACGACCTCCCACATCTACACGAGCGTCGCCGGCAGCCCCTACCCCGTCACCGCCACCTACAACGGCGACACGGACTTCACCGTCTCCACCACAACGAAGACGCACAGCGTGCGCCGGGCACTGACCATCACCACCGTGACCCCGCCGAACCCGTCCGTGGTCGGCGAAACCGTCACCTTCACCGCCACCGTCACACCCGTCGCCCCTGCAGCGGGCACTCCCACCGGCACGATCACGCTCGACTTCGGCGACGGCACAACGCCGATCACCGCGACTCTGACGAACGGCACGGCCAGCACCACTCACGCTTACCTCACCAGGACCGGCAGCCCCTACACAGTCACCGCTACCTACAGCGGAGATGCGGATTTCGTTTCCTCCGGTGGCACCCAACTCCACGCCGTGGACCGGGCGTCGACCACCACGGTGGTGGGTTCGTCGCCGGATCCGTCGGTGGTGGGCCAGCCGGTGACCTTCACCGCCACCGTGGCGCCCGTCGCCCCAGGGGCGGGCACTCCCACCGGCACCGTCACCTTCAACTTCGGGGATGGCGCCACCACCGTCGCGGCCACCCTGGCAGGCGGCACCGCCACCGTCACACGGGCGTACACCGACCGCGGAAACGACCCGTACACGGTCACCGCCACCTACAGCGGGGATGTGGACTTCGTCTCCTCCAGCGGCACCGACCCACACACGGTGGACCGGGCGTCAACGACGACGGTGGTGGGTTCGTCGCCGGATCCGTCGGTGGTGGGCCAGCCGGTGACGTTCACCGCCACCGTGGCGCCCGTCGCTCCCGGGGCGGGGACTCCCACCGGCACCGTGACCTTCGACTTCGCGGACGGCACCACCCCGGTGACCGCCGTTCTGACCAACGGCGCCGCCACCGTCACCCGCCCCTACACCAGCGCAACCTCCAGCCCCTACACGGTCACCGCCACCTACAACGCGAGCACGGCGTTCGCGGGCTCGAGCGCCACCAAACTCCACACGGTGGACCGGGCGTCAACGACGACGGTGGTGGGTTCGTCGCCGGATCCGTCGGTGGTGGGCCAGCCGGTGACGTTCACCGCCACCGTGGCG
>NZ_JBEOSZ010000102.1:0-1339 GCF_040303285.1 Streptomyces sp. NPDC096046 | reverse complement strand
CCCACCGGCACCGTGACCTTCGACTTCGCGGACGGCACCACCCCGGTGACCGCCGTTCTGACCAACGGCGCCGCCACCGTCACCCGCCCCTACACCATCAGAATCAGCAGCCCCTACACGATCACCGCCACCTACAACGCAAGCTCCGACTTCGCGGACTCGAGCGGGACGGACACCCACACCGTCACTCGTGCGTCGACGACCACGGCGTTGGCTTCGTCGCCGGATCCGTCGGTGGTGGGCCAGCCGGTGACCTTCACCGCCACGGTCACGCCCGTCGCCCCCGGAGCGGGTACTCCCACCGGCACCGTCGTCTTCAGCTTCGGGGACGGCACCACCTCGGTCACCGCCGCCCTGACCGGCGGCAGCGCCACCGTCACCCGCCCGTACACCACGAGGTCCAGCGGTTTGTTCACTGTCACTGCCACCTACATCGGCAGCAACAGTTTCGCCGGGTCCAGCGGCAGCGACCCGCACACGGTGAACCGGGCGCTGTCGGCCACCACGGTCGTCTCCTCCCCAGACCCATCCCGCCCGGGACAGGGTGCAACGGTGACGGCGACCGTCACCGCCGTTCCACCGGGAGCCGGCACCCCCACCGGCTCCGTGACCTTCACCATCGGCAACCGCTCCCCAGTCACCGTCCCTCTCGCCGACGGCACCGCCAGCACCCCAATCGGCAACTTGAGCGTTGGCACCCACCCGATCACCGTCGCCTACCCGGGCAGCACAGACTTCGCCAGCTCCAGCGGTACCGACACGCACACCGTCACGCCCTGACCCAGGGCCGCAGTACGGCAGCGGCACCATGGCGCCATGCATCGACGCCCGCCAGACCCGCGCCCCGCATCACACGTGCGGTCCGCTTGTGGTTGACGCGCTCGCCCGCTTCGCGGAGCTCGGCGGTGATCCTCGCAACGCCATAGGTGCCCTCCGACTCGCGGTGCACGGCCCGTATCCGGGCGGCGAGGCGGGCGTCGTCCGCTTGCCGGGCGGCCCGGTCCGCGGCCGTCCGACGCCAGTGGTGGAAGCTGGAGCGGGCGATGCCCAGGATGGTGCACAGCCGCTTCACGCCGTAACGGCGCTGATGGTCGGCGACGAACTGGAAGCGGTTCACCAGCGCGTCTCCCCGGCGAAATACTTCCCCGCCTTGCGCAGGATCTCGCGTTCCTCCTCCAGCTCGCGGACTTTCTTGCGCAGAGTGGCGTTCTCCGCCTCCGACGGCGTCGGCGCAACTGCCGGCACTTAGAGCTCGTAACACGATCATGATCGGTGCTTCTTGAGCCGCCTCCAGCAGATGAGGCTGCAGGCGAGGGATACGAACGCGTCGTGGAGTTCG
>NZ_JBEOSZ010000101.1:0-7439 GCF_040303285.1 Streptomyces sp. NPDC096046 | reverse complement strand
GCAGCATCTGGTGCTGCGTCTCCTCGGCCACCACACGGGCCTCCTCGACGACATCGCCTCGTTCGCGTATGACCTCGGGCAAGGGGCGCCCCCGACGTCGTACGCGGAAGAGTCAGAAGAACACCGACCGCCACCGCACCAGCGGCTCGGCCCTTCCTGTCTGCCGCCCTCGCACCGCTTCGCGGGCTTCGGACAGCCGCGCCCGACTCCGTCGGACGGCCACGAAGAACCGGCGCGCCGCCACGAACCCCGGCGTCAGAAGAACACCGACCGCCGCTGCACCAGCAGCTTGTACAGCGTGTGCTGGATCTGCTCCCTGACCTGGTCGGTCAGGTTGAACATCAGCATCGGGTCCTCGGCCGCCTCCGGCGGATAGCCGTCCGTGGGAATCGGCTCGCCGAACTGGATCGTCCACTTGGTCGGCAGCGGAATCGCCCCGAGCGGGCCGAGCCACGGGAACGTGGGCGTGAGCGGGAAGTACGGGAAGCCCAGCAGCCGCGCGACCGTCTTGGCGTCGCCGATCATCGGGTAGATCTCCTCCGCCCCGACGATCGAGCAGGGCACGATCGGTGTCCCCGCGCGCAGAGCCGTCGAGACGAAACCGCCGCGCCCGAAGCGCTGCAACTTGTAGCGGTCCGCGAAGGGCTTGCCGAGGCCCTTGAACCCCTCCGGCATCACCCCGACCACTTCGCCCTGCTCCAGCAGCCGTGCGGCGTCCTCGGCGCACGCCAGGGTGTGACCGAGCTTGCGGGCCAGCTCGTTGACCACCGGCAGCATGAACACCAGGTCCGCGGCGAGCAGCCGCAGATGCCGACCCGCCGGATGGTTGTCGTGCACGGCGACCTGCATCATCAGCCCGTCCATCGGCAGCGTGCCGGAATGGTTGGCGACGATCAGCGCGCCGCCCTCGGACGGGATGTTCTCGACGCCCTTCACCTCGACCCGGAAGTACTTCTCGTACAGCGGGCGCAGCAGGGACATCAGGACCTGGTCGGTGAGTTCCTGGTCGTAGCCGAAGTCGTCGACCTCGTAGTCCCCGGTGAGGCGGCGGCGCAGGAAGGCCAGGCCGCCCGCGAAACGCCGTTCCAGCCCGCCGTCGCCGTCCCGGGAAGGCTCCGGCGGCTGTTCCTCAGAAGTCACAGGAACATCATCCTGCGGAACCGCCCAGGTGGGCAGAGGCTGCACCTCACGGACCGGCACGGACTCCGTGCCCGGGCGGCGGTTCCCGGCGCTCCGGCGCCGCTGGGGGCGCTGCGCGGCGCCCCCTCGGGACCGGTCGTCGTCGAACGGAATGACCTTGGCGTCCGCCATCGTTGATGCGCTCCTCAGTTGGCGCTCTGCGTCGGGGAGTGTCCGCCGCCCGCGAGTGGCAGGCCGGCGATCCGGTCCACGGCCCCCGCGAGAGCCTCCGGCGGAAGAAGGCCGGGGCCCTGGCTGCGGGCGAAGTCCGCGAACGTCTCCGCGGTCGTGTACTTGGGCTGGAATCCCAGCGTCTCGCGCATCTGGCCCGTCGCCACGACCCGGCCGTGGGTGAGCAGCCGGATCTGCTCGGGCGAGAAGTCCGTCATACCCAGCGTACGCACCAGCGAGCCCGCCCAGGTGACGGCCGGGAGCAGCAGGGGCACGGTGGGCCGCCCGAGGCGCCGGGAGCACTGGGAGAGCAGCAGCACGCCGTCGCCGGCGATGTTGAAGGTGCCGCTGTTGAGCGTGCCCCGGCGGGGCTCGTGCGAGCCGATCCGCAGCACCTCGATCACGTCGTCCTCGTGCACGAACTGCAGCCGCGGGTCGTAGCCGAACACGGTCGGCAGGACCGGCAGCGCGAAGTACGAGGCGAGCGGTGTGTCCGCGGCCGGGCCCAGGATGTTGGCGAACCGCAGCACGCACACGGCCACATCGGGCCTGCGGCGCGCGAAGCCGCGGACATAGCCCTCGACCTCGACGGTGTCCTTGGCGAAGCCGCCGCTGGGCAGGGACTTGGGCGGGGTCGTCTCGGTGAAGACGGCCGGGTCGCGGGGTGCGGAGCCGTAGACGTTGGTGCTGGACTTGACGACCAGCCGCTGCACGGCCGGGGACTTCTGGCAGGCACCGAGCAGCTGCATGGTGCCGATGACGTTGTTCTCCTTCAGGGACGCCCGGTTGCCGCTGCCCAGCGGCGTGCCCGTCACGTCCAGGTGGACGATCGTGTCGGCGCCCGTCTCGGCGAGCACGCGCGCGATGGTGGGCTGCCGGATGTCGGCCTGGATGAAGTCCGCACCGCCCAGATGGTGCTCCGGCGGCACCGCGTCCACGGCGACGACCCGGTCCACCTCGGGGTCCCGCTGGATCCGCCGGACGAACCGGCCCCCCAGCTGGCGCGCCACTCCGGTCACGAGCACGACCTTGCCCAAGATCAGCGCCTTCCTTCCAGAACCTCTTGTTCCGCCGGGTTCCCCCGTGGGGCCAACTTAGCGGTTCGTCGTTGCGCTGTGATGACCGCCTGATGCGTGAAGTGACCGGAGTCGACCGGAGGCGGGAGGGCATATGCGTGTGGCCCCCCACCGGTGGTGGGGGGCCACAGCAACGCTCTCGCGGCGTCCGCGTCGCGAACCTACTTCTTGTTACGACGCTGAACGCGCGTGCGCTTGAGCAGCTTGCGGTGCTTCTTCTTCGCCATCCGCTTGCGCCGCTTCTTGATAACAGAGCCCACGACTACCCTCGCTCACTTCTCATCACTCGGTGTTTGGGCGCCATGGGCCCATACGACCTACGAGGGGTCAGCCTACCCGTCCGAGCGCTGAGGTCGTAATCGAGGAGGCCGGGGGGATCCCGATGTGCCCTGTGGGGGACCCCCCGGCCCTGCCGTCAGGCGGTTTCCACCCCCACGTAGCTCTCGCGGAGGTACTCGTGAACCGCTTGCTCCGGGACGCGGAAGGACCGCCCCACACGGATCGCGGGCAGATGACCGCTGTGCACCAGTCGGTACACGGTCATCTTCGACACTCGCATCACCGAGGCGACTTCCGCCACGGTAAGGAACTGAACCTCGTTCAGAGGCCTCTCGCCAGCTGCAGCCATGACACACCTGAACCTTCCGCACTCGACGGCCACCGGCTTCCCCTTCCGGTGACTCTTCGTCGCTGCGTGCTCACTCCCCAATGTAGGGGCCAGTGATGCGAGTGGGGAAGAGGTGCACCCATCGGCGGCCTACTGTGACAGACACGCCCGATTGAGTACGTAGCGGGTAAGCGGCAGGTAGTAATCAGACCGCACGCCGTCATCAAGCGGAACGACGACCGACACGGACCCCTCGGCCTCTCCCACGAACAGCGCCGGGTCGTTCGTATCGGCCGGCCCGATGGCCTCGAACCCCAGCTGACCTGCCCCGCAGACCCACCCGTGGTCCCCGATCACCAGCTCGGGAAGAGGGCCGCCGGCCTCCGCACAAGCGGCCAGTACGGTACGAACCGGGAGGGGTGAGTGCGTATGTACGCCGGGCTCACAACCGGGGCGTTCCGCTCCAGAGGTCCGCACCAGCGCGACTCCTCCTACGTAGTCGAGGTTGTACGTGCGTAGGCCGAACCGGGTCGTTATGTCGACACGACGACCCTGCGCGAGAGTGAGGACGGTACATCCCGCCGCCGACAGCGCGTCTGCCAGAGCGACGTAGAAACCGAGCAGCGTATGCGGGTGCCCGGTGCCGAGGAGCACGGGAGCACGGCGCCGGGCGGCCTCGGCGAGGCGTACCGCGAAGGCGTCCAGCGCCGCCAGGGTACGCTCCGGATCGATCACGTCCTGGCCGGAGACCTGTCGGGGGTTGGCCGAAACACCGCACCGGTCCGCCATCAGCTCGATCAACTCCCGCTCCCCCCAGGACCCTTCGGGATCGATACCGAGCAGCACACGAGGGTCCCGGGCGGCGAAGAGCCGGTAACTGCGCAGGCCGGCCTCGCGAGAGGTCGCCACGGTTCCGGCGAGCCGTGCGCCCACCAGATGCGCGCGCAGGGCTTGGGTGGTCAGCACAGGAAGAGCGTGCGTGATCGGCGTTGCGCCTGTCCCGGGAACCGGCGAACACCGCACGGTCGGCCTACGGCGGGACTCGCTCCCTCAGGCCAGCAGCCCCCGCAGCGGGAACACCGCCCGCCGGGCCGCCAGCACCGCCTGGTCCAACCGGTCCGCCGGGTCGTAGCCCTCGTCCCAGCCGCTCCAGGAGACGGGCCGGCGCCCGTCCGTCATCCGGCCCGGGGCCAACTGCCGCGTCCTGGCGAACACTTCCTGCCGCCAGCCCTCGGGGATCATCGCCTCGGGCTCCACGGCCCGGCCGGCCGCGATCGCGACCAGATGCGTCCACGAGCGCGGCACCACGTCGACCACCGCGTAGCCGCCCCCGCCCAGGGCCACCCACCGCCCGCCGGCGTACTCGTGCGCCAGGTCGTGACAGGCCATCTGCACCGCCCGCTGCGCGTCCAGCGACACCGCCAGGTGCGCCAGCGGATCCTCGAAGTGCGTGTCGGCCCCGTGCTGCGTCACCAGCACCTGCGGCCGGAAGTCCGCGATCAGCTCCGGCACGACCGCGTGGAACGCCCGCAGCCACCCCGCGTCCCCGGTCCCGGCCGGCAGCGCCACGTTCACCGCCGAACCCTCCGCGCGGTCCGCCCCGGTCTCCTCCGGCCACCCGGTCTGCGGAAACAGCGTCCGGGGATGCTCGTGCAGGGAGATCGTCAGCACCCGCGGGTCCTCCCAGAACGCCGCCTGCACCCCGTCCCCGTGATGCACGTCGACGTCGATGTACGCGACCCGCTCGGCCCCGAGCTCCAGCAGCCGCGCGATGGCCAGCGAGGCGTCGTTGTAGATGCAGAACCCGGACGCCCCGCCCGGCATGGCATGGTGCAGCCCGCCCGCGAAGTTCACCGCGTGCAGCGCCTCCCCCCGCCACACGGCCTCCGCCGCCCCCACCGACTGCCCGGCGATCAGCGCCGACACCTCGTGCATCCCCGCGAACGCCGGGTCGTCCGTCGTCCCCAGCCCGTACGACTGGTCCGCGCCCCCCGGGTCCGCGGAGGCCGCCTTCACGGCCTTGATGTAGTCCTCCCGGTGGACGAGCCGCAGTGTCGACTCCCCGGCCGCCTTCGCGGCGACGACCTCCACCTCGCGGTCCAGCCCGAAGGCGCCGATCAGTCCCCAGGTCAGGGCGAGCCGGACCGGGTCCATCGGATGACCCGGACCGAAGTCATAGCCCGTTACTGCCTCGTCCCACATCAGCTGTGCGCGGCCGCTCATGCCCGCCACCGTATCGGTCCGGTTGAGCCGCGAACGACCGGGCGTACACCAGCGTCACCAGCACCAACACCATCGGCACGAGCATGGCCCCCCGGTAGCTCCACAGATCCCCGAGCACCCCGACCAACGGCGAACCGATCAAAAACCCCACATAGTTGAAGACATTCAGCCGCGCCACAGCCGCGTCCGAAGCACCCGGGAACAGCCTGCCCGCCGCCGCGAAGGTCTGCGGCACCAGCACGCACAATCCCAGGCCCAGCAGCGTGAACCCCAGCATCCCGAACCACGCCCCCGGCGCCACGGCCACCACGGCGAACCCGCCCGCCGCCACCAGCGCCCCGCCCCGCACCACCGCCACGGCCCCGAACCGCCGCACCCCGAGGTCCCCGATCGCCCGACCCAGCAGCGTGGTGACCATGTACACGTTGTACGGCACCGTCGCCATCTGCTCGGAGCTGCCCAGTACGTCCTGGAGGTACTTCGCACTCCAGTTGGAGACCGTCGAGTCCCCGATGTACGCGACCGTCATCACCAGGCACAACGGCAACAGCCACTTGAAGACGACCACCTGCCCCTCCCCGGTCTTCTCCTCCCCCGCGGGGGCCGCTTCCCGGTCGTCGACATACCACCGGCTCCCCACCAGCACGGCCGGCAGCAGCACCAGCACGACCGGCAGATACGACACCCACAACGCCAGCTGCCCGTGCGCCCCCACCCACGCCAGCGACGCCCCGACGATCCCGCCCAGGCTGTACGCCGCGTGGAAGCTGAGCATGATGCTGCGCCCGTACGACCGCTGCAGGCTCACGCCGAGCATGTTCATCGACGCGTCCAGCACCCCGACGGCGAGCCCGAACGCCGCCAGCGCCACCCCGAGTTCCACCATCCGCTCTCCGGCCCCGACGCCGAGCAGCGCCAGCAGCACCACCGGCTGGGACCAGCGCAGCAGCAGGCTCGGCCGCACCCGCTTCACCAGCCGCTCGGTGGTCACGCTCCCGATGCCGGCGAGGATCGGCACCGCGGCCAGAAACGCCGGCAGCAGCGCGTCGGAGACCCCGTACCGGTCCTGGATGGCCGGGATCCTCGTCACGAGCAGAGCGAAGGCGACTCCCTGCACCAAGAAGCTGAACGCCAGCGAGGCCCTGCCGCGCCGCAGCACATCAGTCATGGCGGCGAGCGTAGGGCCCCGGCCTACCCGTGGGTAGATCCAGCCAAAGATGAATTTCCCTCACCTACACCACCGTTCGGCTCAAGCGGCCAGGGCAGGCGCGGCCTCCAGGGCCTCTTCGGTCGCGTCCTCGACCAGGAACCGCTTGCGGGCCGCAGGTCATCATCGGCCGCCCCGCGATCAGCGTCGGCGGAAACGATCGTCCGGACCTCCGTGTGACAGAGGTCAGACGAGCAGGTCGGTCAACTCCGCCATGTCGGAGAAGAGGTGGGTGGCCCCGGTGAGCTTCTCCGCCGGTGTCATGGCGGTGAACCCGTACACGTCCATGCCGGCCGCGATGGCCGCCCGCACCCCCAGCGGACTGTCCTCCACGACGACACACCGCCCGGGCGCCACGCCCATCCGCTCGGCGGTGTACAGGAACAGGTCGGGGGCAGGCTTGCCTCGCCCCACATCCTGCGAGCTGAAGATCCGGCCCTCGTCGAACCACCGGTCAAGCCCCGTCGCCCGATGCCCCACCCGGATCCGCTCATGACTCCCGGAGGAGGCGACACAGTACGGCACCCCGTCCGCGGTCAGCTTCTCCAGGACATCGGAGGCCCCGGTCACGGCCACCAGTTCCCGCTCGAACGCCGCGAACACCCGCGCGTGGAAGACGTCGTCGAAGCTCTCCGGCAGCCGCTGCCCGGTCCGCTGGAGGACGAGCTCATGAATCCGGTGCATGGCCGCCCCCATGTAGTCCCGGATGGACTCCTCGTACGAGGTGGAGTGCCCCAGCTCGGTGAGGTACGCCGCGAGCAACCGGTTGGAGATGGGCTCGCTGTCGACGAGCACACCGTCATTGTCGAAGATCACGAGGTCATAGCGCATGAATGGAGCCTAAACGCAGAAAACCCCCGCATCCGAAGATGCGGGGGTTCTCACAAGAATTGTTCGGCGGCGTCCTACTCTCCCACAGGGTCCCCCCTGCAGTACCATCGGCGCTGTAAGGCTTAGCTTCCGGGTTCGGAATGTA
>NZ_JBEOSZ010000100.1:0-8264 GCF_040303285.1 Streptomyces sp. NPDC096046 | reverse complement strand
AGTACACCCAGTACGAGGGCTTGCACCCGGCACGCCGAGAGCACGCACCGGACGCCGCTCCTTGACGGGCAAACGTTGCCTGCCGCGGCACTAGCTAGGCCCCTTCTGATGGATCTGCGCGGCGTCGCGACGCCCGGCACGCTCCCCCGCTCTCGGCTTCGCTCGAACGGGAGGGGCCCCCACCGCCGCACCGCCAAGCTCTTCGAGCAGGGGGGACCCCCAGAGCACGCACCGAACGCCGCTCCGTCTCCCACGGAGATTCATCGGAAGGGGCCTGGCGCGACCAGTCGTACATCTGCAGGGCCCACGTCGACTCCGCGGACCCCGGCAGCCAGGACGCCGCATCGTCGTCCTGCGGGTCGGCCAGCTTCAGGGCGAACGGGGCGGCGACGAACAGCACGCCCACCACAGGCCCAGGACCAGCCACGTGGCCCGCCGCCCGCAGAGGAGGTGTGCGACACCGTGTCCCACGCCGACCCCCTGCGCGAGAGCCCCGCGAGGGCGTGGGGACCCGCGCGATCGGCCACCAGCGGTCCGCAGCCGACGCCCCACCCTGGCCGACCGGGACCGATGCCCACGACCCCCGAGGGGCATGGCAGTCTTAGGACATGGCCGCGCAGATCAACCCCAGCATCCTCTCCGCCGACTTCGCCCGCCTCGCGGACGAGGCGAAGGCCGTGGAAGGAGCCGACTGGCTCCACGTCGACGTCATGGACAACCACTTCGTCCCGAACCTCACGCTCGGAGTGCCGGTCGTGGAGTCGCTCGCCCGTGCGACGGACACCCCGCTGGACTGCCACCTGATGATCGAGGCCCCCGATCGCTGGGCGCCCCAGTTCGTGGAGGCGGGGGCCGGTTCCGTCACCTTCCATGTCGAGGCCGCCGCCGCACCCGTCCGGCTCGCCCGGGAGATCCGCGCCAAGGGCGCCCGCGCCTCCATGGCGCTGAAGCCCGCGACCCCCGTCGAGCCGTACGAAGACCTGCTCCCCGAGCTCGACATGCTGCTGATCATGACGGTTGAACCGGGCTTCGGTGGGCAGGCCTTTCTCGACATCATGCTTCCGAAGATCCGCCGCACCCGCGAGTTGATCAGCAAGCACGGACTGGAGCTCTGGCTCCAGGTCGACGGCGGAGTTTCCGCTTCCACAATCGAGCGCTGCGCGGACGCCGGAGCCGACGTCTTCGTGGCCGGATCGGCGGTCTACGGGGCAAACGACCCGGCCGAGGCGGTACGTGCACTACGCACCCAGGCGGAGGCGGCGACGGCGAAGGCCTCGTGGGCCTGCGACCACTGAGCCACAGCAAAGTGAACGGCTCTCAGCAGGGCTGATCGATCGCGCCGGATCTGCAAGGATGAACGGCGAATCCAGAGTGTGAACAGCAGTGAGGAGAACGCCGTGTCGGGTATGTCGGCGGGCCGGTCAGCCATGCGGATGGGACCCGCTGAGCTGGTGCAGGCGGCGGCCATGGCCCGCCGCTTCTACCTGGAGGGCAAGTCCAAGATCCAGATCGCGGAGGAGTTCGGCGTCAGCCGCTTCAAGGTGGCCCGGGTCCTGGAGACCGCCCTCGAACGGGATCTCGTCCGCATCGAGATCCGTGTGCCCGCCGAGCTGGACGCCGAGCGCTCGGACGCGCTCCGCGCCCGCTACGGCCTGCGGCACGCTGTCGTGGTCGAGTCCCCCCCGGCCGAGGCCGAGGAGTCGCCCGATCCCGAGAACCTGGGAGAGGTGGCCGCCGACCTGCTCGGCGAACTGGTCGACGAAGGTGATGTGCTGGGCCTGGCCTGGGGCCGCTCCACCATCCACATGGCGGCGGCGCTCGACCGGCTGCCGCCCTGCACGGTGGTGCAGCTGACCGGCGTGTACGACGCCGGGACCGCCGAGCGCGGCTCGGTCGAGGCCGTGCGCCGCGCCGCCCAGGTGGCCGGAGGGGATGCCCACCCCATCTACGCGCCCATGCTGCTGCCCGACGCCGCCACGGCCGCGGCGCTGCGCAACCAGACGGGCATCGCCCGGGCCTTCGAGCACTTCGACAAGGTCACCGTCGCCTGTGTCTCCATCGGTTCCTGGGAGCCGGGCATCTCCACGGTGCACGACATGCTCAGCGACGAGGAGCGCGCGCACTACGCCTCCCTCGGTGTCGCCGCCGAGATGTCCGCGCACCTCTTCGACGCCGACGGCCGCCGGGTCGGGCGGGACCTGGGCGAGCGGTGCATCACCGTCAAGGCCGACCAGCTCCGCCGGATCCCCGAGGTCGTGGCGATCGCGGGCGGGCAGCGCAAGGGACCCGCGATCGACGCGGTGCTGCGGTCCGGGCTCGTCACCAGCCTGGTGACGGACACGTCGGCCGCGGACTACCTGATGACGGCCGGACCGGCGCCCAAGTCCGCGCTCAACAGGTCCGACCCGGACGGGGTCTGACGGTGACCGGCCGGGCGCACGGAGGGCACGACCCGGCGGGCCGGATCGTGCACGTCCTCGATCTCGACGGGGTCACGGACATGGCGGGCCTCATGGACCGCTGCGCCCGTGACCTCGCCCTGCCCGACTGGTTCGGACGAGACTGGGACGCCCTCGCCGACTGCCTGGCCGACCCCGCCCTCTGGCCCGAGGAGGCCGGGGATCGAGGGCTGCTGGTCGTCGTGCGGGGCTGGCGGGCCTACGCCGAGACGCGACCCGAGGAGTGGCAGGTCGCCGAGGAGGTCTTCGCCGAGGCGACGGACCGGGGCCCGGGGCTGTTCGTGACCCTCGGCCTTGGAGAATCGTCCGAGAGGCATCCTGACCAGCCTGGATGATCCGCCGGGGGTCGTCGGGGTGCCCGGCATGGGAGAATGAAGTACGTGCTCTTTCCCCCTGGCCGACCGGTACGGGGGGTCACCTCTGATCGACTGGGATGTGCAGCACGTGCGTTTCCTCAATGACATCCAGCCCGGGTACGACCTGACGTACGACGACGTCTTCATGGTGCCGAGCCGCTCCTCGGTGGGCTCCCGGCAGGCCGTCGACCTCAGCTCCCCGGACGGCACGGGCACCACGATCCCGCTCGTCGTCGCCAACATGACCGCCATCGCCGGCCGCCGCATGGCCGAGACCGTGGCCCGTCGCGGCGGCCTCGTGGTGATACCCCAGGACATTCCGATCGAGGTGGTCACCGAGGTCGTCTCCTGGGTGAAGAGCCGCCATCTGGTGCTGGACACCCCGATCATCCTGTCCCCGCACCAGACCGTCGCCGACGCGCTGGGGCTGCTTCCGAAGCGGGCGCACGACGCCGGTGTCGTCGTCGACGAGAACCACAAGCCCATCGGCGTGGTCACCGACTCCGACCTCTCCGGCGTCGACCGCTTCACCCAGCTCTCCGAGGTCATGTCCCGGGACCTGCTCCTCATCGAAGCGGACCAGGACCCGGGCGAGGCCTTCAGCACCCTCGACCACGCCAACCGCCGCTACGCCCCCGCGGTCAACCCGGACGGCACGCTCGCCGGCATCCTGACCCGCAAGGGCGCCCTGCGCGCCACCCTGTACACGCCCGCCACCGACGCCCGGGGGCGGCTGCGCATCGCCGCCGCCGTCGGCATCAACGGCGACGTCGCGGGCAAGGCGCAGCAGCTGCTGGACGCGGGGGTCGACGCGCTCGTCATCGACACCGCGCACGGGCACCAGGAGTCGATGATCAGCGCCCTGAAGCTGGTACGCGACCTCGACCCGCAGGTACCGATCGTCGCGGGCAACGTGGTCGCCGCCGCGGGCGTGCGCGACCTCATCGAGGCCGGCGCGGACATCGTCAAGGTCGGTGTCGGCCCCGGCGCCATGTGCACCACGCGCATGATGACCGGCGTGGGCCGGCCGCAGTTCTCCGCCGTCCTGGAGTGCGCCGCCGAGGCGAAGAAGTACGGCAAGCACGTGTGGGCCGACGGCGGCGTCCGCCACCCGCGCGATGTGGCCATGGCCCTCGCGGCCGGCGCGTCCAACGTGATGGTCGGCTCCTGGTTCGCGGGCACCTACGAGTCCCCGGGCGACCTCCAGCACGACGCCCAGGGGCGCGCCTACAAGGAGTCCTTCGGCATGGCGTCCGCCCGTGCCGTGCGCAACCGCACCTCCGAGGAGTCGGCGTACGACCGGGCCCGCAAGGCGCTGTTCGAGGAGGGCATCTCCACCTCCCGCATGTTCCTCGACCCGGCCCGCCCGGGCGTCGAGGACCTGATCGACTCGATCATCGCGGGCGTCCGCTCGTCCTGCACCTACGCCGGTGCCGGTTCCCTGGAGGAGTTCGCCGAGAAGGCCATCGTCGGGATCCAGAGCGCCGCCGGTTACGCCGAGGGCAAGCCGCTGCACGCCAGCTGGAGCTGACGGCTCCCGACGCCCTCTCGGACGGCCCCCACCGACCCGCGCACACCGCGGGAAGGTTGGGGGCCGTCGCGCGTGCACCGGCCCCGCCGTCGAGGCGTGGAGACAGTCGATCGTCGATCGCCGGGCCCACCTGGACTCCGCCGGCGTGCGGCAGGGGCGGGCCGATCCGTAGGCAGCGCTGGTCGAGGCGTTCCGACGGCTACCGGTGCAACACTCGACAGCCGTCCCGCAACGAACACCCACCGAGTCCGCGGGAACGCAATGATCTTGCAGGTATGCGCAAGGTTGCTGCATTTCGACAGCAACGTCGTTGCTCATAGGCTGTCGCCTCGTACGTGGCGTGGCGGGGACCCCGCTCGGTGGGTCCCTGCTCAAGGGTGCCCCCGGTCCCTGCCGCCCTGACCGGCAGCGAAAAGGAGCCAGCGCGTGCTCGACCAAGGCGCACCCCCGCAGAACCCAGGCCCGGCAGCCGCTTCCGCGCCCCCCGGCATCGGCGCGCGCCTCATGCGGCGCAAGCCCGTGGAACGCCTGGTCGCGGAGGGTGGACAGGGCGAGGGAGGGTCGCTGCGCCGCACCCTCGGGCTGTGGCAGCTGACCATGATCAGCATCGGTGCCACCCTCGGCACCGGCATCTTCGTCGTCCTCGGCGAGGCCGTCCCCAAGGCGGGCCCGGCCGTGACGCTCTCCTTCGTCATCGCCGGCCTCACCGCCCTGTTCTCGGCGCTGTCCTACGCCGAGCTCGCGGGCACCATCCCCGTCTCGGGCTCCTCGTACTCGTATGCGTACGCAACGATGGGTGAGCTGATCGCCTGGGTGTGCGGCTGGTGCCTGGTCCTGGAGTACGGCGTGTCGGTCGCCGCCGTCGCCGTCGGCTGGGGCGAGTACCTCAACGAACTGCTCGACGGGACCATCGGCGTCACCATCCCGGACGCCCTGTCCGCCCCGCCCGGCGACGGCGGCGTGTTCAACCTCCCGGCGCTGATCGTCGTGCTGCTCGCGATGGCCTTCCTGCTGGGCGGCGCCCGCGAGTCCGCCCGCGCCAACACCGTCATGGTCGTCGTGAAGATCGCCGCGCTGGTGCTGTTCTGCGCCATCGGCGTCCAGGGCTTCCGCTCCGGCAACTACGAGAACTTCATGCCGCTCGGCATGGCCGGCGTCAGCGCGGCCGGCGCCACGCTGTTCTTCTCCTACATCGGCTTCGACGCCGCCTCCACCGCCGGCGAGGAGGCCAGGAACGCCCAGCGCGACCTGCCCCGCGCGATCATGCTGTCGCTGGTCATCGTCACCGCGCTGTACGTCCTCGTGGCGGCCGTCGCGGTCGGCGCCAAGCCCTGGAGGAACTTCACCGACTCCGAGGCCGCCCTCGCCCAGATCATGCGCGAGGTCACCGGGCAGACCTTCTGGGGCACGCTGCTGGCGTTCTGCGCCGTCGTCGCCATCGCGAGCGTGGTGCTGACCGTGCTGTACGGCCAGACCCGCATCCTGTTCGCCATGTCCCGCGACGGTCTCATGCCGAAGGTGTTCGCCAGGGTCCACCCGAAGACCGGCTCGCCCCGCGCCAACACCCTGATCGTCTCCCTGTTCTGCGGTGTCCTGGCCGCCGCGATCCCCCTCGGGCAGCTCGCCGACGCCACCAGCATCGGCACCCTGTTCGCCTTCGCGCTCGTCAACGTGGCCGTCGTGGTGCTGCGCCGCACCAAGCCGGACCTGCCCCGCACCTTCCGGGTGCCGCTCTCCCCGGTCCTGCCCGCGCTGGGCTTCGCCTTCTGCCTCTGGATGATGGCCAGCCTGTCGACCGTGACCTGGGTGGTCTTCGGTGTCTGGATGGCCGCCGGGCTCGTGTTCTACTTCGTGTACGGCTATCGCCGTTCCCGACTCGCGCCATCCGAGAAGTGATCAACCCACTGTGCTGAACGATCTCGACGAACGCATCGTGCACGCCCTCGCCGAGGACGCCCGTCGCTCCTACGCCGACATCGGCCAACTCGTCGGCCTGTCCGCGCCCGCCGTCAAGCGCCGCGTGGACCGGCTCCGGGCCACCGGGGCCATCACCGGCTTCACCGTGCGGGTTGACCCGGGCGCCCTCGGCTGGGAGACCGAGGGGTTCGTCGAGATCTACTGCCGGGGGAACACCTCCCCGGAAACCATCCAGCGGGGCCTGGAGCGCTACCAGGAGGTCGTGGCCGCGTCCACCGTCACCGGGGACGCGGACGCGATCGCCCAGGTCTTCGCCTCCGACATGCGCCACTTCGAACGGGTCCTGGAACGGATCGCCGGGGAGCCGTTCGTCGAGCGGACCAAGTCCGTACTCGTGCTCTCGCCGCTGCTGCGCCGCTTCTCCTCCGGATCGCCCACGTAACCCCGTGGCCCGATCCGCGTGCCGGGCCTAGCATCGGTGCCATGACCTGGCGACATTGATCCACCAGCCGTGCCTCCCGAGGACCGCCTCGGCCGCCGTACCTCCGGCGTCCGATCCGTCTTCTCGGGAAGGCCTCATGACACTCTCACCCGCCCGCGTGCCCGCCACCGGTGTCCGGCGGCTGACGACCACGCTGTACGGCTACGCGTTCCTCGACGACTTCGTCCTGCTCTACCCGGTGTACGTGCTGCTGTTCGCCGATACCGGCATGTCGCTCTGGCAGATCTCCTCCCTGTTCGCCCTGTGGTCGGTCACCGGCGTGGTGCTGGAGGTCCCCTCCGGCGCCTGGGCCGACGCCATGTCGCGTCGCAGACTGCTCTGGATCGGCCCGCTGCTGACCGCCGCCGGCTTCGCGCTGTGGGTGGCCCTCCCGTCATACGGCGCCTTCGCGGCCGGCTTCGTCCTGTGGGGCGCGGGCGGGGCCCTCGGCTCCGGCGCGCTGGAAGCGCTGGTCTACGACGAACTGGACCGGCTCGATGCCGCCGGCCGGTACGCGCGGGTCATGGGCCGCGCCCGGGCCGCGCGCCTGCTGGGCACCGTGGCCTCCCTCGGCCTCGCGGGGCCCGTCTTCGCCCGGGGCGGCTACGCGGCGGTCGGCGCCGCGAGCGTCCTGGTCTGTGTGCTGACCGCCCTCACCGCGACCCGGTTCCCGGAGCACCGGGTGCGGCCGGAGGGTGTCGGCGACAGCCGGCCGGCGACCCTGCGCGCCGGACTCGCCGAGGTGCGCGGGGACCGTGCGGTGCGCGGCGCCCTGCTGCTGATCCCGGCCGTCGCCGCGGTGTGGGGCGCGCTCGACGAGTACACCCCCCTGCTGGTCCGGGACCTCGGCGTCGCCGAGGCCACGGTGCCCTACCTGATCATGCTGATCTGGGCGGGCGTCACCCTCGGCAGCCTGCTGACCGGACCGGCCGAACGCCTCGGCACGACCGGGCTCGCGCTCCTGCTCGCCGGTGCCGCCCTCGCCCTGGCGGTGGGAGCCATGGCCCGTTCCCTGGCCGGTGTCGCCCTCGTGAGCCTCGCCTTCGCGGGATTCCAACTGGCCGAGGTGCTCGCCGACGCCCGCCTCCAGCACCGCATCGACGAGTCCCGCCGGGCCACCCTCACCTCCGTGGCGAGCCTGGGCACCGAGCTGGCCACGATCGCCACGTTCGGCGTGTACGCGCTGCTCGGGACGGACCTGGCGCACGGCACCGTCTTCGCGGTACTGGCGATTCCCTACCTGCTGACGGCCCTGGCGCTGGTCAGAGCGCGGGCCGCCACGGCACGACGATCTTCGTACGGCGCTTCATGACGTCCCTTTCCGCAGGTCGAGTGGACAGTCCCCACTGTCCCGGCCCGCCGCGCGGGGGACATCGGACTCGGGGCGGGACCCCGCCGCACGGCGGGGGAGACCGCCCCTAGGCCCAATGCCACTGTTTTAAGCCGTGGCCTTGGGTTTTCGCTTGGTCGGGGCGGTCTTGGACGCGGGAACGATCGTGACCGCCTCGGCTGGCGTGAGG
>NZ_JBEOSZ010000099.1:0-8801 GCF_040303285.1 Streptomyces sp. NPDC096046 | reverse complement strand
CCTCGTACTGGGTGTACTTGGGCTTGCGCCCGGTGCGGCGAGAGTGCGTGCCGGGCGTCGCGACGGGGCGAACGTTGCCTGCTGCGGCACTAGAGACGACGGGGGCGCCTCACCGTCGGACGGGTGGGGCACCACCGTTCGCGGCCGTGGCCCCTGGTCCGCCGTCGACCGGCTCGCTCACATCAGCCGGCCCGCCGGATGCCCGCCGGGATCGTCGGCCAGCACGATGCCGGCTTTCACACGCTTGCCGACCGGTTCGCGGCGGATCTCGAAGCTGCGGCACACGGCCATCACGATCTCCAAGCCGTGTTTGCCGACCCGGTGGGGATCGGCCTCCTGGGGTACCGGCAGGGCGGGATCGCTGTCCCAGACGCTGATGTCCACGGCGCCGTCGCAGACCTCCACATCGAGCAGGCACGGGCCGGGAGCGTACTTGTGCGCGTTGGTCACCAGTTCGCTGACCACCAGCTCCGCCAGGCCCATCGCACGTTCCGAAACGGGGATCCCGTGAACGGCCTGCACCTCGGTCATGAAACGGCGGGTCGCATCCCGTGCTTCACCGATCCGTTCCCCGCTCTCCAGGGCGATCGAGGACCGGAGAGGACGGCCGGCCAACGGCTGGTCCTCGTTTTCGCGCACCACTGACCCCATACCGCCACCCTCGTCCTGAGCAACTCGGCTAAGGCGTTCGACTACCCCCGAAACGCGGCCGCACACAACTGACACGTTCGGTAGCCACGGTGGAACATGTGAAGGCCGTCGGCCGTGGTCCGGAAGGGCTCATGGCGTCGTCGTGGTGCACGTAGGCTCGCGATGCGCGCGGTCGACCGGGGCGCGCCGGGCCTGTGCCCGACGGGGTGACGAAGGAGCGTTTCGCTGTGACGCACGCGCACGAGGAAGTCCTGGCCAGGATCGCCGAAGGGCTCGTCTACACCGAGTCGGAAGCGGCCTTCCAGGCCCCTCGGCGGCGCACCGAGCAGATCTTCGAGTACAACCACACCCCACCGAGCGAAACGGAGAAGCGCCGAGCGCTGCTCGTCGCCGTTTTCGGCTCGGTCGGTGAACGCACCGTGCTGCTGCCGCCGTTCCACGCCGGGTTCGGCAGCAACGTCCATATCGGTGATGACTTCTTCGGGAATGTGAACCTCACGTTCGTCGACGACGTGGACATCCGCATAGGCAACGGCGTCATGATCGCGCCCAGCGTCACGCTGACCACGACAGGGCACCCGGTGCATCCGGCGCGACGCACCGACTTCGGGCGGTTCTCGGAACCGATCGTGATCGAGGACAAGGTGTGGATCGGCAGCAACGTGGTGGTGCTGCCCGGCGTCCGTATCGGATACGGATCCGTCATCGGGGCCG
Organism: Streptomyces sp. NPDC096046; assembly: GCF_040303285.1. Lineage (NCBI taxonomy): Bacteria > Bacillati > Actinomycetota > Actinomycetes > Kitasatosporales > Streptomycetaceae > Streptomyces > Streptomyces sp. NPDC096046. The sequence continues at coordinate 7,436 of NZ_JBEOSZ010000099.1, read as the reverse complement.
GGAGCGTCGTCAGCCGCGACATTCCTCCGATGACCGTCGCGGTCGGAACACCGTGCCGGGTGGTCCGCCCCATCGCGGACGAGGACCTGACCGCACGAACGGCCGGGCGGGCGGGGAAGGCCGCCGGAGAGTAGCCGGGGTTCCGCGGGTCGCGCCTGGAGTCCATGCCGCGCATCCTCTTCACTCGCCGGTGCGGGCAGTGCGTATCGTCGCGCTTCGGATACGGGGTGCCGCCCGCCTCGCCGAGCCCGAGAAGCCTGCCGATCCGGCCGTGCAACAGCGGAGCGAGGAGCCCCCGGCCGTGACGGGGTTCAATGGCAACCATGATGCGGCTGCGGTCACACCTGCCCGGTCTTCCCCGGTAAGCGCTACCCGGACTGGAAACCGGAGAACCGGCCGGCCAGGGCGTCGAGGCCGTCCGCCCCATCCGCGACGAGATCAGGACCCTCGTCGAGGGCTTGATCGCCGAGATCGCTCCGGAGCGGACGGCATGAGCGAGAATGCGTGACGCCGTCATCATCGGCCCATCGCGCCCGTTGCTCTACGAACCAGGGACTCGACGCCCCGCCCGGAGACGGCTAGGAACACCGTGCTCTTCGCAGGGCGGTGTTGAGGGCCTGTTGAACATCGTCGGGCATGCGTTCGCTGCTGACCCAGTCGACGACGTGGTCGGCGATCGTGCGGAGTTTGATGTTGGTGTGCTGGGAGATCTCCTTGAGGACGTCGAAGCCCTGCTGAGGCCGCAGACCGCCGAGAGCGATGATGACGCCGATCGCCTGATCGATCACGGCGTGTGAGGTGATGGCCGCCTGCAGGTGGTCGTTGTCCCGTTCCAAGATCTCGATCTTGGTTGCGGAATCGTCCGGTTTCGCAGGCCGGCGCACTTCAGCCGTCTCGGTGTGGCTGTTGTGCGGGCGATCCATCGTTCTCACGCTCCCATCGGTCGGCATGGTGTCGAGGCCGCGGCGCCAGGGTGAAGGCGGCGCCGCCTCTATCGCTTACCCCCAGACCTGCTCATCGTGCGCAGCCGCCGAGCGCCACGGCGGGCTGCCTTCCGCGGTGAGTGGGGGAGTAGCCTCGTTGGTAAGCGGAGGTAGGTTCCCGGGAGCCCATCAGCGCCAGGCTCCCTCGGTTCGAACCACGAGCCGAGGGAGCTGCCACCGGCCCGTGTATGGCAGGCCTTCTGCGGAGCCGCCGACACGGCAGGGCCTTCCCTCTGCGATGCGCTCAGAACGGTCGGGGCGCGTGTCCGCATCACCCGGCTCTTGTCGCCCGGTCGGTGCCGGCCGATGCGAGGCGCGGCAGCCTCGTCGGCACCACTGGCCCGGCTGAAGCCTTCCCCTGGCCGGCCCGCCCGGCGAGTACGGGACGCGGCGGCTTCAGCTTCCCGTGCCGAGAGCTTCTCCGAGCAGCCCGCGTACGGCTTCCATCGCCTGGGCCCGGTCCGCCGGCACCACTCCGATGCGCGTGCGCCGGTCGAGCAGGTCGGCCTCGTCCAGGGCGCCCTCGTGCCGCAGTGCCCACAGCACTTCGGCGCCGGTGACGGGATGGCCCGGAACGACGGGCTCGCCCAAGCGCGGATCCCGCACGGCCAGGTCGTGCACCGCCGGTGCCTCGGTGCCGTAGCGCTGGACGAGGCGGCGTGGAGCGCGCAGCGATGCGAGGGTAAGGGGGGCCGCGGCGCCGACCAAGGGGAGCGTGGCGGTGGGTGAAGGGCCGGCGGCCAGGCCGTGTGCGTCGATCGCGGCGTTCACGGCGTCCTCGGCCATCCGGCGGTACGTGGTGAGTTTGCCGCCGACCACGCTGACCACGCCGTCGGGTGAGGTCAGCACCGCGTGCCGGCGGGAGATGTCGGCCGTGCGGGAGGCGCCGCCGGGCGATGCCGTGTCGCTGGTGTCCAGCAGGGGGCGCAGGCCGGCGAACGCGCCGACGATGTCGCTGCGGCGGACGGGGACGTCGAGTACGGAGCCGAGTACGTCGAGCAGGAAACCGATGTCGCTCTCGGGTGCCTCGGGAACGTCGGGCACGGGCCCGTCGAGGGGTTCGTCGGTGAGCCCGACGTAGACGCGGCCGTCGCCCTGCGGCAGGACGAGGACGAAGCGGTTGGTCTCGCCCGGGACGGGGATGTGCAGGCCGGCGGGGAGCCGGCCGATGTGCTCCGAGCGCAGGACGAGGTGGGTGCCGCGCGAGGGCCGGATCCGGATGCCGTCCACGAGGCCGCCGGCCCACACGCCGGATGCGTTGATCACCGTGCGGGCGCGGATCTCGCCTTCGTCGCCGGTGAGTTCGTCGCGTATCCGGGCGCCGCTCGTGGTCAGTTCCAGCGCCCGGGCGCGGGTCAGTACGCGGGCCCCGTGCGCGGCGGCGGTGCGGGCGAGGGCGGTCACCAGGCGGGCGTCGTCGGTGAGCTTTCCGTCCCACGACAGCAGGCCGCCGCGCAGCCCGTCGGGGCGCAGTGCCGGGGCCAGGTGCCGGGTCTCGACGGGGGAGAGCCGTCGCGGGGCGGGCAGGGTGGTGCGAGCCGTGCGGGCCGACAGCCGCAGGGCGTCGCCGGCCCGGAAACCGGCCCAGGCCAACGCGGCCTGGCCGCGCGAGACGAGACCGGTCAGGGGCAGGACGAACGGCTGGGCGGACACCAGGTGGGGGGCCGTACGCTCCATCAGCACACCGCGTTCGACGGCGCTCTCGTGAGCGACGTCCCATTGCGCCGAGGCCAGATAGCGCAGCCCTCCGTGGATGAGCTTGGAACTCCAGCGGGAGGTGCCGAAGGCCAGGTCGTGGGCGTCCACCGCGATGACGTCGAGTCCGCGGGCGGCGGCGTCCAGGGCCGCTCCGGCACCTGTGGCGCCGAGGCCGACGACCAGCACGTCCACCACACGGCCGTCGGTCGCCTCGGACAGTTCGCGGGCGCGCCGGGCTGCGGACAGGGAGGCCCCGGCGGCCGGGACGGCGGTCTGGCTCATGGGGTGAGGGTCCTCTCCAGGACGGTGCGCAGTTCGGCGAGGAACGCCTCGGTGGTGAGCTCTTCGTCGTCCTCGTCGGTCATGGTGCGCAGGGACAGGGCGAAGGACTGGAGGATCAGCAGCACGGTCCGGGCCTGGCGTTCGGCGTGGGCTTCCCGCACCGAGCCGTCCGCGTGACCCTCGCGCAGGGCCGTCGCGAGCAGTTCCAGCAGGGCTTCCTGGCTGGCGCCGCGCCGGTCCAGTACGTAGGGCAGGAGGAGTTCGGGGTCCACGTCGACGATCTTCTGGAAGAGCGGGTGGGCGCGGAACGCGTTCACTCCGGCGACCAGGCCGTCGATGAGCGGCGGGCGCGTGCCCACCTCGGGCCGGCCTTCGGGCATGGCTCCGGTCGCGGCGGCGATCCACTCGCGGGTCATCAGATCACCGACGAGAGAGCGGACGTCGGGCCAGCGGCGGTAGAGCGTCATACGGGAGACGCCCGCGCGGCGGGCCACGTCGGTCATGGTCGTCCGGCGCACCCCGACCGCGAGGACGCAGTCGCGGACGGCGTCGAGCACCACGTCGCTGTCGGAGGACTTCTGCTGGGCCGAGCTGTTGTGACGATTAGGCGCCATGTGTAACAGTGTAACGGCTAGAGCCGCTCCAGCGGCAACCCCGACGACCGGCGAGGACGACAGGCATGGACATGCTGTGGAACGGCTGGGGTGACCCGGCCAGGGCGACGCCGCTGCCCGACACCGTGACAGGGCTGCTGCGCGACTGGCTCGGCGTCAAGCCGCGGCCCACGGCATCAGTGCGGCTGGAGGACGTGGAGATCTCCACGCCCGCCCTGGAGGGCACCGCCCTCCACGCGCTGCGAGCCGCACTCGGCGATCGGGCGGAAGGCGTCCGCACCGACACCGAGAGCCGCGTCCGGCACACCCGCGGCAAGTCCACCCCGGACCTGCTGCGCATCCGCGCCGGCGACACCGCCGACGCGCCCGCGGCGGTCGTCCTTCCGCAGAGCCACGACGAGGTGCTCGCCGTGCTCCGCGTCTGTGCCGAACACCGCCTCGCCCTCGTCCCGTTCGGCGGCGGAACGTCCGTAGTCGGAGGGCTCGCACCCACCGGCCGGGGGCCCCTGGTCGCCCTGGACTTGCGGCACCTGAACCGCCTGCTCGACCTCGACTCCGTCTCCCGGACCGCCACCCTGCAGGCCGGTCTGCGCGCACCCGAGGCCGAGGCGCTCCTGACCGAACACGGTTTCACCCTCGGCCACTTCCCCCAGTCCTACGAGTGGGCCACCATCGGCGGCTTCGCCGCGACCCGCTCCAGCGGCCAGGCCTCGGCCGGTTACGGCCGCTTCGACGAAATGGTCCTCGGGCTCACCCTCGCCACACCCGAAGGCACCCTCGACACGGGCCGTGCCCCCCGCTCGGCCGCCGGCCCCGACCTGCGACAGCTGCTGCTCGGCTCGGAGGGCGCCTTCGGCGTCATCACCTCCGTCACCGTCCGCGTCCGGCCGGCCCCGCGAACCCGCCGCTACGAAGGGTGGCGCTTCGCCTCCTTCGACGCGGGCGCCGCCGCTCTGCGCCGGCTCGCCCAGGACGGCCCGCGTCCCACCGTCCTCAGGCTGTCCGACGAGACCGAGACGCTGATCGGCCTGGCCCAGCCCGACGCCATCGGTTCCGGCGTCGAGCAGCGGAGCGCGGGATGCCTCGCCGTGGTCGGCTTCGAGGGAACCGAGGAGGACACCGCGCGGCGCCGGGCAGCCGCCGCTGCCGTACTCACCGACTGCGAGGGCGAGTTCGCGGGCGGCGAACCGGGCCGGCGCTGGGCGCACGGCCGCTATGCGGCACCCTACCTGCGGGACTCGCTCCTCGAGGCGGGCGCGTTCGCCGAGACGCTGGAGACCGCCGCCTACTGGTCGCGGCTGCCCGGCCTGTACGCGGCCGTCCGCGACGCACTGACCGCCACGCTCACCGAGAACGGCACCCCGCCCCTGGTCATGTGCCACATCTCGCACGTCTACGAGAACGGTGCCTCGCTGTACTTCACCGTCGTCTCGGCGCAGGGCGAGGACCCGGTGGCGCACTGGACGCGCGCCAAGCACGCCGCGAACGAGGCGATCCTCGCGGCAGGCGGCACGATCACCCACCACCACGCGGTCGGCACCGATCACCGCGACTGGTACGTGCGAGAGGCCACCGACCTGGGTGTCGCGGCGCTGCGGGCCGTCAAACGACGCCTGGACCCGGACGGCCTGCTGAACCCCGGCGTCCTGCTGCCGACCGACTGACCGCAGCCCCACCGCCACGCCCCCCGCCTGGGCGCACGCCACCCCATGAGACGACAGACCGGCACCACCGTCAGCCCGGAGGCACATCGATGCGACAGTTCACCGCCGTCGTCAACCCCACCGCGGGCGGAGCCACCAGCGCTGCGGCGCTGCTGAAGGTGGCCCGACTGCTGCGGGAGGCGGGCGCCGGGCTGGAGACCGAGTACAGCCGCAGCCTCGCCCACGCCCGCGAACTCGCCCGCAGTGCCGGGGAACGCGGCCGGGTGGTGCTCGCCGTCGGCGGCGACGGGATCACCGGAAGCATCGGCGGAGCCCTCAGCGGCACCGGAGCACTGTTCGGCATGGTCCCGGCCGGGCGCGGCAACGACTTCGCCCGGGCCCTGGGCCTGCCCCGCGATCCCGACGGTGTGGCCCGGGTGCTGCTCCACGGCACACCGCGCGCCGTGGACACCATCCAGGTCACCTCGTCCGCCCACGCCGGCACCGTCGTGCTCGGCAGCGTCTACGCGGGCGTGGACGCGCTGGCCAACCTGCACGCCAACCGATCCCGGATGCTGCGCGGTTCGGCCTCCTACTACGCCGGTGCCCTGCGCGCGATCAGCACCTGGCGCCCCGCCCGCTACCGGATCACCGTCGACGGCACGGAACACGCCTGCACCGGCTACACCGTCGTGGCGGCGAACTCCAGCTACTACGGCTCCGCGCGCCGTATCGCTCCCGAGGCCCGGCTGGACGACGGCCTGCTGGACGTCGTGATGATCCGGGACGCGCCGCGCCGGCTGTTCTTCGCGCTGATGAAGGAACTCGACACCGGCGCCCACGTCCACCGCCCCCAAGTGCGGGTCGTACGCGGCCGGGAGATACGCATCGAGGCCGACAGGGAGCTCCCCTACGGCGCGGACGGCGAGATCGAGGCCGTCCTGCCCGTCACGGCCACAGTGCTGCCCGGCGCACTGCGCGTGCTGTGCTGAAGCGGGGGCCGCGCATGGCGCGTCGAGTCCGATCGCGGCGCTCGCCCCTCGTCCCGTTCTTGCCCCAGCGGTCGCCTGGCGGCGGCGGCCCTCGGCCTTCTTCGAGCAGACCAGTGTTTCGGCACCCTGATATCTGCGTATTCTCCTCGGGACCTCTGAGGACGGCGACGGAAGGGACTCGGAGACGAGCGGGGGCGGTAGCGGGGCGCCAGCTCCGTACGGAGCGGGACGGCGGCCCGAATCGGCTTGGCCGCCCGTGTCTCCGCCGGGCCCGCGGCCGCCGGATCCGGCGCGCCGACTGAGCTTCGGACGTCTCTTCAATCCGAAAGCGGTGGGACGCGCGGTGTTCACGCCGTCCCGGCCGGACCGTGTCCACGATCCGGCCGTCACGAGGGTGCAGGTCCTGCGGACGATCCTCGGCCTGGTCGCCATCTCGTGGATGCTGCTGTCCTACGGATTGGCCTCGAACGCCGACGCCGTGGTCGACGACCGCTTCGCCCAGATCCGCACCACCCTCATCGTGCCGGCGGTGACCTTCCCGATCGCTGTCTCCGCTTCCTCGCGGCGGCCCGCCCACCCAACCGGCGCGGTTCTTGCGCCGCGTGGGCAACCCCGCCGGGGCCCTGCTCGCCCTCGTCGTCACGCTCGCTGCGCCGAGACTGATCACGGGGCTGGGCTATGTGGACGGGAAGAGCGGTCCGTCCTCACGGCACGATGCGGAAAACACGTGGTGTTTCCGGGTCGTGAGCACCATAGTCGGCGGGATGATCGGACAGCTGTACGCCATCGTCATCGACTGCTCTGAGCCTTCCGAGCTCGCCGACTTCTACGGGGAGCTGCTGTCACTCTCGCGGCTGGAGGACAGCAGGGAGTTCGTCGTGCTCGGCCATGAGTCCGGTGCCCCTCTCGTGGCATTCCAACGGGTCGACGACTTCCGGCCGCCGCAGTGGTCCGTCTCTGACCACCCTCAGCAGATGCATGTCGACGTCATGGTCGCGGATCTCGACGTGGCCGAGCCGCGTGTGCTCGCGCTGGGCGCGACCCTGCTCGACGGCTCGGACAAGCCGGTCGGATACCGGGTGTACGCCGACCCCGTCGGCCACCCCTTCTGTCTCGTCACCCCACCGAACCAGTGCCGCGGCAGGCAACGTTTGCCCGTCAAGGAGCGGCGTCCGGTGCGTGCTCTCGGCGTGCCGGGTGCAAGCCCTCGTACTGGGTGTACTT
>NZ_JBEOSZ010000098.1:0-10061 GCF_040303285.1 Streptomyces sp. NPDC096046 | reverse complement strand
CCACCTACCTCACCCACCTCCCCCACCTCCCCCAACTCCCCAACGGCAAGACCGACCACCACCAACTCCCCACCCCCACACACGACGTGACCGAGACGGGCGGTCCTGCTGGGGAGCGGGTGGAGCCGCGCGACGAGGTCGAGAAGGAGCTGGCGCTGATCTGGTCCGAGGTGCTGGGGGTGCCGTACACCGTCGGTGTGCGGGACGACTTCCACGCGCTCGGAGGGCACTCGCTGCTTGCGGTCCAGATCGTCTCGCGAGTGCGGGACACCTTCGGGATCGAGGTGCCGCTGGAGCGGATGATCAGCGGTCGGCCCACCGTCGAGGCGCTCGCGGAAGCCGTCCAGGAGATCCAGCTCGCGGACGCCGACGAGGACGAACTGCTCGCGGCACTGGCGACGTTGTAGCCCGAGGCGCACAACACGCGGGCGCTCGGCCGAAAACCCGGCCGAGCGCCCGCGTGCACTGTGCGGAAAGCGTCTGACGTCAGCCGCGTACTGTCAGGCCCACCGCCGTGACGTCGGTGAGGTTCGCCCCCCAGGTGCCCCAGGTCAGGCCGGCCGGCAGGTCGCCCGCGCCCTTGGGCAGGCCACGGGTGTAAGCCGTGACGCGCAGCGGGATCTCACCCTTGCCGGTGACGCGCAGCTCGATGTCCAGGCCGTCGGTGGGGACCGTCCACACCGCGAAGCCCCATTTCCAGGGGCCGGCCGACGTCGGCCGGTTGACACCGCCGCGCACGGTGGCGCCCAGTACGGCGGCGTCACGCACCGCGTGCGACGTGGTGTCGGCGAAGACACTGACGTAGGAGGTGTCGGGCTGCGGCTCGATCCGCAGCCGTACGGCACGGGTGCCCTCGGCGTCCGCCCGGCCGGAGCTCACCCGCACCGACGGCGCGGCCGGCCCGCTGCCCGACGCGGCCGTGGCGATGCGGGACTGGGTGGCGAGACCGCCGGCGAGCGTGGTCGGGAAGGTGGGGAAGGCGGCCCGCAGATCGGCTCGTTCGGACCCGGCGAGGGCGCTCGTCCACTGCGGCGGGGCGGTGTCGGCGCTCAGCCAGTGCCCGGTGCCCCGGTCGGCGTCCCAGGCGTACGCCAGGGTGGTGTGGCGGGGGTGCGAGGGGTCGAAGGTGTCGATCCGAACGCCGGTGAGGACCAGTGCGACACCGGCCGCCAGAGCCAGCCACGCGCTCACCGGCGCGGTACGGCGCGGCAGCAGCGCGAGCAGCGGCAGGGACACGGTGACCAGGAGCGCCATGAGGACCAGTGGCGCGACGGCCAGCGACAGACCGAGGGTCGGGAAGACCAGCACGATGACCGGCAGCAGCAGGGGAAGCGCGACCAGCGCGGGGGCGGCAACCGCGACGGTGCGCCAGACGCCGGCGTCGGCGTCGTCGGCCGCGTTGTCGCCGGTCCGGCGCAGCGCGGTCAGCAGGGCGGCGCAGCCGAGCAGGGCCGGCCAGACGAACAGATAGGAGGCGCCGGGCGCGAGGACGGCGGTGAGCAGGCCGAGGCCGGTCAGCCAGCCCCAGACACCGATGGCCAGCTGGTGCACGGAGACCTTGCGGCGCAGCAGCACGTACCAGCCGATGACGGCGGCGGCGGTGAGCGTCAGGAAGGCGGCCCGGAACCAGCCCGGCCGGTAGCTGTCGCCCATCGACAGGTCGCCGTAGCCGGGCTCGAACAGGCAGAGCACCTGCCAGCCGCCGTAACCGACGACGGCCGCCGCGGTCAGCGCGAGGGGGAAGGTCAGGGCGGACCGGCCGACACCGCCGCGCGCGATGCCGCGCCGGCCCGCGTACCAGACGGTGAACGCGTACCCGGCGACGGTGAGCAGGGACAGCGGCAGGACGAGTGCGTGGGGGTAGCGCACGAGGAAGGCGTTGACCGTGAAGTAGGTGTCGGCGGAGCCGGCGGCCAGCGTGGTCAGGTTCTGTCCGCCGAGTTCACGGGCGGCGGCCAGAACGCTGTCCCCCTGGTGCTGAAGGCTGTCGGGGGAGATGTTGGCGACCGAGTCGCCGGGGGTGTGGTAGAGCGCGGAGCCGTCCACGAAGGCGAAGTTGAGGCCGGTGAAGCCCTTCTTCTTGAACTCGCTGAAGTCGGTGTCGTTGGGCAGGTAGATGTAGACCTCGTCGGCCAGCGAGGTGGCGACGGGCCGGTCCGCCTCGCTCAGCGCCGACAGGACGCCGCTGTTGCGCGGCCCCGACTCGAACATGACGGAGGGCCCGGACACTCCGCGCGCCTCCAGGTTCAGTACGACCGTGTTCTCCGGGTCCAGGGAGCCGGCGGCCGCAAAGGCGTGCGCGCCGAGCAGACCGGGCTCCTCACCGTCCGTGAACAGCACGTCGATCGTGTTGCGGGTCGTCCCGCCGTCCGCCCGCAGCGCTCGCACGATCTCCAGGATGGCCGCCACGTTGACTCCGTTGTCGGAGGCCCCGGGACCGGCCGGCACGGAGTCGTAGTGAGCCATCAGCACGACGTGCCCGGCCTTCGGGCCGGCGGCGCCGGGGAACCGGGCGTGGATGTTGGTGACCTGGGCGACCAGGGCGGTGCCCTCCGCGTCCTGGGAGACCGGCTGTGGCCGGGACTCGACCGAGGCGCCGAGCGTGGTCAGGCGCTGGATGAGGTAGTCGCGGGCGGCTGCCGCGCCCCGGCTGCCGAGCGGGCGTGGCTCCTTGCCGATGATCTCGGCGTCCGTGAGCGCCCGCCCGGCCGAGAACTCACCGGCCGGGGCGTCGGCCGGCCTGGGGGCCGGTGGCTGGAGCGTCAGGACGGACGTGCCGGCCAGCACCAGGAACAGGACGAGGACAGCCAGTCCGACGAGGCGCGCCTTCGGGCTCGCTCCCGCCCGTGGCACCGGGTGCGCGGAAGAAGGGGAACTTTTCCCGGAATTGGGCATGTGAAGCACCGATCTCTCCGTGTCTGGGACGTTCGGCAATTCGGGCGAGAGGTTCAGAACACTTGCTGTTCCGGGATTATTGAGAGCATCAATGGGGTTTGTCGCGCCCATCTGACAAGGTCTCCAGGTGAGTTGACATAGTCGTCCGGGCGCGCCGGGTAGCTGACAAAGTCCTCCCCGACCTCGTGGTTCGGTCCTCGGGAGCTCGCTAGTTTCACCACCGGATCGCATTTCTCGCCGAAAGCCGAAACCGGAGTGAACGATGATCAACGCAGCCGTTGAGTCCTATTGGGTCGTCGTCAACGACGAGGAGCAGTATTCAGTCTGGCCGACCGACCAGGAGATCCCCGAAGGGTGGCGGGCGGCCGGTGTGACCGGTCCGAAGGACGAATGCCTCGCCTGGATCGACGCGAACTGGACGGACATGCGGCCGCTCAGTCTCCGCCGTGCCATGGACGAGACCCGGACCTCCGCACTCTGACGGCGACCGCCGACTCGCCCAACGGACCAAGGAGGGGGAAGCGAACTGTGATGGCCCATTGGCAGCAACTGCTCGATGAGCTACTGGCTCCGGGCGGATCCGCCCGGGGACTCGAGATCGTGGGAGAAGCCTGGAGCGGCAAGACCCGCCGCCTGGACGACCTCACGCGGCGTGCCGCGAGCAGCGGATGGGCCGTCGCCCGGAGCCGTTCGGGCCGGCTCCAGGACTCGGCGTCGTTCGGAGTGTTCCTCGACGCACTGGACGACCTGGTCACCGACGCCCCGGGCGGGCCGCACGGCTGTCTCACCGAGGACGAGCAGCACCGCCTCGCGGTGCTGTTCCCCTCGATGAGCCACCACGCGCCCGACAAGCCCCCGCACCGGGACCGGTACCGCGAGTGCCGTGCGGTGCGCAGTCTGATCGGTCGTCTCGCGGACCGGCAGGGCCTGTTGCTCGTCCTGGACGATCTGCACCGGGCCGACGCCGACTCCCTGGACCTGCTCGGCTATCTGCTGGAGCGGCCCCCCGCGGCACCGGTGCTGATCGCGGTCGCGCACCGGCCGCGCCAGCTCGACCACCGTATCCACACCCTGCTCGACGAGGCCGCCGCCCGCGGCTTCTCGCAACGCGTCGAGCTGGGCCCGCGCGACGAGGACGACCTGGCCGAGCTGCTGCCGGCCGGCCTCGACGAGCGTGCCCGGCGCTCCCTGCTCAAGCGCAGCGGCGGCAACCCCGGCCTGCTCCTCGCGCTCGCCGCGATGGGGCCCGCCGCACCCTCCGACGTGCCCTCGGTGCCCACGGAGCCGCCCGCCAGGGTGGTGTCCGCCGCACTCGGCGACTTCCGGCCGCTCGGCCCCTCGGGCCGGGCGCTGGTCGGGGCCGCCGCCGTGCTCGGCGACACCTTCGAGTTCCGGATCGCCGCCGAGGTCGCTCAGCTGGACGCCTCAGAGGCAAGCGCGGGGCTGGACGAGGCGCTGGCCGAGGACGTGGTGCGGCCGGTCGGCGAGGGCCCCGACTTCCGCTTCCGAGACCCGGTGCTGCGGGCCGTGGCGTACCACTCGGCGGGCCGCGGCTGGCGCTCCGGCGCTCACGCCCGGGCCGCCGCCGCCCTGCGTACGCACCAGGGATCGGCCGAGCTGCGCGCCCAGCAACTCCTGTACGCGGTCCAGGTGGCCGACGACGACGATGTACGGGCCCTGGTGGACGCGGCCGAGGACACCGCGCTGCGCGACCCCGGGGCGGCCCTGCGCTGGGCTCGGCACGCCCTGCGCCCGGTGGTCACCGCCGACCCGGTCCTCCGAGCGCGGGCGCAGACCGTACTCGGCCGTTCCCTGCTCTACGACGGCGAGTTCGAGGAGAGCGCGGCCGTCTTCCAGCGGTTGCTGACCCCCGGTACCGAGCTGCCGACCGCGCTGCGGGCCGAGGTCGTCGAGGGGTACGCCGAGGTGCACCGGCTGCTCGGCCGGTACGGTGCCGCCCGCGAACTGCTCCGCGGCGAGCTTGCCGGACGCGCCGCCGACTGCGACACCGCCGACTACGAGCGCCGCTACGGCCGGCACGACCGGGCCGACCTGCCGGTCCTCGGCATCGGCACACCCATGGCGGGCACGGAGTGCTGCCGGCTGCGGCTGGCCACGACCGCGCTCGTCCTGGAGGCCGGCGGCCAGTGGACCAGCGCCGACCGGGCCGCGCTGACCGTGCTCGCCGCCCGTGACGGACATCCGCTGCGCCTGTCGGCGCTGGCGGCGCTCGCCGCCACCGAGGCGCAGTTCGGCCGGTCCGCGGCCGCCGCCGGGCATGCCGAGCGGGCCGCCGCGCTGATCGACTCGCGTACGGACGAATCGCTCGCCGCGCATCTGGAGGCGATGCTGTGGCTGGCCGGCGCGGAACTCTTCCTCGGCCGTCTGCGCGAGGCCGAGCGGCAGCTGGAGCGCGCCACCGACCTGGCCCGGCGCTTCGGGCAGATCCACCTGAAGGCCAGGCTGCTCGCCGGACTCGGCCATGTGCGGATGCGGCTCGGCTACTTCCCCGAGGCGCTGGTCTGCGCGACGGAGGCCGAGGAGACCGCGACCGCCACCGGCAGCACGCCGATGCTGGAATGCGCGCGACAGCTGCGCGACGAGGTCGATCTGCTCCACGGCATCGCCCCGCCCACCGCCGACGAGTCCGCGCCGGAGCAGCTGCTGCCCGAACTCAGCGGCCGTGAGCGGGAGATATCCGTTCTGGTGAGCCAGGGCCACACCAACCAGCGGATCGCTCACGCCCTGGAACTGAGCCCGAAGACCGTGGAGACGTACCTCGCGCGGATCTTCAAGAAACTCGGTGTCTGCTCGCGGGCCGAGGTGGCGGCGATGGTGGGCCGTGCCGAGCCCCTCACCCAGCAGGCGGTGCCCAGCGGGAGGCCCACGCCATGACCTCCGCGCCGGAAGCCGAACGGGCCGGACGGGCCGAGGGGGCCGAGGAGGTCGACCGCGCCGAAGCGGTCGACGGGACCGATGGGGGGACCGCTGGGGCCGGAGCGCCCGCCCGGACCACGACCGAGGACGACAAGCGGCTCCCAGGCCCCTTCTGGAAGCTGTGGACCGCTACGTTCGTCGCCTCCTGGGGAGACGGACTGCGGCTGGCCGCACTGCCGTTGACCGCCGCTCTGTTCACCCGTGACCCGATGCTGCTGTCCCTGGTGACGTTCGCCGGACAGCTGCCCTGGGTACTCGCGGGGACCTTCGCCGGTGCGTTCGTCGACCGGCACGACCAGCAGCGGGTCATGTTCTGGGCCGACGCGTCCCGCGCGCTCATCGCCGCCCTCTTCACTCTCGCGCTGGTCACCGGCCACGGCCACATCGCGCTGCTTGTGGTGTTCGCCCTGGTCATGGGCGTGGTCGAAACTCTGCGGGACAGCGCGGCACTGGCCGTCCTGCCGCGTCTGGTCGCCGAACCGGCCCTCGACAAGGCGAACAGCCTGCTCCAGGGCGGGGCGATGCTCTGCGTGGAGCTCGCCGGACCGCCACTAGCCGCACTTCTCCTGCTCTCCGGCACGTCCTTGCCGTATGCCGTCGACGCCCTCACCTTCGCGCTGTCGGCGCTGCTCCTGGCGCGCCTCGCGGGTGCCGTCCCGCGCTCGGCGGCCCGAGCCGCCGGCACCTCACTGCTCGCCGACGCCGGTGAGGGAATCCGCTGGCTGTGGCGGCACCGGCTGCTGCGGGCGGTGTGCGCGCTGGTCGGCGCCTTCAACTTCGCGCTGAGCGCTGTCGTCTCGGTCGCCGTGCTGTACGCGTACGACGTGCTCGGCGTCGACAGCGTCGGCTACGGGCTGCTCATGTCCGTCATCGCGGTCGGCGGGGTCGTGGGCGTAGTCGTCACCCCCTTCCTGACCCGGCGCCTGGGCCGGACGCGCACCCTGCTGCTGTGCTGCGGCCTCGCACCGCTCGCCTTCGCCGTCGCGGGCTCCACCTCCCGGCCGCTGCCCGCCGCCGGGGTGCTCAGCGTCGTCGGCATGGCGCTGGCCGTGATCACCGTCGTCACCACCTCGCTGCGCCAGGTGCTGGTCCCCGGCGAACTTCTCGGCCGGGTCGGCAGCTCCTACCGCCTCGTCGCGGTCGGCATGGCGCCGCTCGGCGCCCTGGCCGGCGGTGCCACCGCCTCCCTGGCGGGTCTGCGCGCGCCCTTCTACCTGGCCGCCGCGGGGCTCGCCGCCGCCTGGGTGCTCAGCCTCCCGGCACTCTCCCGCGAGTGACCGGACTTTCCCTCTAACGGACACCCCCGCCAACGGACGTCCTCGCCAACGGAAGGAACCTGATGAACAGCCCTCGGACCGGTCCCCCCGGCCCCGCCGTGATCGCCATGTGGAGCCCGCCGCGCTGCCGCTCGACGGCCTTCGAACGCATGATGATCGAGCGCGGTGATCTGACGGTCCTCCACGAGCCCTTCAACGTCCTGGCCAGCAAGGGCGGTTACGAGATCGACGGCCGCGTCCACGAGAGCGAGACGGCGCTCCTCGATGCCATCCTGGAGCTGGCCCGCACCGGCCGCCGCCCCGTCTACTTCAAGGACACCACCGACTGCCGCTACCCCGGGCTGCTCACTGACCCCCGGCTGACCACCGCGATCCAGCACACCTTCATCGTCCGCGACCCGGCCGAGGCCATCGCGTCGCACTACGCCCGCAACCCCGGACTCAGCGCCGAACAGGTCGGGTTCGGACACTGCTGGGAGATCTTCGAGCTGGTGCGCGAGGCAGTCGGTACCGTCCCCGTCGTGGTCGACGCCGACGACCTGGTGGCCGACCCGGCCGGCATCGCGGCCGCGTACAGCTCCTCGACCGGCTTGCCGTATCTGCCCGACGCGCTGAACTGGCGGGCGGGCGAGCGCAGCGAGTGGCAGGTCTTCGAGGCCTGGCACCGGGACGCGGCGGCCAGCACCGGCATCCACGAGGGGTCGGGCGTCTACGCCGACACGGTCGCCAACAACCCCTACCTCGCCGGCCTCCAGGCCGCCCAGCGGCCCTTCTACGAGCGGCTGCGCGAGCACCGGCTGCGTCCGGCCACGGCCCCGACGGCGCGGGAGGCCACCGCATGACCAGCCGCTTCGAACAACTCGTCGTCGACTGCCTGGACCCACGCGGACTCGCCGCGTTCTGGTGCGCGGTCCTCGACTACACCGTCCACGAGGACCGCGGAGGCGACCTCGTCGAGATCGGCCCCGTCGAGCTCGCCCCGCTCGACGAACTGCGCCGTGCGGCCGTCGCGCCGCAGATCGTCTTCAGCCGCGGACACACCGCGAGGGTCCGCAGGAACCGCCTGCACCTCGACATCTGCCCCATCGACTCCGACCAGCCCACCGAGGTGGAGCGCGTCCTCGCGCTCGGTGCCCGTCGTCTCGACATCGGCACCCCCAAGGACGCGAGCTGGACGGTGCTCGCCGACCCGGAGGGGAACGAGTTCTGCGTGCTGCGCAGCCTCGCCCCCGGCCACTTCGAGGAGTAGCGGTCGCCATGCGCAGCGGTTCCCCGCCCACCGGCGGTCCGGGTACGCGATCACGCACCGGACGCACCTCGGCCTCCGACTGGGTCACGATCTGGAGGACGCCGGGGCCGGCCAGTCGCAGGCTGCTGTGCCTGCCGCCGGCCGGCGGCGCCGCCCACCTCTACCGCCACTGGGCCGCCGGACTGCCGGCCGGCACCGAGGTGGTCGCGGTCGAGCTGCCCGGGCACGGCACCCGGATGAGCGAGCGGCCCGTGACCCGCATGGCCGAGGTCGTCGACGGCATCGAGACCGCCCTCGACGCTCTGCACGAGCTCCCACTGGTGATCTTCGGACACAGCATGGGCGCCGTCGTCGGCTGGGAGTTGGCACGCTCGCTGCGCCACCGGCGCGGTCACCCGGTGCGGGGCCTGATCGCCGCCGCCTCGCCCGCGCCCACGGCGCCACCGCCGCCGCGCTGGCAGGCCGGTGCCGGGACGCCGGACGAGGAACTGATCGCGCTGCTCGACCAGTCGCGCAGTCTGCCGGCCGAGCTGCGCTCGCACTCCGAGTTCCTGCGCCTCTATCTGCCGGTGCTCCGTGCCGACCTGGAGATCCTCGCCAGGCACCGGGCCCGCCGTGAACCCCCTCTGCCGTGCGCTCTTCGTGTCTACCTCGGCGGCGACGACCCGCTGGTCGGCGAGGCGGAGGCCTGGCCGTGGGCGGACGAGGAGCTCGACGGCGACCGCCTGCTGCGGGTCTTCCCCGGCGGCCACTTCTTCCTGCACGAACACCCCGGGCCCGTACTCGACGTGCTCGCCCGCGATCTCGACCTCATGACACTCGGCGCCTGACGCCCCAGGAGCAGCAGATGACCTCCGAAGCACCGCTCGCCAACGCCCTGGCCGGCCTCACCGCCGAGCAGCGCGCCAGGCTCACCCTGGAACTCGCCCGCCGCAAGGCCGCGAAGAACCCCGCCGTCCCCGGCCTGCCCCGCACCCCGGGCGCAGAGAACACCTTCCCCACCTCGCCGGGACAGGAGCGCCTGTGGTATCTCCACGCGCTGGAACCCGACTCCACCGCCTACGTACTGCCCATCGTCCTGCGGCTGCGCGGAGCCGTCGACGCCACGGCCCTTCAGGGCTCACTCGGTGCACTGGTCGCCCGGCACGAGGCGCTGCGCACGGTGTTCCGCGAAGGCCCTGACGGACAGATCCAGCAGGTCGTGCTGCCGGGCGCCGACGTGCCGCTGCCGGTCACGGAGATGCCGGACGACGCGGACGACGACACGCTCTGGCAGCGGGTGCGCGACGAGGTCTCCCGGCCCTTCGACCTCGCCCGCGGTCCACTGGTGCGGGCCCGGCTGCTCAGGCGCGCGGACTTCGGGACCGGACCCGAGGCCGTCCTCGTGCTGTGCGTGCACCACATCGTGGTGGACGGCTGGTCGCTCGGCGTACTCGTCGGCGAACTCGGCGAGACGTACGCCGCCCGCACCGCGGGACGCCCGCCCCTCCTGCCGCCACTCGCCGTGCAGTACGCCGACTTCGCCGTCTGGCAGCGCCAAGCGCTGTCGGGCGAGCGGCTTCGCGAACAACTGGCCTTCTGGCGAGAGGAGTTGGATGGCGTACCGGTCCTGGAGGTCCCCGGCGACCGGCCCCGCCCGGCGCAGGACTCCTTCGCGGGTGACTCGGTGCGGGTGGAGGTTCCGGCGTCGTTGGTGTCGGGTC
>NZ_JBEOSZ010000097.1:0-11310 GCF_040303285.1 Streptomyces sp. NPDC096046 | reverse complement strand
GGCACCCGAAACCTCCCGGGGAGCGACGACACAACACGCCACCACTTCCACCGATTCACCGGCCCTATGTCTGACCAGCGAAAACACCGCCCTCAGATTCGGAACGACAACAGCTACTAACGCCCGAGTCGAGCCGTCGTTGGACAGCGCGACTCCATATGCCGGGCCCCGGGGATGTCATGGCTGATCCCCCGGGGCCCGTGGTGGGCCGACTCAGGGGCGATTTCTCCGGCCGTCGCGCGCCTGATCGCCGCCGCCCACCATCCGCACCCAACCGCCTGGGCCCTCCAGCGGCCGGGCAGCGCGGAGGCGGCGCCGACGCGCAACACAGCCGCCAGGCTTATCACCCCCACAGGGTGAGGCTGGGCGGCAGGCCGGGGCTGAGGATCGCAGGGTAAGGGCGTAGCCCGCCTTCCCAGGCCACCTGCGGGAGAGCAGCTCATGCGCTACGAGATCCGCGTAGACGGACACCTGTCGGAGACCCTGGCCAGGGCCTTTCCGGAGATGGAGCACGTAGTGATGTCCGGCCAGACCGTGCTGCTCGGCCAGGTCATCGACGAGGCGCACCTATTCGGCCTGCTGGCCCGCTGCCAGTCGCTGGGCCTGCGGGTTCTGGAGATGCGCCAGCTGCCGCAGCCCTGGATCGAAAACACCGCCACCTGACCGAGGGCGGGTCGTAGCAAACACGGCAGCATAGGCGTGCTGTGTGGAAGGGATCCGGTGTGACATGGACACTGCCGGAGCCGATGCTGAGCACTCCCGTGCCCGGGCCTGATCTGCGGCCGGGCTGGGCGGGGGAGCCGAAGTGGGACGGGTTCCGGGCGCTGGTGTCCGCGGGCAGGCTCGCCTTCGAGCAGCTGCAGAACCGGCTTCAGCGGCGCGGCACTGCCGCGGCCCGGGCGGCGGGCGAGTGGCCGGCCCACTTCGTTACTGGAGTACGCACGGGTTCCGGCCTGATGTCCGAGGGCATCAACAAGGGAAGTCAGCAGGTGGGCGACCCTTGTTCGAGGCGTCCCACGACGGCGTGAGATTTCCGCAATCACTCGCAGATTCCAGGGGCGGCGCTCGTAATCTGCGGGTTCATGGGGGAATTCGAAACCCGTTCCCTGTCCCCTGCAAGTGAGCCGACCGGTCTGGCGGAGGTCCTCTCTCCACACCTATCGGCCGAGTCGCTCGGGGCAGCGGGATGAGCGGTCCTACTTCTTCGACACGCTGGCCGAGTACCAGTGGGCGAGGGACGCGGCTGGGCTGATGCCAGCGTCGATCGATCAGCTGATCAAGCCCGTAATCGAGTGTGCGAGCACTACGACATCGTGCCGTGGCAGCTCACGCCTGCGGCGTTGGTCCGGTATTTCGCCGGGCCGGGCAAGCGAGCCCGCTCAACGGTCCGCGCCAAAATCAGCAAGATCGACGCGTACTTCGCGTTCCTGGAGCAGAGGTACGCCGGGGAGATCCACCGGCTGTTCGGCACGATGGTGGAGTCTCCGGTCGACCCGTTCAACCGGCCGCGCCACCGAGGCGACTTTGGGCTGCGGGTACCGCCCTCACAACGGGCGATGCGGGAATTCTTCGCCGCGTGGCGGAATGCGCTCCCTCGGACCCGCAAGGAGGCGGTGGCGTGCCGCGACTACGTGATGGCGAAGATCGCCTACCTGTCGGGGGTTCGGGCCTCGGAGCTTTGTGGCGTGGCGGTCGGGGATGTGCACTGGGAGTCCGGGAGTTGGGGCCGGTTCGTTGTCCAGGACAAGGGCGCGCGGGGGTCTGGGCCCCGGCCTCGGGAGGCGTTCCTGTTCGAGGAAGGGCGCGAGCTGCTGTAGTGGTACGTGGAGGAGGTCCGCGGTCTGTTCCGGGACGACCCGGAGCACATCGCGGCGCCTTTGTTTCCCTCCGAGCGGCTGCCGAAGCCGGTGGCCGCGCTGAACATGCCCATCGCCCCCGCGGTGGTCCCGGCGACCTTCCGTCGGGCGTTGAAGACAGCGTCACGGCTATATCTGCCCGGGCCGGTGGCCGAGCTGTTCCCGCATCTGCTGCGGCACGCGTGCGCCACCCACAACTACGAGCGCGGGATGACGTTGTGGGAGGTACAGCGGCTACTCGGGCACGTCTGGACGACTACGACGGTGAATTACCTGGCGACGGCTCAGGCCGATCCGGAGCACGCGGACCGCTGGCGGCAGTCGGCGGCGCGAGCCGGGCAGCGGCTGGTCGCGGATAGTGGGAGTTTGCGGTGAAGTGGAATCTGCGCTGGGCGGCTGCTAAACGCGACATCTGGCGGCTGGTCGATCTGCAGGCGACTTTCGCGAAGGTGGGATTCACGCCGTCGCTGAGCAAGGTCGCCGCGCTTTGGGGCGGAACCCCGGTGACGGTGCGGCTGGACGACCTCGACAAAATCTGCGCAGCACTGGAATGCAGCGTGGCCGACCTTATGGAGGCCGAGCCCATGGCTGCCACACAGAACCTGGAGGAGCCGAACCGGGCGGTGAGCGGCGAGCCGGGTCCGGCACGACCAGTGCCGCGGCGGGAGGGTCCACGCCGGTGGTCCAAACAGCGCCCCGGCCAGGCACTTTGTGCGCGATGCCGTCGGATCCGGCATGTGGATGGCGACGGCCTATGCCGCCCGTGCGTGATCGCGGTGCGCGAGGAGGTCAGGTGCGGGATCGATGCGGTTCCCGGGCCCGACTCAACTGCACCTGTACATGCCGGGACTCGGTCGGCACGAAGCACGGAACCTCCCGCGCCCGCGCGGCGCAGCCAGCCCCTCCCTCGGGCCGCACAAGGTGCGACGGCTGATCGATGACCCGCGGATCTGCCCGGCGGCAATCCGCGGGCAACAGACACTCTTTCCCATCCGGCGGCGTTTTGAGCGTGCGCACGCCCGGCGGATCAGCGCCCGGACGTGGCCCGAGGAAGCAGTCCTGTACGCCCTCGCCGAACAGCGAGCAGCGAAGGCAGGTCTGGCAGCGAACTGGCCCTACATGGTGATGCGGCTGATCCGGTGCGTATTGGCGATCCGGGATGCCGAGGGCGAGGCGTTGATTGCACCGGAGGTGCTCGACCAGGTACGGCTGCCGCTAAAGGAGACCGCGGCCGAGATTCTCGCCCAGGCCGAGATGCTGCGGCCCCGCACGGTTCCGCCGCCCGCCGCGTGGCCGGTCGGGGCATGCACGGACTGCGGGAGCTGGGGAATCACCACGGCCCGGTGCGGCGGCTGCGGCGAGTGGCGGCACAACCCCGACCTCTACCCGCCGGGCGAGTGTCCGCGCTGCTACAGGGACGGCCTGCCTCTGCACAAGGAGGGTCTGTGCCGCGGCTGCTTGACCTACGTGCGGGAATGCGGCGCGGAGCTGGCCGCGGTGTCCTTCACCCAGCTCGCCTTCGCCGGGGTGCTGGCACACCAGCTCAAGCGGCGGGCCGGGGAGCTGGGGTTCGTCGTGCACAAGCGGTCCGGCCCCGTCAGCCGCGCACGTGATCGAGCCCGGGCGACGCTGACTAGGGAGCAGGTGACATCGGCGCCGATGGATCCGGGGCAACTGGTCCTGTTCACCATGCCCCGTACCTGGCAGCGCGAGCCGCACGCCGCCACCACTGCCTTGTGCCTGCTACCGGATCCTGCGCAGAAGGTGTTGGACGCGTTCACCGCCGGCTATCCGAAATCCTGGATCGCCGACAAGGGCAGCGTGGTGGGCGGTGCGGCACTGGTCCTGCATACCCTGCTGGCCCGGGTGGGCCCGCACGCGCCGATTCCTGAGCGGGATGTCCGCTCCCTGGCCGCGACCGTGGCGGCCGGCACCGCCGCGACCCGCAGCGTGATCTCTTTCCTCGACGGCCAGGCCCTGCTGGAAGAGGACGAACTCTCCGAGTATCCAGCCCAGCTGCTTACCGACGCCCAGCGCCAGGTCCAGACTCGCATCCCAGACCTGGGTGCGGAGCGGCAGGATCGCCACGACGAACGACACCTGTACGAGCGGATCGCGCAGTTACCCGAACCGATGGCCGACCAGCTACGGACCTGGGTACGCGTCATGCGGGGCCGCGGCCGATTCCAGCATCCCCCGGCCGGCTACCGGCGCATCCGGCACTATCTGCGCATCGCTTGGCCCGCCCTGACCTCCTGGGCCACTGCCGGGCAGGATTTGCGGCAGATCACCGCCGACGACGTCCGGGCCGAACTCGCCCGGCACCGGGGCAACGTGACTCGCGGACTGCTCAGCGTACTGCGTAGCATTTTCCGCGCCCTGAAGCAGGAGCAGCTGATCTTCCGCAATCCCACCGTCGGGATTCAGGCGTCCGCCGGAGTCCACCTGCCGCTGCCGTTGTCCAGCGACCGCCTGGCCGGGGCCCTGAACCGGCTGGACAGCCCCGCAGCGCGACTCGTTGTCGGCCTGGTCGCGATCCACGCCGTGCGTGCCGTCGAGGTCGCCCGCCTCGACTTGGCCGATGCAGACCTGGCCCGGCAGACGCTGGCGGTCCACCGCAGTAAGCACACCCACACCGTCTACCTCGACGACCTGAGCGTCCGCCTCGTGACCGACTGGCTGCGCGAACGCAGACGCCGCTGGCCCCAGGCCACCAACCCGCATCTGATCATCACCACCCACTCCTATCGGCATCCGGCATCGCCGCAGCTCAGCTACTGTGCCCTGCGGGCCGCCTTCGACCAGATCGGACTGCTGCCCCGGCAGGTGTGGGCCGACCGCATCCTGTACGAGGCGCAGGAGACCGCCGACCCGGTCCATCTCGTCCGGCTCTTCGGTATCCACCCCAACATCGCGGTCAAATACGTAAACGCCGCGCACCCTGACAAGGCCCTGCCAAGGATCCGTTGGCCATCGAAACCGATCACTGCCTCGGCTGCCGCTCGCCGAGGAGCCGGACATCTACTGACTCTGCCCCCATATCGGCACGGGAATCCGTTGCAGCCTGCCATCACGACGGGGGACGGCATTGTTGGATCCCTGCGCCACGTCCTCGGAACCGGCTACAGCACTGGTTGGATGAAGAATCCCGCGGATCTTCTGGCCGACTTACCGAGCTCCGCCGAGAAGGCGCGTGGCGTGGCGGACGGCGGCGATGGCGTGGCGGTCGTCGGTTGCGCGGGTGGCGACGGCGATCTCCACGGGCGGTCCGTCGAGCGGGACGAACCGGACGTCCGGGTGTGGGTAGAAGCGTCCGGCGGCTTCGGCGTGCAGGGCTATGCGGCCGGTTGTCGCCACGGCTCCCGGTATGGCGGCGGGGTGGCGCAGGGCGCCGCGGTTGTGGGACCCGTCGGAGGCGGGGCCGGACCATGCTTCGAGCGCGGGATGGGCGAGCGCGGTGGGCAGCCACGGGCTGTCACCGAGGTCGGCCTCGGTCAGACGGTCGGCGTCGGCGAAAGGGGAGCGGGCCGGGACGACCACGACTCGGGGCATGGTCAGGGCGTGCTCGAAGACGAGCCCGTCGACGGGGCCGACGTACTGGACGATGCCCACGTCAACCCGGTGGCTGCGGACCGCTTCGTACTGGTCGGCCAGGTCCAGTTCGGCGTAGGAGAAGGTGATGTCCGGATCGTGGCCGTGCACCGCCGCGGTCAGGTCCGGCCAGCGTTCGCCGAGTCCGAATCCCAGGACGCCCAACGTGAGGAGCTTGTCGTCGGCGGTGTGGCGGCCGTGGTGTTCGGTGAGGGAGTCCACGGTGTCGAGCAGGGCTCGGGCCTCGGCGATCAGCCGCTCGCCCGCCGGGGTGAGGGCCACCCGGCGGCTGGTGCGTTCGAACAGCTTGGCGCCCAGTTCCCGTTCCAGCCGCTGGATGTGGCGGCCGAAGGGCTGGGGGCTGATGTAGTGCCGCCGCGCGGCCCTGCCGAAGTGCAGTTCCTCCGCCAGTGTCACCGCGAAGCGGAGCGCCCGGATGTCCATGCCTGTGCCTCCGTGCCTCCCGCTCCGTACCGCCCGCACTGCCGGTGCTTCCGTTTACGTCAGAGGAGACCGAGCCGTCAACACCTCGGTCACGGCCGGTTCACAACCATTTCGGCTGATGATCCCCGGCTTCCTTCTCTGGTGAGGTGAGTCCACGGGAGGCACTGCCTCTGTGGCTCGGATGACGAAGGAGTCATCATCATGGCTCGGCATCGCGTTGTACTGCGCGGCGGCACCGTCCTCACCATGGATCCGCGTCTGGGGAACCTGCCCCGCGGCGACGTGCTGATCGAGGACGGTGTGATCGCCGCGGTGGCACCGGACCTCTTCGTCGAGGAGGCGGAGACGGTGGACGTCACGGAGCACATCGTGGCGCCCGGCATGATCGACACCCACCGGCACACCTGGCAGACGCAGCTGCGCACCCTGTGCGCCGACTGGACCCTGGCGGACTACCTGTTCGGCATCCGGCTCGGCGTCTCACCGGCCTACCTCGCCGAGGACGTTCACCTGGGCAATCACCTCGGCGCCCTGGACGCCCTGAATTCCGGCGTCACCACGATCCTGGACTTTTCGCACTGCAACAACACGCCCGAGCACGCCGACGCCGCGATCACCGGGCTGCGGGACGCGGGGATCCGCGCGGTCTTCGGGTACGGCTTCTTCGAGTCGAACCCGCTCCAGCCGCCGCACTTCACCGATCACGCCTTGCGCCTGGCGGACTTCCGGCGCGTCGCCGACACCCACTTCCCGAGCCGGGACGCGCTGCTGACCCTCGGGGTGGCGCTCACCGAGTACGGCACGCGGCCGTTCGACACCACCCGCGCCGAGATCGCCGCCGCCCGCGAACACGACGCTCTGATCGTCACACATACCGGCTGCGTGTGGTCACTGCCGAGCGGCGTGCGCGAGTTCGCCGCGGCGGGCCTGCTCGGACCGGACCAGGTCCACGTGCACTGCAACACCCTCACCGACGAGGAGTGGCGTCTGCTGGCCGACCACGGCGCCAAGCTGTCGATCTCGGTGGAGACCGAACTCAACATGGGCATGGGCCGCCCCGCCTTCGCAGCCGCCCGCCGGCATGGCATCAAACCGACTCTGTCCTGCGACGTCGTCTCCCTCAATACCGGCGACCTGTTCACCCAGACGCGCATGGGCCTGGCCTTCCAACGCTGGGCCGACACCGAGGACCTCAACCTCGCCGGCGGGGACCCCACCTCGGTGACCGTCACCGCGCAGGAGGCGCTGGCCTGGACCACCGTCAACGCGGCCGAGGCGATCGGACTCGATCACCGCATCGGCAGCCTCACCCCCGGCAAGCAGGCCGACATCATCGTGACCGGCGGCCTCGGCATGTCCCAGCACCCGCATCTCGACCCGGCCGGCACCCTCGTCTTCCAGACCACCCCCGCCGACGTCCGCCACGTCCTGGTCGCAGGCCGCTTCGCCAAGCGCGACGGCCGGCTCACCGGCACTGATCTTCCGGCCCTGCTCGCACGGGCGGACGCCTCGGCCGAAACAGTCCTCGGCCGGCTCGCCGGTGCCGGGCGCCCCTTGCCCGGCACCCCGCCGGAAGCATGGGGCTTCATTGCCAGCATGTCGTCGGAACTCCAGGCGGCTCCGGAACACCAGCAGTCCGGAAAGTGATCATGCGCTTCGTCACCTACATCGAAAGCGACGGCGACCGCGTCGGCGTACTCGACGCCGACGACCTCGTCCACACGCTGCCACCCGGTATCCGTCTCATCGACCTGCTCGACGACCCGCAGCGACTGCACAGCGCGGCGGACAACGCGCTGCGCGATCCCCGTGCCGTGCACCGCTACGCCTCGCTCAGGCTGCGGGCGCCGATTCCCCAGCCGCCGACCGTGCGGGATTTCATGACCTTCGAGAGTCACGTCGAGGGCGTGGCCAGGCTGGGCGGACCGGAGGCAGGCCCGCCCGAGCAGTGGTACGAGGCGCCGGCCTTCTACTTCACCAACCCCTACGCCATCCAGGGCCCGCAGGAGAACGTGCGCATCCCGCCGGGCTGCACGCGCTTCGACTTCGAACTGGAGGTCGCCGCCGTGATCGGTCAAGGCGGCCGGGACCTGAGCGTCGACGAGGCCGAGTCCCACATCGCCGGATACGTGCTGATGAACGACTGGTCCGCGCGCGACCTGCAATTCGCGGAAATGCAGGTGCGCCTCGGCCCCGCCAAGGGCAAGGACAGCGCCACCACGCTCGGCCCGGTGTTCGTCACCCCCGACGAACTGGAGCCCTACCGGGCGGGCAACGCCTACAACCTGAGGATGACGGCGGCCGTCAACGGCACCGTCGTCGGCGAGGACGTATGGAGCAACATGGCCTTCAGCTACGCCCAGATGATCGCCTACGCCTCGCGGGGCACCGAGATCCGCACCGGCGACATCCTCGGCTCCGGGACCTGCGGCGGCGGCTGCCTGGCCGAACTGTGGGGACGCCATGGGCTCGACGCCCACCCTCCCCTAGCCCCGGGAGACACCGTCACCCTGAGCGTCGAGCACCTGGGCACCCAGACCTGCCGCGTGACCGAGCGTGCCGAGCGCCCCGTCGGCGATCTGCGGGCCACTTCGCACCCGCACGCCCTCGCACCCGACGGAGGCCGCCGATGACCCCCGCCCAGAGTCCGGCACCGGACGCGGCAGGCACCGCGGGCACCGCAGGTACCGCCCACGCCGTGGCCCCGGGTGTGTACGCCTGGATACAGCACGACGGGTCCTGGTGGATCAACAATGCCGGGTTCGTCGTCACCGACGACCACGCCGTCCTCATCGACACCTGCGCCACCGAGAACCGCACCCGGGACCTGCTGGACGCCGTCGGCCGGGCGGCACCGGGCACACCGATCCGCTACCTGGTCAACACCCACCTGCACGGCGACCACACCCACGGCAACAGCCTGCTGCCCCGCACCACGGTGGTCATCGCGCACGAAGCCACCCGCGAAGGCATCCTGACCGACACCGTCATCGACGGCTGCCCACCGATCTGGCAGCCCGTGCCCGACTGGGGCGCGGTTACCCGGCGCGCCCCAGATCTCACCATCCGCACAGCACTCACCCTGCACAGCGACAGCCATCCGATCGAACTGCTCCACCCCGGCCACCCCGCGCACACCGGCGGTGACCTGATCGCTTGGCTCCCCGAACAAAGGGTGCTGTTCGCCGGAGACCTGCTCTTCCACGGCGTCACCCCGCTGGTGTTCATGGGCTCCCTGGACGGCGCCCTGCGCTCCCTGGACTGGATCGCCTCCTTCGCACCCGGGCACGTGGTGCCGGGCCACGGCCCCGTCATCGACGCACACGCCCTGCCGGCGGTGCTCGACCAGCACCGTGCGTACTACCGACTCGTACACACCACCGCCCAGGCCGGCCTGCGCGACGGCCTCACACCCCTGCAAGCGGCGCGCACCTGCCGCCTCGGCTCCTTCGCCGACCTGCCCGACGCGGAGCGCATCGTCCTCAACCTGCACCGCGCCTACGCCGACACCACCGGCCACCCCTTCGACCTGCCCCAGGCATTCACCGACGCAATCACCTACAACTCAGGCCCCCTGCACACCCAGGTCTGACCAGCGTCGGCCCACCTCACGAAACGCGCAATTGCCCCGCCACCACCTGCAAAGGCTGCACGTGAACAAAGTCCGCGACACCGCCGCCGAGGCGGTCGCCGACATCTCCGACGGCGCCTCACTGGCCGTCGGCGGCTTCGGCCTCAGCGGCGTCCCCGACGTCCTCATCCGCGCCCTCTACACACAAGGCGCGGGCGGGCTGCGGATCGTCTCCCACAACTGCGGCGTGGACGGCCGCGGCCTCGGTGTCCTGCGGGTCTGTGTAGCGAACGGTGGAACTCGGTCGGATTTCTTCAGCGGCGGCCGGCGGTGAGCCGGCCGTCGAAGGCGATGTCGAAGGCGTGCAGGGCGGCTTTCCAGCGCATGGTCCAGCGTTTGCGTCCGGTGCCGGTCGGGTCCAGGCTCATCACGGCCAGGTAGACGCATTTGAGGGCGGCCTGCTCCGTGGGGAAGTGCCCGCGGGCGCGAACGGCCTTGCGGATCCTCGCGTTGATCGACTCGATCGCGTTGGTCGTACACACGATCTTGCGGATCTCCACATCGAACTGGAGGAACGGACGAACTCGGCCCAGGAGTTCTCCCACAGTCGCACGATCGCCGGGTACTTCTTCCCCCAGACCTCGGTGAACTCCACGAACCGCTCCAGCGCAGCTTCCTCGGTCGGTGCGGTATAGACCGGCCGCAGCGCCTTGGCGACCTTCTCCCAGTCCTGGCGGGCCGCGTAACGGAACGACGCCCTCAGCAGATGGACGACACAGGTCTGCACGATCGCCGCAGGCCAGACGGCATTCACCGCGTCCGGCAGCCCGGACAGTCCGTCGCAGACGAGCATCAGCACATCCGCCGCGCCGCGATTCTTGATCTCGGTCAGGACCTGCATCCAGTACTTGGCGCCCTCGCCGCCGTCACCGACCCACAGGCCCAGGATGTCGCGGTGGCCATCGGCGGTGACCGCGACCGCCATGTACACCGGCCTGTTGGCGACCTGCCCGTCCCTGACCTTCACGTTCACGCAGTCGATGAAGACCACCGGGTAGACCGCGTCCAGCGGACGGTTCTGCCATTCGGCCATGCCGGCCAGGACCCTGTCGGTGATCGCGGAGATCGTCGACTTCGACACCTCCGCGCCGTACACCTCGGCCAGATGCGCGGAGATCTCCCCGTGGGTCAGCCCCTTGGCGGACAGAGACAGGACCATCTCGTCCACCCCGCCCAGCCGCCGCTGCCGCTTCTTCACCAGCTGCGGCTCGAAGGTGCCCGCCCGGTCCCGAGGCACCTCGATCCCGACCGGACCGACTTCGGTCACCACCGTCTTCGCCCGATGCCCGTTGCGGTAGTTCTCCCGACCGCCGTCGGCCCGCTCACCATGCTCGTGGCCCAGGTGGGCGGTGAGCTCGCCCTCCAACGCGGACTCCAGGACCGCTTGGTCAGCTGCTGCAGCAGCCCGCCCTCACCGGTCAGGCCCACCCCGCCGGCCCGGGCCCGCTTCATCAGCTCGCTCAACAGCGCGTCGTCCGCAGCCTCGATGGCATCCACAGGGGTCTCACCAGTCTCGGCGTCACTCGTCACGTCAGTCATCAACTGTCGCTTCCAGCTCGGGAGTTAAACCGCTCACCGTACAGACCCTGCCCTGCTCGCCGCCGGCCGGATCACCCGCGTCACCGGCTCCTAGGGTACGTTTCACAAGTGGATCTTGATGTGTCAAGATCCACTTGTG
This sequence comes from Streptomyces sp. NPDC096046, assembly GCF_040303285.1. Classification (NCBI taxonomy): domain Bacteria; kingdom Bacillati; phylum Actinomycetota; class Actinomycetes; order Kitasatosporales; family Streptomycetaceae; genus Streptomyces; species Streptomyces sp. NPDC096046. Next base: position 110 of record NZ_JBEOSZ010000097.1, on the reverse strand, counting down.
AAACGTACCCTAGGAGCAATGCCGCTGACTTTGGGGTGAGTTGCTTGTAGCTTGTGGCCGGGAGGGGTGCTGGTGCCACGGGCTGGGCAGGTGAAGCCGCCGGTTGAGGA
>NZ_JBEOSZ010000096.1:0-11647 GCF_040303285.1 Streptomyces sp. NPDC096046 | reverse complement strand
ATGCTGGCGGCGGTCACCAGGGCGGCCGGGTGTCACATGGCGTGATCGGGACCGCGCCGGGTTCGGTGCTGGGTGCCCACACCATCCGCCACGTCTCATTGAGCTGTACTGAGATTTGTGGAGTCCCCGATGCCAGGGTTACGGTCCTGGCGAAGGAGAACCACCAGCACCATGGCAGCACCCCGTAAATATCCGGATGAACTGCGCGAGCGCGCGATCCGCGAGGTCCGCACCACCGGCCGCCCGATCGCGCACGTGGCGAAGGACCTGGGCATCCACAAGGAGGCCCTGCGCGGCTGGGTCCGCCAGGCCGAGGCCGACCGTGGCGAGCGGGGCGACCGGCTCACCACCGCCGAGCTCGACGAACTGAAGCAACTTCGCAGGGAGAATGCTGAGTTGAGGCGGGCAAACGAGATCCTGAAAGCCGCCTCGATGTTTTTTGCCCAGGAGATCGACCGTCCCCGGACGAGGCCGAGCAGGTGATCGACCAGCTGCGTGGACACGGCCTCGGGGTCGATCCCGTCTGCCGGGTGCTGGACCTGTCGCCGTCGACGTACTTCGCCCGCAAGAAGCGGCCGAAGTCGGCCCGCCGGCTCCGCGACGAGCAGTTGATGCCGCTGATCGAGGAGGTCCACGCGGAGTCGGGCGGGACCTATGGCGCCCGCCGGATCACGCGGGCCCTGGGGCGCAAGGGCGTCGAAGTGGCCCGCTGCACCGTCGAGCGGCTGATGGCCGAGCTGGGCCTGGAGGGCGTCATCCGTGGCCGACGGCGCCGGACCACGGTTGCGGAGCCGTCGGCGCCGCGTCCACCTGACCTGGTCGACCGCGACTTCACCGCCTCGCGGCCTGATCAGCTGTGGCTGGCGGACATGACCTATGTCCGCACCTGGTCGGGGTGGGCGTATGTGGCGTTCGTCCTGGACGTGTACTCGCGGATGGTCGTCGGTTGGCAGGTCGCGAACCACATGCGGACCGAGCTCCCGCTGGAGGCACTGGAGACGGCGCTGTGGCGGCGTCGGATCAAGAAGGACTCCGGGCTGATACATCACAGCGACCGCGGGTCGCAATACGTATCAATTCGGTATACCGACCGGCTCGCTGACATTGGTGCCTCCGCGTCGGTCGGGTCCGTCGCGGACAGCTACGACAACGCGATGACCTAGGCCCGAACGGCACCTTCAAGGCCGAGCTGATCGAGATGCAGGGACCTTGGAAGGACGTCGAGCAGGTCGAGCGGGCGATCTTCCAGTGGGTCACCTGGTACAACGAGGAGCGTCTGCACTCCGCGCTCGACTACGTGCCGCCGGCCGAGTACGAGGAAGCCTTCTGGCGGAGCCAGGAGCAGATCCCGCAGTCCGCCTGAACCAATCAAGATCGGACTCTACGAAACTCGAGGCAGCTCAGATCGTGTCCGTCTGGCGCTCTTGCCGGTCAGGTCGTCAGCCTGCGGCGGGGTCGTGGTGGAGGGTTGGTCAGTGACTGCTGACTGTCATAGAAGCGGCACATCTCATTCAGTCGTCCCCTGACCCGGACACGCTGGTCGTACCGGGCGAAGGTTTCGCAGCGGTTGCCTCCCCCTTCGTTGTCGGGGTCAGGTTGCCTCCGCTCGCGATAGGCGGGCCTATCAGGCGTTCGGCGTGTGCGTAGAAGTCGGCGATCTGTTGCACAAGGTCCCGTAGTTCTGGATCGTGCTCGGCCGCGTAGACGAACGCGGCGTGCTGCTCACGCTGTTCCTGTTCCAGCTCCTGCTCCACGGCCCGCACCGCTTCCAGGGCGCGCGCTTCGATGGCCTGTGGGGGGATGCCGCCCACCAGAGCAGTTTGGGACAGGTGGAGGTCGAGAGCGCCGCCTGGCAGCTTTCTGATGGCGCGCCCGATGTACTCCTTTCCTTTCGCGAGAACAGGGGGATCGGCCTGGTCCTGGGCGAAGTCAACTTCGTCCAGGTGCTCCAGAGCGTCTCGTACGTCCTTCAGGAAGGGGTCTTCCCTGCGGGGTTCCTGCCCGCGCTCGCGGCGTAGACGGGCATCCCACCGTTCAAGCTGGTGCGCGGCCCAGACGAGTTGGTGTTCCTCGGCCCATTGGGCGCGGAAGTTCTCCTCGAGCACTTCCATCGGGGGGCTCCAGTCCTCCATCCGCTCGCAATTGCGGTCGTCCTGACGTGCCTTACGCCGTATTGCCTGAGCTCGCTCCGCCTGCCTGAGATTCTCAGCGAGACCTGACATTTTTCAGCGAGAACTGTCACCATCTGGGCTGCCGACCTTGCGGAAGTCACCCTTGCCGTGAATCTGGCCAACTCAGGCCGATCATGAAAATCTTAAGTCACACGCTCACGGCCCTGCAGAACCGAGGTCAAGTAGACCAACAGGCATGACAGGTTATATCGACTCGGCACCCATGGGCTTGATTGGCCGAAAATCTACCTATTCGATAGTTGGGCTGCACTCGTAGGATCCGCGTAGTTGACCTCAGCCAGGACTTCTGGAGCCCTGGCGGGTAGACAAGGGGGCGCGTGAAGCGAGCAATTGCCCCAATTGTGTGACAGTCGCCGTCGTTGCGGGCGTGACCGTGGGGCTCACATCATCCGCGTCGGCGGCACAGGGATGTACCACGATAACGGTAAGTGGGGGCAGCCTGCCGATATGCAAGAGCTGGGTTTGGGACGGAAATGACTACGACGGGAAGTGGTGGTTGAATGGGGTAGCCACGCTGCCGTCGTATAGCTACCTGCAGCGCTCCGAGGACGGCACAGTCTACAACTCTGCGTATTCGGGCAGCTATAACGATCGCGACGCCGTGTACTTCCGGGTCTGCAGCAGCCTTTCTGGTGGGTGAACTTCCTGGTGGTGACCTGCCCAGCCCTGCCGTCAGTTCGAGGATGCAGCCTCTGGTGGATACGGTTCGAAATCCCATTTGCCAGAGCTGTATCGTGGTGTCAGCCCACTGAGAATCTCAGCGAGACATGGCACCTTTCAGCGGGAATTGGCACCGCTTTGGATTGGGTTCAAATCCAGGGGTTGGCGTCGATCGACGGTGTCTCGCCGTGGTCGATGATCGGGTTGAGATAGGCAGCGTACTCCTCGAACGCTCAAATTTCGGCAGGGACAAGCGTTGGGCTTGGCCCAGATCAGTGGAGGAACAATGAGAACGAAGATGCGGGCGGCAGTTGCTTTGGCCGCTGCGGCAGTCAGCTGTGCTGGCGCGCTCACAATGAGCCCAACTGCTCAGGCCTCAGCACCAGCTCCTGCGGCCGTCATGGGCGACTGCGGCACGTTGACCCCCTGCGGGGAGGTCACGAACCTCACGCCCTGGGGGATGCACATCACCACCACCCTCGGGACGGGAAGGTCGGGCTACTGCGACGTGTGGAACAAGGATGGCGGCTCCACCCCTTCGTGGTGGCACGCGCGGTGTGACCAGGAGTACCTAGCACCGGGCCGCCACCGCGGGGGCGGGAACATCGACGTTGACGCTTTCACGTTCAACGACCGGGGCTACTACATGACCTTCTCCACCCGGGCCTGGCACGCGGCGGGGGTCTGGACCAAGATTACGAACCTGCAGGATGCAAAGTGCGACGACCGGAACGGCGTTCCGGAGTGCTGGATCAGCTGAATAGTCCCGAAGGTGCAATAGGGCCGGCCCCGCACCTCGAAGTTTCGTGACGGTCCGCCGACGGAGTCGGTGGACCGTTTTCGTGCCGTGGACTGAGGTTGTGCAGGCTGAGGGCCCGAGTGTCGCCTCGGGGTGGCGCCGGATTCCACTGCTCCGGGTGTTGAGGTGCTGTCGAAGGGACGGGGAATCCGCTGGTCAGCCAGGGTTGGGCAGTTGGGTGAGCCGGTCGAGGGCTGCGGTGATGTGACCGGTCCAGGAACCCGTACAGAGTGCCATCTCTCATCGACATTCGGCGCCAACTAGTTGTACTGACCCGTGAGGTTGGGGACGCGGCTGGCGGGTGGTGGCCCTTTCAGCGCGATGTGTCCGCGGTGGTGATTGTAGGTGTGCAGCCAGTCGGGGAAGGCTTCGCGTCGTTCCTGTTCTGAGCGGTAGGGGTGTGCGTAGGCCCACTCCTCCAGCAGCGTGCGGTTGAAGCGTTCGACCTTGCCGTTGGTCTGCGGTCGGTAGGGCCGGGCTCGCTTGTGGGTGATCCCGGCCGCTGCGAGGGCCTCGCGCCATTCGCGTGAGCGGTAGCAGGAGCCGTTGTCGGTCAGCACCCGCTCGACGGTGATCCCGGCCTGGCTGAAGAAGGTGTGGGCCCGCTGCCAGAAGCCGGTGGCGGTCTCCTTCTTCTCGTCGGTGAGGATCTCGCTGTAGGCGAGGCGGGAGTGGTCGTCGACGGCGGTGTGGAGGTAGCTGTAGCCGAGGTTGGGGCGGCCGTGGCGGGTGCGGGGCCGGGTGGGGTCGCGGTGTGCGGAGCTGTTGCGGTTGCCCTGGGCCCTGCCGTGGACCTTGTGCCCGCCGCCGTCGGGGATGTTGCCCAGTTTCTTGATGTCGACGTGGATCAGTTCGCCGGGCCGGTCGCGTTCGTAGCGGCGCACGGCACGGCCCGTGGCCCGGTCGAGATGGGACAGGCGGGCCAGGTGGTAGCGGGTCAGGACGCGGTGCACGGTCGAGGGCACCAGGCGCAGGAAGTGCGCGATGCGGGCCGGCCCCCATCTGCGCAGCAGGCGGACCTTGATGATCCGCCGCTCGGTGCGGGTGAGCGTGCGGCCAGGGCTGTGGTGCGGCCGGCTGGAGCGGTCGGCCATGCCCGCCTCGCCGTGCGTGCGGTAGCGGTCGGCCCACCGCTGGGCCGTGGTCGGCGAGACCTGGAAACGCTCGGCTGCCCGCCGCAGCGGCCAGCCGTCCTCGACCACGCAGCGGGCCAGGCGCAGGCGACCGGTCTCGGTCAGGGGTGCATTACGGTGGGACACGAGGGCCTTTCTGGTTGGTGTAGACGTCGCAATCCACACCGAACCCGGAAGGCCCTCACCTGTTCAAGATCCCTCGCCGAGATCTGGCTCACCCGTCCACAACCTCCCAGGACGGAACAACTAGGGCGTCACCCACGGCTGAGCCGACGACCGCGCCAGCGGCCCGCTGAATCCGCTTCATTCGCGCAGGCTACTGACGTTTTCGGGTTGTCGTCGGGTGGTGACGGTTTGTGATCCCTGCGGTATGCCGGTGGTATGCGTTATCCGGAGGGTGGGGGCCTGACCGCTGAGCGTCGAGGGCGGCGGTGTATCCGGCGGGGCCGGAGCCGATGACGATGACCTCGCGTACACCGTCACTGGTACCGCTCACGCTGCTCATGCCTCCTGCTTGGCGTCGATCTCGGCGATCAGGGCCTCGATGCGGGTCTTGATCTCGTCGCGGATGGGGCGCACCGACTCGACGCCCTTGCCGGCCGGGTCCTCGAGGGCCCAGTCGAGGTACTTCTTGCCGGGGAAGATCGGGCAGGCGTCGCCGCAGCCCATGGTGATGACGTAGTCGGATGCCTGGACGGCCTCGGTGGTGAGGATCTTCGGCTTGGCGTCGGCGATGTCCACGCCGACTTCCTTCATCGCCTCGACGGCGGCCGGGTTGACCTGGTCGCCCGGGATGGATCCGGCGGAGCGGACCTCGATCCGGTCGCCCGCGAGGTGGTTGAGGAATCCGGCGGCCATCTGGGAACGGCCGGCGTTGTGGACGCAGACGAAGAGCACGGAGGCGAGCGGGGCGGTGGACATGGGTTCTTCCTTCCTTCACGAAGGGACCAGCGGGTGGTTCAGGCGGGCAGGGAGGACAGCAGTTCGGTGATGTGGGCGTCGATCGCGTCGCGGATCTCGCGGACGGCGGCGAGAGGGGCGGCGTCGGGGTCGGCGACGGGCCAGTCCAGGTAGCGGCGGCCGGGCACGACCGGGCAGGCGTCGCCGCAGCCCATGGTGATGACGATGTCGGCGGCCCTGACGACCTCATGGGTCAGCGGCTTGGGGAACGCCCCGGCGGCGTCGACGCCGGCCTCGGTGAGGACCTGCGCGATGAACGGCTCCACCTCGGCCGCGGGGTGCGTGCCGGCGGAGGACACGGTGACCCGGCTGCCCGCCCGGTACTGAAGGAGGGCGGCGGCGAGCTGGGAGCGGCCTGCGTTGTGGCTGCAGACGAACAGCACGCGCGGCAGCCCGCTGCCGGGGCCGCCCTCGACGTGAGCGAGACCGTCCAGGCGTTCCGCGGTGAAGTGTTCGGCCAGCACGACCAGGCGCGTGCGCACCTGCGCGGTGGAGGCCAGCAGGCTGTAGGAGTCGGTGAGCAGCGCCTGGACGGTCTCGGCGGAGAAGCGGCCGGCGTGCCGGGTGGCGAGGCGGGCGACTCCGGCAGCCAGGCGCTGGTCGGGCAGGAGGGGTAGGGAGGAGGCGGACACGGGGACTCCTTCGACGCGCCCAATGAGTCAGCCCGCGCTGGTGTCAGCGCGTGGTGATGTGACAGTATCAGGGGATGCTGACTTCAGTCGATCCTGATGTGATCCGGGTGTTGGGCGATCCGCTCCGCCTGAAGATCGTGACCCTGCTGGCGCGCGAGACGCTCTGCATGACGCACCTGGTTGAGGAGACCGGAGCCAAGCAGACCAACCTGTCCAACCATATGAAGGTGCTGCGCGAGGCCGGCCTGGTGGAGACCGAGCCCTGCGGCCGGTTCACCTACTTCAAGCTCAAGCCCGACGTCCTGGCCGGGCTGTCCGAGCAGTTCGCCGCGCTGGCCGCCTCCGCCCGTACCGCTGCCGAGAACAAGAGGGCCTGCCCGTGACCTCCACCGAGCCCACCACCGCCTCTCCGAAAGGTGCCGGCCCGGCCGGGGACGACTCGATCGTCAAGAAGCTCTCCACCCTCGACCGCTACCTCGCGGTGTGGATCCTGCTCGCCATGGCCGTCGGTCTGGGCCTGGGACGTCTCATCCCGGGCATGAACGACGCGCTGGCGAAGATCGAGATCGGCGGGATCTCCCTGCCGATCGCGCTCGGCCTGCTGGTCATGATGTACCCGGTCCTGGCCAAGGTCCGCTACGACAAGCTCGACCGCGTGACCAGCGACCGCAAGCTGCTTATCTCCTCGCTGGTCATCAACTGGATCGTCGGCCCGGCGGTGATGTTCGCCCTGGCGTGGATCTTCCTGCCGGACCTGCCCGAGTACCGCACCGGCCTCATCATCGTCGGGCTCGCCCGCTGCATCGCCATGGTCATCATCTGGAACGACCTCGCGTGCGGCGACCGCGAAGCCGCCGCCGTCCTGGTCGCGCTGAACTCGGTGTTCCAGGTCCTGGCGTTCGGCCTGCTGGGCTGGTTCTACCTCGACCTGCTGCCGCGCTGGATGAACCTCGGTGATGGCCAGGGCCTGGACGTGTCCGTCTGGCACATCGCCCTGAACGTCGTCATCTTCCTCGGCATCCCGCTGCTGGCCGGCTTCCTGACCCGCCGCGTCGGTGAGCAGAAGATGGGCCGGACCGACTACGAGGCGAAGTTCCTGCCGAAGATCGGCCCGTGGGCGCTGTACGGGCTGCTGTTCACGATCGTCATCCTCTTCGCCCTCCAGGGGAAGACGATCACCTCGCAGCCGCTGGATGTCGCCCGGATCGCGCTGCCGCTGCTGGTGTACTTCGCGGTCATGTTCTTCGGCACCTTCCTGCTCGGCAAGGGCCTCGGTCTCGCCTATGACCGCACCACAACGCTGGCGTTCACGGCGGCGGGCAACAACTTCGAGCTGGCCATCGCGGTCGCCATCGCCACCTTCGGCGTCACCTCCGGCCAGGCCCTGTCCGGAGTCGTCGGCCCGCTCATCGAAGTACCAGTGCTGATCGGCCTGGTCTACGTCGCGCTCGCCCGGCGCAAGAAGTTCGCTGCCGGCGCGGTGACGACGGCCCCGTGACGCAGCACGTGGATGTGGTGGTGGTCGGCGGCGGCCAAGCTGGGTGTCCCGTCCCGATTGTTGCTGCATCGGGACCCGGCTCTGAGCTGCGGGATGAAGACGTGTTGGTCTGTGCGGCCCGGATCTGCGCAGGCTGACTTTGCATTTTTGGGTTGGTTGTCACTTCAGAGGGTGTTAAGTCCCGTTCCTGGTGATGTGGTGTCGCTCGTTCGTGGGTGATGGGACGGTTCCACGACCGCGTCGTGTCGTGTGCATGATGGGGTCGCGGATATGGAACGGATACCGTACGCAACCGACTTGTCCGACGGGCAGTGGTCGTTGATCGAGCCGCTGGTCACCGCTTGGAAGCAGGAGCGGGTGGCGCGGTCGGCGACCGGGGACCCGGGCTCCTGCGACCTGCGCGAGGTCGTGAACGCGCTGCTCTACCAGAACCGGACGGGCTGTCAGTGGCGGCTTCTACCGCATGACCTCCCGGCCTGGTCGGCGGTGTTCTACTACTTCACCCTGTGGCGCCGGGACGGCCTTGACCAGCGGATCCAGGAGATCCTGCGCTGCCAGGTGCGGGAGCGGTCCAGACGATTAGAGGACCCGTCCCTGGTGATCATCGACACCCAGTCCGTCCGCGTGGCGGCCGGGGTGCCGAAGGAGACGACGGGGCTGGACGCGAACAAGAAGACGCCCGGCAGGAAGCGGGGACTGGCCGTCGACGTGCTGGGCCTGGTCATCGGTGTGGTGATCCTCGCCGCGAGCGCGCACGACAATGAAGCCGGCATCGCCCTAGCCCTCAGTCAACGTCACCCGCTCTCGCCTGGGACGACTCGTCCGCCAGGGATTCCTCGAACAACCCGGACGAGGCCGCTACCAGAAACGGACTTAACGCCCTCTGAAGATGCGCGAGTGCCTCAACGCGGGCGCGGGCCGAGGAACCAGCGATGGCCGGCTGACCGCTGAAGGCTCCAACGTGATGGTCCTCCGTCATTCTCGCGGAGGTCCCTCAAACGCTGTGCCAGGGGACATCGGGCGTGAGCATTTCGTGGATGCAGCGGCGCAGTCCGCTACTGAAGTCGACCGGTCCAAGCCACGGCACCCGCTGGAACTGGTCGCTGTATTGGTCGGTACTCACGTCGGTCAGGAGGGCTCGGAGCTCGTCGGGGACGGGGTTGCCGACCAGGCACAGCCAGGCGAGGCCGGCGCCGATGCGGATCTCGGGCGATCGGCCGGGATCCGACCACAGCTCCCAGGCCCACACCCGAGCGTGTTCATCCTGGTGTTCGCGTGCGAGCTGGGCGATCGCCAGGATCAAGCTCACACCGACCACCGGATCGTCTTCTACCGCCAGCCTGCGGTGCAGGGCTGAGGAGACGCGCGGAATGTCGCTGGTCGCCGCCGCCAGGACGAAGGCGGTCGCGGAGCGGACATCGGGATCAGGGTCGGGGAGAAGAGGGAACAGGAGGTGCAGGTCGTCCGTGATGGCATCGCGAGCAGCCTGAATCGTCCAGTTCGTCGGACACATCGTGGTGCCCTCCGCCTCCAGCGGATCCTCGGCGACTTGGAGAAGGCCTTCGCGTGTTCCGTCCCCGAAGTGCTGGCATCGTCCGATCTCGGCGACCAGGCGAAGGGTGCTCGCCCGGAGCCCGGGAACCCCGGTAGTCGCGATCCGGAGCAGGAATGGTACTGCCAGTGCTCCCACCGCGATCGTGCTGCCCTGGTGGTGGAGGTTTTCCCACAAGTCCCCCAAGGCCCGGCCAGCGGCTTCGGCATCTCCGGAGGCGAGCGTCGCGAGGCGACCGGGTACCTCCTCGCCCGGGCCGTAGAAGTGCGGAAACCGCTGCCAAGGGATCTCGTTGTACTTGAACCCGTCCTTGACCTCCCGCGGGATCGCGCCCATGACCGTCCGCATGTCGGCATCCGTACCTGCCCGCGGCTCGGGCCACCTGGCCCAGCGGTCATCGTCCATGGTTTGGCCTTCCGGTCCGCCGACACCATCCAAACCACGGGAGTCTAACGACCGGTGATCAACAGCGTGGTCCGCCGCTGCCTCACTCCGGTGGCACCGCACCACGGTGACGTCATTTCTCGTGAGCATCCGCAACACTCAAGATCACCAGCCGCTGCCCAAACCGCTGATCAAACGCTGCTACTTCACGTGAACGAAGCCAAAACGGTGCTCAGGTATTGGCACCTCGCGCCGTTACCTGCCAGCGGTCGATCACCTCACGATCTCGGACGACCAGGAGTTCCTCGGCGAGATTCACCGGCGTGCATATGTGGTTGGGGACGACAGTCACCAGCGACCCAAGGCGTGGTCCCCGCACCCCTCCCGGAAGCCGGACAACGGCGTGGTGCTCCCACAATCCGGTGATGGTCCCCTGCGGGAACTGGGGCAGGTAGCCGTGGCCCGTCACCCAAGGCGACCGGTCGGAGCCGAGGACCTTGCTACCGACATCAAGCACAAAGCGGTCAGTGGCGGGAACGCTGATCACTGTCGCCGCGGCAACCAGCGCCAGATCCTCCACACCGCATGTGCTGATAGCCAGTTGGGTGGCGTCATTGAAGACGTAGACACCGGGCCGCAGCTCGTTCACCTCCCCCGGCTGCCACCGCCCCACTGTAGGAGTCGACCCGCCACTGATCACACGGACGTCGATCCCAAGGTCCCGCAGCGCCTGTGCGGCCTCGCTCAGCGTGCGCTCCTCGTCCCGTGCGGCACGCTCGCGCGCCTGCGCGTCGTGCCCGTAGCCGTGTCCCGGGAACGTGAACACCCCGGCAACATCCAGACCCGCGTCGGCGGCAGCCTTCCCGACCTCACCAGCAGCGTGAGGCTGTACTCCCGTGCGATGGCTCCCGCTGTCGACCTCGACGAGCACCTCGACCGGCCGGGCGCTGCCGCGCACGGCCTTGCCCAGTCGCTGCGCGCCTTCGACCGATTCGACACCGACTCTCAGGGCAGAATCGTCCGCCAACCTGCGCAGCCGCTGCGTCTTGTCGGCATCGAGCCACACGGGGTAAGCGATGAACAGGTCATCCACGCCGACCCGGGCGAATGCCTCGGCCTCGCTGATCGTGGCCACCGACAGCCCGCGAGCGCCGGCTCGAAGCTGACGGGCGGCGATCTGCGCGCACTTGTGGCTCTTGGCGTGCGGGCGCAGAGCGAACCCTCGAGACCGCGAAGCATCAGCCATCCGTGAGATGTTTCTGTCCAGAACGTCCGGATCGACCACGAGCGCCGGCGTAGCCAGCCCATCGGGCAGCGGTAGCGCCATCTCTTGCCTCCCATCACGGAACACATCCAGATGATCATGACAGGTCGGCGGACCAGCCCCACAGGGCCATCATTGAGGTTCAGCTGTTGGCCGGGGTGAGCCGGCCCTCGAAGGCGATCCCGTGCGAGGCCAGACGGTCTCCACCGCCTCCGGCGGGCCCTTGAGCCCGTCACAGACCAGCATCAATACGGCGTCCAGGCCGCGGTTCTTCAGCTCGGTGAACACGTGCAGCCAGTACTTCGCGTCCTCGCCTCCGTCGCCGGCCCAGATGCCGAGGATGTCGCGGGTGCCCTCGGCCGTGACGGCCATCACGACATAGACCGGCCGGTTCGCCACGGCGCCGTCGCGGATCTTCACGTGGATCGCGTCGATGAAGATCACCGGATAGACGCGGTCCAGTGGGCGGTTCTGCCATTCGGCCATGCCGTCCATGACCTTGTCGGTGATCGTGGAGATGGTCTGGCGGGAGACTTCGGCGCCATAGACCTCGGCCAGATGGGCCTGGACCTC
>NZ_JBEOSZ010000095.1:0-12542 GCF_040303285.1 Streptomyces sp. NPDC096046 | reverse complement strand
CCAACAAGCTGCTGGCCCCCGGGGCGGGCATGGTCGATCGTGTCAGGGACGCCCTGACCGGCCGCGGAAAGGGGTCCTGACCCGCCCGTCGCGGCAAGCCCTCGTACTGGGTGTACTTGGGCTTGCGCCCGGCACGCCGAGAGCACGCACCGGGCGTCGCGACGGGGCGAACGTTGCCTGCTGCGGCACTAGCGCGAGCGCTGGGAGCGCCACACCAGGAACAGCGCCGACGCCACCGCCGCTCCCCGCACCACCCACGGCCAGGTCTCCGCCACCGCGGCGTTCATCTGGCCCTCGGCGATCGGGGTGCCCCAGCGGCCGTTCATCCGGCCCCACAGCCACACCAGGCCCCCCGCCACGGAGAGGCTCGGCAGGATCACGACCGCCCACTTCGTCTCGGCCTGGCTCAGGCGGCGGGAGGCGTAGGCGATGAGCCAGCCCAGCAGGAGGACGAACCAGTTGCCGAGCACGGCACCGGCGACGAGGAGTGCGGCGGCGATCAGCAGGAGCGGGTTGCTCCAGTTTCCGGCGGGAAGGCGCGGGAGACGGCGACGCCCCCGCTCCTCGGTCACCTCGGCCGCCTCGACGACCGGGGCCGGTTCCTCGGCGGCCGTGTCCTGCTCCGCCTTGCGCGGCGCCGGCGGCTTCAGCAGGTCCGGCAGCTCCACACCGCCCACGAACCCCGGCACCTCGTCCCCGACGCCGAACGGGCCGCTGTCCACCCGCCACCAGTCCGGCTGGACGGCACTGTCCCCGAGTTCGTGCCCGGCGGCCAGGTGCGGCGGGGCCGGACCGTCGAAGGGCGCGGGGTGCGCCTCCTCGGCCTGCCGCGCCGGGCGGGGGCGCGGTACGACGCGCCGCAGGACCCCCTTCGTCCGCTCCTCCGCCTCGGCCTCGCGCTGCCCGGGGACGGAGGCGGGGGCGGCGGCGCGCGGCTCACCCGCCGTGCCGCCCGCCGCCGCGGTCACCACGTCGTCGGGGCTGCCCAGCCGGGACAGGATGCGGCGGACTGCGGCGGGCGAGTCGACGGTGGCCTTCGCACGGCGCTTGTCGATCTCGTCGCGCAGGTCCGCGACCAGGCGCATACGGGTGGCCGACGACAACTGCCGCTGCTGGGCCACGTCACCGACGCGGCTCAGATACTCGTAAACGACCTGGTCGCTCTCAATCCCCACGAAGTCCCCTCCGGGGCGGGTGCGTTGCGTGACGCCGTCGCACGACGGTACCGCGAGTGCCCGCGAGGCCGCCAAAAGCCCGTACCGCGTTCGGGGACGGGGCCGCGCACGCCCGGCCCGGCCCGGGGAGGCGACCCGCTACCGTGGACCGGATGAGCACCGAGGACAGGCCCCCGGCCCCCCGCTCCCTCGCGGAAGAGCTCCGCGCGCGGGGCGACGCTTCGCTGGGCGCGCTCCTGCGCAGCCGCCCGGATCTCATCACGCCCGTCCCCACCGACCTCACCCAGCTCGCGACGCGCGCCGGCACCCGTGCCTCGGTGGTGCGGGCCCTGGAGCGGCTGGACCGGTTCGCCCTGCAGACGGCGGAGGCGCTGGCCGTGGCGGCGGACCCGGCGACCTACGGCGAACTGCTCGCGCTCATGGCCGGGGACGACGCCGACCCCGCCGTCGTCGCGGCCCTGCCGCACGCCCTGGACGGCCTGCGCGAACAGGCCCTGGTGTGGGGCGGCGACGACCGGCTGCGGCTGGTCCGCACGGCGCGTGAGCTGCTGGCCCCCTCGCCGCAGCACCCCTCGCCGACCGGGCTCGGCCCGACGGTCCAGGAGGCCACCGCCGGAATGTCCCCGGGACGGATCCAGGAGATCGTCACGACCGCCGGTCTGCCCTCGACGCACGACGCGGTCTCCGCGGTGATCGCCCTGGCCGGGCTGTTCACGGACCGGACCCGGATGGCCGCGCTGCTCGCCGGGGCCCCGGCCGACTCCCTGGAGGTACTGGAACGCCTGGTGTGGGGGCCGCCGTACGGGCAGGTCACCGCCGATCCGGCGCCCCGGCTGCGCTGGTTGCTGGACCGGGGGCTGCTGCTGCCGACGGCGCCCGGGACGGTCGTCCTGCCGCGCGAGGTCGCCCTGCACCTGCGGCGGGGCCTGGCGCACCGGACGCCCGAGCCGGTGCCGCCGGCGGTCGAGGTGGCGGCCACGCATCGTCCACAGGTTGTGGACAGCACCGCGGCCGGGCAGGCGTACACCGCGCTCGCGACCGTCGAGGAGCTGCTGAAGGACTGGGACGAGGGCGGACCGGCGGTGCTGCGGGCCGGTGGGCTCAGCGTGCGGGACCTGAAGCGGACCGCCGTCGCCCTCGACGTACCGGAGCCCGTCGCCGCGTTCTGGGTGGAACTGGCGTACGCGGCCGGCCTGATCGCCTCGGACGGCGAGGCCGACGAGCGGTACGCGGCGACCCCGGCGTACGACGAGTGGCGGGAGCTGCCCGCCGCCGAACGCTGGTCCCGGCTGGTCACGGCGTGGCTCGCGGCCACCCGCACGGCCGGTCCGGTGGGCGGGCGGGACGCGAAGGACCGTACGTTGTCGGCGCTCGGGCCGGGCCTGGACCGCTCGGCGGCGCCCGAGGTGCGGCACCGGGTGCTGACGCTGCTGGCCGGGCTGCCCGAGGGCGCCGCTCCGGCAGCCGGGTCGGTGCTGGCCCGGCTGCGCTGGGAGCGGCCCCTGCGCGGCGACCGGCGCGAGGACGACCCGCGCGGCCGGCTCGCCGAATGGACCCTGTCCGAGGCGGAGCTGCTGGGCGTCACGGGCCGGGGCGCGCTGTCGGCCCAGGGCCGGACCCTGCTGGGCGCGCCCGCGGCTCCCGCCAAGGGCCCGGAGACGGAGCCCGTCGGGCCGGGCGACAAACTGCCCGTCCACCACCATCACCGCCCCACCCCGCTCGCCCCCCTCTCCCCCGCCGAACAGGCCGTCGCCTCCGCCGCGGCGGCCCGGCTGCTCGCGCCGCTGCTGCCCGAGCCGCTGGACCACGTGCTGCTCCAGGCCGACCTGACGGCGGTGGCGCCCGGGCCCCTGCGGCGACCGCTCGCGGACATGCTGGGCGTACTGGCGGACGTCGAGTCCAAGGGCGGGGCCACCGTGTACCGGTTCACGCCCGGCTCGGTACGGCGGGCGCTGGACGCCGGGCAGGCCGCCTCCGACCTGCACGCCTTTCTCGCCGCGCACTCCCGCACACCCGTGCCGCAGCCGCTCACCTACCTGATCGACGACGTGGCACGGCGGCACGGCCATCTGCGCGTCGGCGCGGCCTCCGCGTACGTGCGCTGCGACGACGACGCGGTGCTCAACGAGATCCTCGCCGACAAACGGGCCGCCGGACTCGGACTGCGCCGGCTCGCGCCGACCGTGCTGGCCGCGCAGGCCGACCCGTCCGGACTGCTGGAAGGCCTGCGGGCGATGGGCTTCGCGCCGGCCGCCGAGTCCGCCGAGGGCGATGTGCTGATCACCCGCGCCCTGGCCCACCGCACCCCGCCCCGCACCGCGCCCGAACCGGTGCCGGACGGCCCGCCGACGCCCGACGACACCCTCCTGGCGGCCGCGCTGCGCGCCATCCGGGCCGGTGACCTCGCCTCCACCACCCCGCGCAAGCCCGGCACCGCCCCGGCGCTCGACGGGCAGCCGCCCCGCACCGGCGCCGCCGAGACCCTCGCCACCATGCAGGCCGCCGTGCTCACCGGAGAGGCCCTGTGGATCGGCTACGTCAACGCCGAGGGGGCCGCCAGCCAGCGGGTCATCGCCCCGGTCCGCGTCGAGGGCGGCTACGTCACGGCCTACGACCACACCGCGGACGAGGTTCGTACGTACCCGCTGCACCGGATCACCGGGGTCGCGGAACTCGCCGACGACGGGGACTGACGGCCCCTCACCGGCCGTGTCACCCGTTCGGGTGCAGGCGGGCGTTCATGCACGCCACGCCGGGGATGTCCCACGCTCGGGCGACCTTCCCGGGCGTGCCGCGTCACGCCGTGCGGGCCGGGGCAGCCACCGGGTGTCCTGTGAGCCCCACGAAAGGGAGTCCCCCGCATGCGCGCTGTCCGTCGAGTCGCCGCCGTCCTCGCCACCGCCGCCCTCATGACGTTCGGTGGGCTCGCCACCCCGGCCTCCGCGGTGAGCATCGACGTCGCCGGCCTCGTCCTGGAGACACCGCACATCTGATCCGTTCCCGCCCCCGCGTCGGGCCGGCTCCGGCGTCCCCGGACCGGCCCCGGGAGTGTTCCTCGTCCCCCAGCCCGTGAAAGGCCTTGTCGTACCCATGCGTGAGAAGCTGCCCGCCGTCGCCCTCTGCGCCGTCGCGCTGATGGGGGTGTCCGGGCCGTGTGCCGCCGCGGCCCCCGCGCCGCCGCTGCCCCTGCCGGTCACCGGTGCGGAGCCGCTGGTCACCGAGGGGATCACCATCGAGGGCCCGCTGGTCCAGAACGTCAGTCTGCCCATGCTGAAGTAGCACGGCGCGTCCGGTAGCTGTCGCCCTCCAGCCGCACCAGGTCGGCGTGATGGGCGAGGCGGTCCGTCAGCGCCGGGGCCGACGGGCCGAAGACCTCGTCCCACCGGCCGGGCGAGCGGTCGCTGGTCACGATCAGCGAGGCCCGCTCGTAGCGGTGGGCGACGAGCCGGAAGAACAGGCCTGCGGTCGCCGCGTCGAAGGGCGTGTAGCCGACCTCGTCGACGATCAGGAGGGGGTGATCGTCGAGAGCGGTCAGCTCCTCGTCGAGCCGGCCGGCGGCCCGGGCGTCCGCGAGCCGGCCGGCCCACTCGGCGGCGGTCGCGAACAGCACCCGGTGCCCGGCCTGGCAGGCGCGGACGCCCAGGGCGATGGCCAGGTGGGTCTTGCCGGTGCCGGGCGGTCCGACGAAGACCACGTTGCGCCGCGCGGCGACGAAGTCCGCCTTGCCGAGCCGGGCCACGGCGTCCCGGTCGAAGTCCCGGAGGTGCTGCTGGTCGAAGTCCTCCAGCAGCTTGCGCGCCGGAAACCCGGCGGCACGAATCCGGGCCTCGGCATCGCTGCCAGGGCCGGGCTGCCCCGGGACGGCCACGGTGGCCGCCGGAACGCCTGGGCCGGACTGCCCAGGGCCGGTCGCGGCGATCGGCCGGGGCGCGAGTGGGAAGGCCGCGGCAGCCCTCACGACGGCCGGCCCCTCGGTGCCCGGCGCGGCCCCCACAGCGACCGGCTCCACGGCACCCGGCTCGGCCTGCCCCGGGACGCCCGCAGCGGCCCCCGGCACGCCCGGGCCGGGCTGTCCGGGGACCGTCCCGGTGGTCGGCCGGGGCGCGGCGCCCGGCTCGGGCCGGAGCGGGACGCCTGCGGGGGTCCCCGGGACCCCGGTGCCCGTCTCCGCGAGTTGCCGTCGGGCGGCCGGGGTGGGTGCCTGGGTGGTCTCGGACGGTGGTGTCGGCTGCTCGTGGCCCGGGTGGTGCCCGGGCGCGGCCCCCGGGCGGTCGGCGTGGCCGCGGTCCGTGTGGGCGACCATCGGGCCCGACATGCAGGCGAGGATCGCCGCCGAGGCGATGAACGCCATGTGGATCACCGTCCCCCACAGCAGGGCGTGCCGGGAGGTGTGGTGGACGTCCACGAACATCTGGAGCAGGTGCACGGAGGAGATGCCCACGATCGCCGTGGCGAGCTTGACCTTCAGCACGTTGGAGTTGACATGCGAGAGCCATTCCGGCTGGTCACGGTGGCCCTGGAGACCGATGCGCGAGACGAACGTCTCGTAGCCGCCGACGATCACCATGATCAGCAGGTTGGCGATCATGACGACGTCGACCAGCTTGAGCACGGCGAGCATCACGTACGTCTCGGTGGCGTGCCCGCTCACGCACATCAGGATTAAAGTCCACAGCTCCTTGAAGAACTTGTAGACGTAGACGCCCTGGGCGGCCACGAGCCCGAAGTAGAGCGGGGCCTGGAGCCAGCGGGTGGCGAACAGGGCGTATCCGAGCGTGGTGGTCGTCGGGTTCTGCACCTGCGCCATTCTTCGGGGCCGGACCGGAAAAACTGAATTCACACCACACGTTGGGATGAATAGGCATTCAGTATGACCGGACGCACAGATCACACCATCCGGCGCGATCGATCAGGCACACTGGACGTTTGGCCGAGGCGTCGCACTGTCGAGCCGTCCGAGCCTCCGGCCACAGAAAGGGTGCCGCGCGTGAATGGTCCGCTGATCGTCCAGTCCGACAAGACTCTGCTCCTGGAAGTCGACCACGAGCAGGCCGACGACTGCCGCCGGGTCATCGCCCCGTTCGCGGAACTGGAGCGGGCGCCGGAGCACATCCACACCTACCGCGTGACCCCGCTGGGCCTGTGGAACGCCCGCGCGGCGGGCCATGACGCCGAGCAGGTCGTGGACGCGCTCGTGCAGTACAGCCGCTACCCGGTGCCGCACGCGCTGCTCGTCGACATCGCCGAGACGATGGACCGCTACGGCCGTCTCACCCTCTCCAAGCACCCGGCGCACGGCCTGGTCCTGACCACCACCGACCGCCCGGTGCTGGAGGAGATCCTGCGGTCGAAGCGGGTCACGCCCCTGGTCGGCGCCCGGATCGACGCGGACACGGTCGTGGTGCACCCCTCCGAGCGCGGTCAGATCAAGCAGACGCTGCTCAAGCTGGGCTGGCCGGCCGAGGACCTCGCCGGGTACGTCGACGGCGAGGCGCACGAGATCGAGCTGGCCGAGGACGGCTGGGCGCTCCGGCCGTACCAGAAGCAGGCCGTGGAGAACTTCTGGCACGGCGGCTCGGGCGTCGTCGTCCTGCCCTGCGGCGCCGGGAAGACCCTGGTCGGGGCCGGTTCGATGGCCCAGGCGAAGTCGACCACCCTCATCCTCGTCACGAACACCGTCTCCGCCCGGCAGTGGAAGCACGAGCTGGTGAAGCGGACGTCGCTCACCGAGGAGGAGATCGGCGAGTACAGCGGGACGCGGAAGGAGATCCGGCCCGTCACGATCGCGACCTACCAGGTGCTGACGACCCGGCGGAAGGGCGTCTACCCGCACCTGGAGCTGTTCGACTCGCGGGACTGGGGGCTGATCGTCTACGACGAGGTGCACCTGCTGCCCGCGCCGGTCTTCAAGTTCACCGCCGACCTCCAGGCGCGGCGGCGGCTCGGTCTGACCGCCACCCTGGTCCGGGAGGACGGCCGGGAGTCGGACGTGTTCTCGCTGATCGGCCCCAAGCGGTTCGACGCGCCGTGGAAGGAGATCGAGGCGCAGGGCTACATCGCGCCCGCCGACTGCGTGGAGGTCCGGGTCAATCTGACCGACTCCGAGCGGCTCGCGTACGCCACGGCCGAGACGGAGGAGAAGTACCGCTTCTGTGCGACGACCGCGACCAAGCGGAAGGTCACGGAGGCCATCGTCCGGCGCTTCGCCGGGCAGCAGATCCTCGTCATCGGCCAGTACATCGACCAGCTGGACGAACTGGGCGAGCACCTCGGGGCGCCGGTGATCAAGGGCGAGACGTCGAACGCGCAGCGGGAGAAGCTCTTCGAAGCCTTCCGCCAGGGCGAGATCAGCGTGCTCGTCGTGTCCAAGGTCGCGAACTTCTCGATCGATCTGCCGGAGGCGACGGTCGCGATCCAGGTCTCGGGCACCTTCGGCTCCCGGCAGGAGGAGGCCCAGCGCCTCGGCCGGGTGCTGCGCCCCAAGTCGGACGGGCACCAGGCGCACTTCTACTCGGTGGTCGCCCGGGACACCATCGACCAGGACTTCGCGGCCCACCGCCAGCGCTTCCTGGCGGAGCAGGGGTACGCGTACCGGATCATGGACGCGGACGAGCTGCTCGCGGAGAGCTGACGGCGCCCGGCCGGTCCGCTCACTTGCGGCGGACCACGCCGACTTCCTCTCCGTACTGACCCAGGATGACCACGTCGAAGGCGGCGCCCGCGAAGACCTTGACGGCGCGCAGGGCATCGCCGAGGCGGTGGCGGTGGCTGCCTGCCACGGCGGTGGCGCCGTGCGGGCGGTCCGGTGCCGGGGCGGGGTGGATGGTTGCTGCGCTCATGTCTCCATGGTGCGATTCGGCCCGTAAAGTCCGCGTCGGTCTCGGGACCGAACCTCGCGGCGGCCGCATACGCCCCTGGGCCGACCGCCATCCCTCAGAGAGGAGGGGCCATCCCCTAGGGGGTGGGGGATGGGAGGCAGGGCTCCGAGAAAACCGTTGGCGGCGTCCCGCCCCGCTCCTCTAGGATCTCCGCTCTTGCCCGCCTCCCTCATGGAGCGCCGCCGACCGGACGGAAACCGGCCGGCTCGTCACCGACCACTCTCGGCAGGTCCCTCCGGAGGCACCCCCTTGTCCACGCCCGTCCACGACCCGCTCTCGCGTGAGCGCTCCCATCTCTCCGCGTCCCGTTCCGCCCTGCGTGCCATGCGCGAGGACGTCGAGGCCCTCGACATCAGCGACGTCACCGCGAACTGGGTCAACGCCGAGGTGCTGGCTCACCAGATCGAGGAGCGCATCAAGGCCCTGGCCGATCTCAGCGACACCCCGCTGTTCTTCGGCCGGCTCGACTACCTGCACGCCCCCGGCGCGGGGGAGGCGGAGGGCGCGGAAGGGGAGCGCTTCTACATCGGGCGGCGGCATGTGCACGACCAAGAGGGCGACCCGATGGTCATCGACTGGCGCGCCCCGGTCTCGCAGGCGTTCTACCGGGCCTCCAAGAAGGACCCGATGGACATCGCGCTGCGCCGCCGCTTCGGCTACACCGGCGGCGACCTCACGGCGTACGAGGACGAGCACCTGTCGGACCCGGAGGAGACCGCGCGGACGAGCCGGCTCCTCCAGCAGGAGATCGAACGGCCGCGCGTCGGACCGATGCGGGACATCGTCGCGACGATCCAGCCGGAGCAGGACGAGATCGTCCGCTCCGGCCTCTCGGGCACGGTGTGCGTCCAGGGGGGTCCGGGCACGGGGAAGACCGCCGTCGGTCTGCACCGGGTCGCCTACCTCCTCTACGCCCACCGGGAGCGCCTCGCCCGCACCGGCACGCTGGTCATCGGGCCGAACCGGTCCTTCCTGCACTACATCGAGCAAGTGCTGCCCGCGCTGGGCGAGCTGACGGTGCGGCAGGCCACCGTCGACGACCTCGTGTCCCACGTCGAGATCAAGGGCACGGACGACGCGGCGGCCGCGGTCGTCAAGGGCGACGCCCGGCTGGCGCAGGTGCTGCGCCGGGCCCTCTACGCGCACGTCACGATGCCCACCGAGCCGGTCATGGTGGTGCGCGGCTCCCGGCGCTGGCGGGTGCCGGCGTACGAACTGCAGGACATCGTCCGCGAGTTGCTCGACCGCGACATCCGCTACGGTGCCGCCCGCGAGGCCCTGCCGCAGCGCATCGCGCACGCCGTGCTGGTGCGGATGGAGCGCTCGGGTGAGGCGCCGGACGACCGGGTGCAGGACGCGGTGGCCCGCGACAGCGCGGTCAAGGCGGCGGTCAAGGCGGCCTGGCCGGCGGTCGACCCGGCGAAACTGGTGCTGCGGCTGCTGTCGGACGCGGAGTTCCTCGCCGAGCACGCCGAGGGGATCCTCGACGAGGACGAGCAGAAGGCGATCCTCTGGGCGAAGCCGGCGCGCAGCGTGAAGTCGGCCCGGTGGTCGGCGGCGGACGCCGTCCTGATCGACGAGGCCACCGACCTGATCCAGCGCACGCACTCCCTCGGTCATGTCGTGCTCGACGAGGCGCAGGACCTGTCCCCCATGCAGTACCGGGCGGTGGGCCGCCGCTGCACCACCGGCAGCGCGACCGTCCTCGGCGACCTGGCGCAGGGGACCACACCGTGGGCGACCCGCGGCTGGCAGGAGGCGCTGACCCACCTGGGCAAGCCGGACGCGCTGGTGGAGGAGCTGACGGCCGGTTTCCGCGTCCCGACGGACGTCATCGCCTACGCCTCCCGGCTGCTCCCGCACATCGCCCCGGGCCTCACCCCGGTGGTGTCGATCCGTGAGAACCCGGGCCACTTCGAGGTCCGGCCGGTCTCCGCCGCGTCGGAGGTGGTCGACGCCTGCCGCGCGTGGCTGCGCCACGAGGGCTCGACGGGCCTGATCGCGGCGGACGCCCGCGTCCCGGAGCTCGCCGAGGCGCTGGAGCGGGCCGGGATCCCGTACCTCGGCCCCGGTGAGGAGACCACCCGGGAGACCCGCCTGACGCTGGTTCCCGCGTCGCTCGCGAAGGGTCTGGAGTACGACTACGTCGTCCTGGACGAGCCGAGGGCGGTGGTCGACGGCGAACCGGACGAACGGACGGGCCTGCGCCGCCTGTACGTGGCGCTGACGAGGGCGGTGTCAGGCCTGACGGTCACCCACGCGGCCCCACTGCCACCGCAACTGCTCGCCTGAGCCTCGGCCACCCGTGCCGCCTGGTGCGGCACGGGTGCCCGAGGGGGCCCTTGCTCCGGCGAAGCCGAGAGCTTGCGCAAGGCATTGAGCGCCAGGGCCGCGGACCCGACCCGAGCCCCCCTCAGACGGCGTCCACCGCACCCCGCGCCACCGGGCCGCGAACCCACCCGCCACCAACCCCGACCCCGAGGGCCCGAGAGCCGCGCCCAAACATGCCCCCACCACCGCTGCGGAACAGGCCCGTCAAACGACGCCCACCACCCCCCACACCTCCGGACCCCGAACCCACCCGCCACCAACCCCGACCCCGAGGGCTCGAGAGCCGCGCCGAAACATGCCCCCGCCACCGCTGCGGAACAGGCCCGTCAAACGACGCCCACCACCCCCCACACCTCCGGGCCGCGAACCCACCCGCCACCAACCCCGACCCCAAGGGCCCGAGAGCCGCGCCGAAACATGCCCCCGCCACCCCCCACACCTCCGGGCCCATCAGACCGCACCCGCCACACCCCACTCCTCCGGGCCCATCAGACCGCACCCGCCACCCCCGCACCTCCGGGCCCGTCGGCACGCCACCACCCCCGACCCCGATCCCGGGTCCCCCTCAGGCTGTGTCCACCGCAGCGCGCCACTCCGCGACCGCCTCGGCCGCCACCGGCTCGTCCCACCCCCGTGGCCGAGCCGCCCCGCCGATGTGGAACCCGTCGACCCCGGCCTTCAGCAACACCGGCACGTGGTCGAGTCGCAGCCCGCCCCCGACCAGCAGCCGCTGCTCGTACCCCGGCTCGCCGGCCCGCCCGGCCTCGGCGAGCAGCACGGGCAACCCGTCGTCGACGCCCTGCGCCGACCCGGCCGTCAGGTACGTGTCGAGTCCCGGCATTCCGTCCAGCTGCTTGCGCAGGGCGTCCCGGTCGGCGGCCCGGTCGATGGCCCGGTGGAAGGTCCAGGGGCAGCCGTCCAGCACCTCCACGACCCGCTCCACGGCCGTCAGGTCCACCGCACCCCCGGCGTCGAGGAACCCCAGCACGAACTCCTCGGCCCCGGCCTCCCGCAGCTCGCCCGCCACCCGCACCAGCCGGTCCGCGTCCCCGGCCGCGAAACCGTCGGCCGGCCGGATCATCACCCGCAGCGAGATGTCGACCGCCCGGCGGATCCCGGCGACGGTGGCGGCCGAGGGCGTGAGCCCGTCGGCCGCCATGTCGGTGACCAGCTCAAGGCGGTCCGCGCCTCCCGCCTGGGCGGCGATCGCGTCCTCGACGCCGAGGGCGATCACCTCCAGGACTGCACGCTTGCTCATGGGGCCCCTTCGTCGGATGGGCGTCGACGTGCGACAACAGGTCTAGTCCAATCACAGACTACGCTGCCCACTCCCCCGGAACCCCAAGCCCCCGGAGCCGCGCCTCAGCCGAAGATGTTCAGCTCCTTCGCCTCCACCCCGGCCAGCTCGAACGCCGGTGCCCCGTCGACCGGCCGTCCCGTGTACAGCCGTACGAGGGTCGGCCCGTCCCCGATGAAGCGGCCCGGGGGCCGCTCCCCGCCGCCCTCCCCGAGCCGCAGTGGCTCGTCCAGGTCGTCGAGGTCGGCGTGCAGCGGCACGTGCCCCCGCTCGCGGGTGATCCGGGCGAGCAGCGCGAGCGCGTCCGGCAGCCCGGCCCCGCCGTACGCGCCCGGCTCACCGAAGGCCTCGCGCACGTCACCGGCGTGCACCCACTCGCCCAGGGCGAGCGCGTCCAGCTCCCCGCCCGCCCCGGCGATCACGGGGCCCGCCTCGGTCATCCCGCGCTCCAGATCGTCCACGATCCGCGCGTCGCTCCAGGCGGACCGTTCGGCGATGTCCCGGTCGTCGGACTCGGGCGAGAACCCGCCCGGCTCGAACCTGCCCTCCACCGCCCGGGACAGCGCGGCCGAACAGTGGGCCAGCACGTCCCGTACCGTCCAGCCCGGACACGCGGCGACGGGCAGCGCGAAGTCCTCCCCGCTCCGGCCCCGCAGCAGCGGGATCAGCGCGTCACGCTCGATCGTCAGCAGCCGGCCGGGCTGCTCGGGGTCCCGTACGTCATGCACATCAGCAGGAGTCGTCATGCCCCCACGCTAGTGCCGCGGCAGGCAACGTTCGCCCCGTCGCAACGCCCGGCACGCACTCTCGCCGCACCGGGCGCAAGCCCAAGTACACCCAGTACGAGGGCTTGCACCCGGC
>NZ_JBEOSZ010000094.1:0-12644 GCF_040303285.1 Streptomyces sp. NPDC096046 | reverse complement strand
ACGGCCGAGTACTCACACCATCACGAACGGCCAAATCAACCAGCCGGTCACGCCCGACCAGGACACCTCAACAAGATCGTGTTACGAGCTCTAAGTAGCCCAGTTTCTGACCTGTCACGGACACAGCGATGAGTTTTTCCGGCCCGGAGAGTCTCACCACAGTTATCGATCAACACAGGAGGAACACGTGGCTCAGCTACTGAGAGTCCAGAACTTCAACGTCTCGAGTGACGGCATCGGTGCCGGTGAGGACCAGAGCCTCGAGAGTCCGTTCGGCCACGCCGTCGACCCAGCGAGGCTGTTCGCTTGGGCCGGCGCCACGGCGAGCTGGCCCATGCGCACCGACCCCGGGGGGAGCCGGGGCCTCGACGACTACTTCACGCGGGACTACGCGCGCAACATCGGTGCCGAGATCATGGGCCGCAACAAGTTCGGTCCCCAGCGCGGGCCCTGGCACAACCATGAGTGGCGCGGCTGGTGGGGTGACGAGCCCCCGTTCCGCACCCCGGTGTTCGTCATGACCCACCACAAGCGTCCTTCGGTCACGCTCTCCGACACCACGTTCCACTTCGTCGACGGCGACCCCGCCACGATCCTCGAGCAGGCACGGGAGGCGGCGCAGGGCAAGGACGTCCGACTCGGCGGCGGAGTCACCACCATCCGGCAGTTCCTCGACGCCGACCTCGTCGACACCATGCATGTGGCGGTCTCGCCGGTGAAGCTCGGGTCCGGCCTACGGCTCTGGGAGTCACCCGATGAGCTGCTCGACCGGTTTCACCTGGAGGTCGTGCCCAGCCCGAGCGGCGTGACGCATCACCTGTTCTGGCGCAAGTAACACGAGGGTCCACTCGGGGATGCCTGCCTCGGACATGGCCGGTCCACCGTCCCGGTGGACGGGCCATCCCACGAGCCCGCAACGAGTTACGGCTACGACCCCACCCCGTCGTCACGAACATGTAGTCTATGAATCGCCGCAGTTCAGAGCCGGTGCACGAGCTCCTGCGGTCGGTAAAGTCGATGAGCTGCACAACATCTCGCTGGCCACCCGCCACGGCGCCGAAGTCGCCGACACT
Source organism: Streptomyces sp. NPDC096046 (assembly GCF_040303285.1). Classification (NCBI taxonomy): domain Bacteria; kingdom Bacillati; phylum Actinomycetota; class Actinomycetes; order Kitasatosporales; family Streptomycetaceae; genus Streptomyces; species Streptomyces sp. NPDC096046. The sequence continues at coordinate 11,571 of NZ_JBEOSZ010000094.1, read as the reverse complement.
CTCAAGTACTTCTCCGAACGCATCGCCGCCACGTTCATCTACGCCGGCATCGACATCGAGCACAACAGCCTGCTCTCCGGCACCCGCGGAGCCCAGATCGCCGGAGGCTTCACCTTGATCCCCACCCACCCCTTCCCCTACGGCCAGGAGTGGAAAGGGCTGGTCAGCACCATGGAGCGGACGCTGCTGCTGCACCGCCACGCTCCCGGAACACTGGTCAAGCTCGATCGCCTCCTGCACAAACGGACCGGCGGCATGATCGGCGCGCTCTCCCACCAGATCCGCGGAGCCGCGATCGACGCGGTCCTCATCGGCACCGAATAAATCACCCAGGACAGCCTGGAAGCCGTCCCGCTCGACATCGCCGCCCAGTCCCCCGGCTGCTGACCGACGCGAGGCACACATGGTGACCGCGACGCCCCGCAGCACCACCCCAATCAGACAGCTCCCTATCCAGCCCCGCCCCCGAGCAGGCGAGGGACGCACCGCGTTCATCGAGCGTCTGGCCACCGCGAACTTCCTCAGACCCAGCTACCTGCGCGCCTACCTACGCGACCCCGACTCCAAGAAGGCCGCCCCCTCTTGGGAGCGCCTGGCCCGGGTCACCGGCCGCGACCCGGTTCGCCTACAAGAAGTCCTCGAACGGAAGCAGTGCGTCGAGTGCGGCAAGCCCCTGCCGATCGGGGACCGCCTCACGAAGCGCCGGCGATGCTCCCAGGCTTGTCGTCAGAAGGGCTACCGCAAGCGGCACCCCAAGCCGCTGAAACTCACACGGATCACCAACTGCCAAGGGTGCGGCAAGGGGCTCTCCCATCACCGGCAGCCACGTCAGTACTGTTCACCAGCATGCCGACAAGCCACCTACCGCAGGCGGATGAACTCAGCTCACCCGCCCCAGATCCGGGCCCGACGTATCGATCGGGGCCTCCCACCCCTGCCTCAGCCCGCCGCGGACATCCCTCGGGGCATCCAACCGGACTGCTGCGTCGTCTGCGGGGAACCTCTCACCTGGGGTTCCACCGGACAGATCCGACTGACCTGCTCAAACTCCTGCCGAGCAAAACGCGCCTACTGGCGCAAGAAGGAAAAGCTCACCAGCTGTGACCGGTCGGGATAGTTGTCACCAGCTTGGACGTGCGACCTGGACGTCATCCCAGTTCTGAGCGGGGTAGTTGTCATCGCTTGGTCGTTCTTGTTGTCACTACCTCGTGATTTCCATGCTTGCTGTCACCGGCCGGGATTTTGTGGCCGCTGGCTGGGCTCGGGTACCCCTTTGCCTATCGATGCCCGGTTGCCGCTCACCCTGGGTGCAACAGGTCGAACCTGACGTTCCGCCATTGGGTGCGGAAGGGGGACGTGTCGTCATCGGTCAGGTCGTCTTGGGGGAGCGCCCAAGACTTGACCGGCGTGGTTGTGGCGGTGACGGCCGGCCAGCCCGGGTCGCCGGTGGCGGCGAAGTCGGCCCAGGAGCAGAGCATGCGCTGGGAGAGGGCGTGGTCGAGCTCATCGGGCGGGCCGCCGGTGAGGAATTCGGCGCCGAGAGCGTCCAGGTTGCCGAACGCGAAGGGGATGTCCGCGTTGTGCCAGGGCCGGGCGTTTGCGCGCCTGCGGGCGAAGCGGGCCAGATAGGACCGGCCGCCGGCCTTCGCGTGGTGCTCGGCGAGGCGGGTGGTGTACTCGCCGAACTTCGCGTCGCCGAACATCGAGAGGTAGCGGTCGAGCACCGGTGCGTCGGGCATGGACGTCCGGTAGTCGTTGACCAAGTTGGTCGGCAGGCGCAGGGCTTCGGCGAATTCTTCCAGTTCTGCCTCGCTGGTGACTTCCCGGACGGCTCCGACCGCGTGGAGGAACCAGCATTCCTCCAACGTGTGGCATGCGAGTAGGTCCACGCCCCGTGCCGCCCCGGAGGCGATCAGGCGGAGCGGGTCCGCGGGCAGGACCTCGCCGTCGACGACGGGTTGAAAGATCACCGGGTCATAGGCATGGATCGTCGCTACGGGGGCGGCCCTGCACTGGGCGGCGACCTTGTCGGAGGCGGCCACCAGAGCCTGGGGCGGTACGGACAGCAGCCCCTCCGCCGTCGGTGCGACGCCGGCCTCCGAGGCGATCCGCTCGGCGACCGCCGCTGCGAGCTCGACCGTGTAGAAGGCATTGGGCACGCTGTGGGCGATGGCCCGCCGGAACAGCCCCTTGATCTGCTGCATTGCCATCAGGCAGGCGACCGAGCCTGCCCCGGAGGAGTGCCCGGCGACGGTGACGTTACCTGGGTCGCCGCCAAAGGCCTCGATGTTCTCCTGAACCCAGTGCAGGGCGGCGGCCTGGTCCAGAAGACCGCGGTTGTCGGAGAAGCCGGGCACGTGGCCGAAGCCCTCGAAGCCCACCCGGTAGTTGCAGCTGACCACTACCAGCCCGGCGCGGGCCAGGGCCGCGCCGTCGAAGTCGGGCTGAGCCGAGGAGCCGAAGGTGTAGGCGCCGCCGTGGATCCAGAAGAACACCGGCAGCGCGCCGTCATGCGTGTGCTCCGGCAGCCACACGTTGACGGTGAGAACATTTTCGTCCCCGGGGCGCCACACGGGTGCCCCGGGCAGCTCAGCTGACTGCGGCGAGATGGGTCCGAAGGCCGTGCAGTCCCGAATCCCACCCCAGGCCGGCGCTGGCTGCGGCTCCCTGAATCGACGGGCGCCGAACGGCGCGGCTGCGTACGGGATGCCGAGCACCGCAGTGACGCCGTTAGCGGGCCCTCTGCCCTGCACACGGCCCCTCGCTGTCCAAAAGACCGCCTCAGCACCCGATTGCTCATTCATTGCGCGCCAGTCTCACCCGTCAACAGGCTGCCACGCGAGTGATTTTGAATCCGCCGGCAGGGGATCGGCAGGCCCTCGGAGGCACCGAGGACAGTTACCACGACCAGGTGACAACCATCTCGACCAAACACATCAGCAGCGCCTGACCGGTCCAACTTCGATGGCAAACAATCCAACTTCGATGTCAGAGGACACAGAGGACGGTGCCGTGCAGGGCGCGGCGGTTGTCCCGTCTCCAGGACCTGGTCCCCGTCTCAGGTGATCTGGTCCGTTTCGCTTGTGGTCTCAGCTGATCTGGTTCGCGGACTGTCCCATCTCACCCCATCGAGCCTTCTCAACGAGCGCGTTCGGCTACCGGATGGCTGGACCGGCTGGGATGGATCCTGACCTGCCAGATCTGAGCACTCACGTCAGGTGGTTTCGGGCCCGCGGCCCTCGGCTGTGGCCGAAGCTCGTCTGCGAGCTCGGTAAGCCGCGGCCTTGACGCGGTTGCCGCACTCGTCCATCCCGCACCAGGTGCGCCGGGCGCCGCGCGAGCGGTCGAGATAGATGCGAGTGCAGCCAGTGCGACCGCACTCCTTGAGACAGGCGTGAGGATCGTCGAGCACGGCGATACCGCTTCTGGCTACTTGAGCGAGTACTGCGAGGAGGTCTCCCGACATCTGCAGCCCTGCGTCGCTGAGCTTGATCGTGGGCACTGGCCCGGCGGCCGTGTCGTTGACGATCTCGAGGCTGCTCGGATCGAAGAGCCGATCGAGCACGCGATCGAGAGCAAGTCGGTAGATCGCTTCTCGCAGTGACAGCGCGGACTCGAAGGTTGCGGGGGCGGCGGTGACACGGTCGGGGAGCTCGCCACATTCGGTCACCCACCGCTCCAGGTCTGCGGGCGCGGCCAGCAGGTCGACGGGCTCGTCTCGACGGGACAGCACGGTGCCGGCCAGATCAAGGGCCGGGTTGCCACTCACGAACGCGAAATTCACGTCACCATCTTGACCGGTGACGAAGCGGGTGGCAAGGTCGTCACCTGCTGAGTCGGTGACACGGGCGCGAACAGGAGAACGCATGGCCGAGATCCGCGACATCGAGGTCGTCGTCTTCGACGTCCTCGGAACACTGGTCGACGAACTCAGCGGGCTTCGAGCGGCAATTCGCGACGCGGTGCCGGCGTCCGACGATGCATCTCTCGACGAGCTGCTCATCTTGTGGCAGCGGCATGTGGAGCTCGAGCAGCAGCACATCGCGCAAGGGCACCGCCCGTACGCCAACACCGAGATCATCGACGCAGAGGCTGCTCAGCGGGTGGCCGACCATGCCGGACTCGCCAATCCGGCGGCCATCGCCCGGCTGGCCACAGCGGGTCAGCGCCTGCCCCCCTGGGCCGACTCCGTCGCCGGACTCGAACGGCTCGCGCAGCAGTTCCCCGTGCTTGGCCTCTCCAACGCCAGCCGCACCGCCCTGCTGCGCCTCAACGCGCATGCCGGGCTGCGCTGGCACCAAGCCCTGTCCAGCGAAGCCGTCCTGGCCTACAAGCCAACGCCAGAGGTCTACCAGCTCGCCATCGACACCGCCGGATGTTCACCAGAACGCGTGCTCATGGTGGCCGCCCACGCCTGGGACCTTCGTGGAGCTCAGGCGAGGGGCATGCGGACCGCCTACGTCCAGCGACCGGTCGGGGATCCGCCGACGAGCTCCGATGTCTTCGACGGGCGGTTCAACGGACTAGACGAACTGGTCACCGCGGTGACAGCGAGGTAGCCGTCCCAACGATCGTGAGTTCATATATAACTCCAAGCACCTGACAAGGGCAGGGTCGCTCGTTGGGGTGATGCATTCCGCGTCCGGGTCAGGGGGCTCCGCAAAGTGTTCCACCCTCGCAGTGCAGGGCCGAGGGCGGCGGGGAGGTGCTCGTGGGCGAGCCTGCGGAGGTGGTTCCCGCCTGGGAGTACGCGTCGGACGTCCATGTCGGGTTCATCGGTGCCGACGGTGCCCAGCGGCTCGGTCCGCTGGCCCGCTACTGGGGCGAGCCCTTCGAACATGCCCAACCGGCCCGGAAGTTCGCCGCGTTCAAGGGGCAGAAGAACTTCACGGGCGACTACTGGGCGGTGACCTCACGGTCTCTGGCGGGCTACGAGTCGTGGGTGGAGCGCGATGCAGCGATGGCCATGGACTTCGATCCCGCCGTCGTGGCTCTGACCTCCCAGCCCTTCCGCCTGGTCTGGTCGGATGGTGACCGGGAACGCGAGCACACCCCGGACTACTTCGCGCGGCTGGCCGACGGGACCGGTGTGGTCGTCGATGTCCGCCCCCAGAGCCTGGTGGACGAGGAGGCCGCTGACGTCTTCGCGTTCACCGCGCGGATCTGTGAGTCGGTGGGGTGGCAGTTTCGGCTGGTCGGGGACCTGGGTCAGCCCTTCCGGGCAAATCTGCGTTGGCTGGCCCGCTACCGTCATCCGCGCTGCTGCCGGGCGCCGGTGGCAGACCGGCTGCGGGAGGTGTTCGGCGAACCGCGGTTGCTTCTGGCCGGGGCCGAGCGGGTCGGAGACCGGTTGGCGGTGCTGCCGGTGCTCTATCACCTGCTCTGGCAGCATGAGCTGACCGCGGATCTGGTCTCGGCTCCGCTGGGTTCCGGCACCGCTGTCTGCTTGGCGGGCTGGGGGCAGCCGTGAGGTCCGCGCGTCCGGGGCGGCTGCGCCTGGGCGACCGCGTCCGGTTCCAGGAGTGCACCTACACGGTGGTCGGGCTGACCGGGATGCGGGTCCGTCTGGCCGACGTCCACGGCACCGGCATGCTCGTGGACCAGGTCCATCTCCAGGCCGCCGAGGACTTCGCCGTCCTTATCGACGCGAGGGTCACCGTCGTGTGTGTCGACGAACTGCACAATCTCTCCCTCGCGACCCGCAACGGCGCCGAGGTCTCGGACACCTTGAAGTACTTCTCCGAGCGCATTCCCGCGACTTTCGTCTATGCCGGCGTCGACCTGGAGGCAGGCGGGCTGTTCGACGGCACCCGGGGCAGGCAGATCGCCGGACGGTTCGGCGTCATCGAGACCGTCCCCTTCCCCTGCACCGAGGAATGGACCGGACTGGTCACCACTCTCGAACAAGCCCTGCGGCTGCACCACCACCGATCCGGAACCCTGGAAGAGCTGGCCCACTACCTCCACGACCGCACCGGCGGGATGATCGGCTCGCTGTCCCACCTCATCCGCGGCGCGGCCATCGACGCCATCCTGGACGGCACCGAGAAGATCACCCGCAAGTCCCTGCAGAAGGTGAAACTCGACCGCGCGGCCCAGAACCGCAGAGCCCGACCGGCCTCATGAGCACCGGCGAGAACGACGATGGCCGACTCCGGCCGCTGCCGGTCCGCCCCCGGCCAAAACCTGGAGAGAGTACGGACTCCTACGTCCGCCGGCTGGCCCGCGCCAACCACCTCAAGCCCAGCTACTGACGTTTTCGGGTTGTCGTCGGGTAGTGACGGTTCTGCCTTCAGTGGCTCGCCAGGAGTGGCCGTCCGGCTCTCCGGGGCGCCCTGGCTGCTGATTGAGATGTGCGCGCTGTGTGGCGGTCGCTGATTACGGAGATGACAGCGGGGTGTTCCTCGGGCCGACGGCATGCCGTGCGGAACGAGGAGGGCGAGTGAACGAGCGGAAGTGCCAGGTCTGGGCCGGTGTCGATGCCGGCAAGGGCCATCATTGGGCAGCGGTTGTCGACGAGACCGGCGCGACCTTGTGGTCGAAGAAGATCGACAACGACGAATCTGCCATCCTGACCGCGCTCGGCGAGATCCTCGCTTTGGCGGAGCAAGTCCACTGGGCGGTGGACATCTCCGGCACGTCCTCCGCGCTGCTGCTCGCGCTGCTCGCGGCCCACGGCCAGAGGGCCGTCTACGTTCCCGGCCGCACGGTCAATCGCATGTCGGGCGCCTACCGGGGCGAGGCGAAGACCGATGCTCGCGACGCCTACGTCATCGCCGAGACTGCCCGTCACCGAGGCGACTTCGCCGCCATCGACGTGCCCGCCCAGCTGGCCGTCGACCTCGCGTTACTGACCGCCCACCGCACCGACTTGGTGGCCGACCGAGTCCGAATGATCAACCGTCTCCGCGACACACTGACCGGCGTCTTCCCCGCGCTGGGGCGGGCCTTCGACTACAGCTCGCACAAGGGCGCGCTGGTCCTGCTGACGGGCTACCAGACCCCGGCCGCCATCCGCCGCCGCGGCCGGGCAAGGCTGACGGCCTGGCTGGCCAACCGGAACGTGCGAGGCGCCGACGAGGTCGCCGCGACCGCGCTGGAGGCGGCGCAGGCTCAGCAGACCGCACTGCCCGGCGAGGACGTTGCCGCGCAGCTCGTCGCCGACCTGGCTGGGCAGGTTCTGGCCTTGGACGACAGGATGAAGCGGATCGACAAGCAGATCCGCGAGACGTTCCGCAGCCACCCGCAGGCCGAGATCATCGAGTCCCTGCCCGGCATGGGCCCGATACTCGGCGCCGAGTTCGTCGTCGCAGCCGGCGACCTGTCGGCCTACGCCGACGCTGGCCACCTGGCATCAGCGGCCGGACTGGTGCCCGTCCCGCGCGACTCCGGACGCCGGACCGGCAACCTTCACCGGCCCAAACGCTACAGCCGCCGCCTGCGCCGGGTGTTCTACATGTCCGCGCAGACCAGCATTGTCCGCGACGGGCCGAACCGGGACTTCTACCTCAAGAAACGCGGCGAGGGCTGCAAACACGTCCAGGCCGTCATCGCCCTGGCCCGCCGACGAGCCAGCGTTCTGTGGGCCCTGCTGCGTGACAACCGGGTATTCACCTCCGCCCCGCCGGTCACGCAAGCGGCTTGACTTCATCATTGAGACTCCTGGCGCGATTACCGGGACCTGCTGATCGCCGCACACCAGCAACTCGGCGGTCCGATCGTGCTCGTCTGGGACAACCTGAACGTCCACAAGGCCGCCGGCCTGCGGGAGTGGGCTGAAGCCCGGGACTGGCTAACCATCTACTACCTGCCGCCCTACGCACCTGCCCTCAACCCCGTTGAGGGCATCTGGTCACTGCTGCGGCGCAGCTGGCCCTCCAACCTCGCCTTCAGCACCCCTGAACACCTCGTCCAGCGCATCCGACGCGGCTTACGGCACATCCAGTACCGCAGCGTTCTCATAGACGGCTGTCTCGCCGAGACCGGCCTGACCATCAGACCCACCTGAGCCACGATGCGACATCACGAGTTCAACCTCAGTAGCATCACACGAGGCCCCGGGTGCCCCCTTGCTTGAGGGGGCACCCGGGGCCTCGTCGCGTTTGATCGTTCCCACTACCCGGACGTTGAACATGCTCACGCCGGAGGGTCTGCCGTTGACGAGCCAGGTCTGTACGAACGAGGCACCCGAGCAGGCCGCGAACCGGGACGCGAAGTAGAACCTGTTCGCGGTGCCCAGGCCCTTCTTGCATTCGTCCAGCGTCATCGTGCCAGCTGGTTCCGGAGCCGCGATCACGGGCGTCGGCGAGGCGGGTGAACCAACAGGTGTGGTGCGGGATGGCTGGGTCGCCCGCTGCGCGTACGACGCAGCAGGGCCCACCGTCTCGTGCGGCAACTGCGCGATCGGCTCCGCCTCGCGGGCAAGGTCCCGCAGACGGGCGTCACTCGACGTCGCCGACGTCAGAAGCGAGCGAGTCGCCTCTTCCAGCCCTGCACCTTGCGACGGCTGTCTACATGCTTGCCCGTCGCAGCGGAACTGGTACAGCTCACGCGGCCCTCACCGACGCCGGCGCCGCGGCCACCGCCCTTGCGGTCTACTTTGCCGCCATCGCGGTCTACTCCTGAAGCCCTCGAAGCCCGGTGTCTCCAGACAGACCTCGTACAGCAGATCCTTCAGCTCTCCCAGCGCTGTGGGGGCCTAGTCACCGCCCCAGCACCATCACCCGGGGCCTCGAAGCGGACCGCCCCCTGTCTCGCCACCCGCCGCACCATCCTGCCGCTCGCCGCAGTACGGCCGTGTCATCCGGCTGTACGGGTCAGCGATGCTTCGCTGGTCCCGTGAGCGCCTGCTATTACGCCGTAATAGCTACCAGGCAGGCGCGAGCGCTCCCTGACTGCCCAACAGGTACGTAAACTAACGCGTTAATGACAGCAATGGATCATGAACGTTAGTATGGTGTCCCCTATGAGTTCGCCAGCCACCTCCAACGACCGCGAGAAGGTCGTCTCCAAGCTGCCGGGATGGCTCCGGCAGAACCTCAAAATCAGAGCCGCCCAGCACGGCATCGAGATCCAGGCCGCCGTCGAACAAGGCATCACCGACTGGTGCAACCTGGCCTCCTCCCCCACCCAAGTCGACACCGCCGGCGCCAGTTCCTTCTCCACCTTCCTCCCCCATGGCCACTGGGAAGAGTTCACACGCACCGCATCCGACCGTCGCGTCTCCCTCGCCCAGGGCCTCGCCCAGTCCGTCCAGCTGTGGCTCGACACCCACCCGGCACCTGACGTCGAACGGCCCGCCATCACCCGGCGCATCATCGTCTGCAACCAGAAAGGCGGCGTCGGCAAAACCGCTATCACGGCCGGCCTCGGCGAGGCACTCGCCGAAGACCCCAACGCCCTCTACGCCGTACGCGTCGCCAAAGCCCTCGCCAAAGCCCTCCGCGCCAGCGAAGTACACGAGGAACACGACGGGCAGGAGGCTGATCTACTCGACGTGGAGAACCTTCCCGGACTAGGCCAGCGCGTGCTGCTAGTCGACTTCGACCCCCAGTGCCACCTCACCAACCAACTAGGCGCCTCTCCCCTGCCGATGAACGGCGACAGCCTCACCAACCACATGGCCAGCGACGCCAAAGGCGACCTCCGCGACCTCATCGTCTCCATCGACGACGACGCCTTCGCCGGACGCCTCCACCTCCTGCCCGCCTGCAACGACGCCTTCCTCCTCGACGTGCGCCTGTCCGCAGTCCGCGCCCGCGAGGCAGCCCTGGAGCGCGCCCTCGCTCCGCTGGAAGCCGACTACGACGTCATCGTCGTCGACTGCCCACCCAGCCTCGGCCTCAGCATGGACGCCGCCGCCTACTACGGGCGCCGCCGCGACGGCGAGGCGCCCGGACAGTCCGGCGCGCTGATCGTCGTCCAGGCCGAAGACAGCTCCGCCGACGCCTACGACCTGCTGACCACGCAGATCGACGACCTGCGCGCCGACCTTCAAGTCGATATCGACTACCTAGGCATCGTCGTCAACCTCTACGACTCCCGCCGCGGCTACATCGCCACCTCGTCACTCCAGGGCTGGGTCGACATAAAGGATCCACGAGTCGTCGGCCTCATCGGAGACCTCAAGGAACAGAAGGAAGCAGTACGAGTGAAGAAGCCTCTCCTGTCCTACGCGCCGAAATCGCAGCAGGCGATCGGCATGCGCGCCCTGGCCCGGGAGGTGTTGTGAGCAAGGCCGACCAGCTGGGAGCCGGCCGCTTTGGCGGGGGAGCGCGGCCTGTCAGCGCCCGCCGACAGGCCGTCGCAGCCGCGACCGGCGTGCCAACCGACGGCATCGCCCCTCCCACGGAACTCCCCCCGCACCGAATCAGCCTCAACCCGGACAACCCCCGAGCCAGCCTCGGAGACCTCACCGATCTCGCAGGCAGCCTTCGGACCCACGGGCAGAAGCAAGCGATCACGGTCATGAACCGCGACGCCTACATCAAGGCCAACCCCGAGCGGGAAGCCGACCTCGAGCCGGACACCACTCACGTCGTTATCGACGGCAGCAGCCGACTCGCTGCCGCACGCGACGCTGGCCTCGTGACCATCAAGGTGATGGTCAGTGACGACCAGGGCGCCAACGCGGAAGAGCTCCTCGAAAGCGCCCTGGTCGCCAACATCCACCGCCAGGACCTGTCAGAGCTGGACGAAGCCCGTGCCCTGCAACGACTCCTAGCCATCCACGGCAGCCAGACCGCTCTGGCGAAGAGGCTTCACCGCTCCCAAGGGTGGGTGTCACAACGCCTCGCTCTGCTCAACCTCACGCCTGAACTCCAGGCCCGTATCGGTGAGGAGCCCATCGACCTGCTGCGCGCTGTGGGAAGCAAACAGCCTGAGCAGCAGGAGCCGGCACTCGCGGCGCTCAAGCAGGAGCGAGCCCGCAAGGAGGCAGAAAAGCAGGAGCGGAAACGCAGGAAGCAGCCCAAGCCCGACACCCCGACTGCTGAGACGGCCGGAACGGCGGACGGCTATTACGGCGTAATAGAGGATGGTGGAGCGAACGGGCACCCCTCCACCTCTACAGAGCACCAGACCGCTGACGGTCAGGCACGCTCACAGGAAGGGGTGCCGACCCTCCCCGCGCAGCCAACCGTCTCTGATGACACCGCTGGGGGAGGGGAGCAGCAGCCCAAGCGGTTCCCGTACGAGGACGGCGTGGCCGCGGCGTGGTACCTGATCCACAAGATGCCGCCGGACGAGTTCAACAAGATGCTGGACCGGCTCAATACACACAGGGACAGCCAGGCCGCGTCCGCCCGCTGACCTCATGTTCCATCCTGAGATTGGGTGGTTTGCCGCCCGCGAGGTGCCGACTCCCCAAAACGGGGGACCGGCACCTCGCGGCAACCACACTCGCGCCCTGCTAGTAGATTGTCGTGGCTTAATTTCGTTGTGTGGTTGGGTAGAGGTGGCGCAGCTTCACACGTGTGTCGTCGGTGGTGAAGTGCCAGTCGACTTGGCGCTGGTTGCTGTTGGTCTGTTGCTGCCAGGCGGCGAGTTCGGTGTTGAGCACGGCGATATCGT
>NZ_JBEOSZ010000093.1:0-12657 GCF_040303285.1 Streptomyces sp. NPDC096046 | reverse complement strand
CCGACGACTCGCCCCCGGTCGCGCGGCGGGTGACGGCGGCGACGGGTGTACCGGTGCCCGAGGACCGTACGAGATCGGCGAGTTGGGAGACGTCGGTCTCGCCCAGCAGTGCGGCGAGCGGGACCTCGACGCCGTGCTCGGCCTCCAGGACGGAGCGGAGCCGGACCGCGTGCAGGGAGTCGAGGCCCTGCGCGACCAGCGGCCGGGTCGCGGAGATCCGGTCGGTGGTGGTGCCCAGGGCGTCGGCGATCCTGGCCAGGACGTCCGCGCCGATGGGATCGTCGGCGAAGAGCGCGGCGGCGCTGTCGTCGGCGGGAGTGGCCCCCGTGCTGGTGGCGAGGGCCTGGAAGTCGCCGGCGGTGTAGCGCTCACGGGTGGCGCGACGGCGGATCTTGCCGCTGGAGGTGCGCGGCAGGGCGCCCATCTTGACCAGCACGATGTCGTGGAGAGCGAGTCCGTGTTCGACGGTCACGGCGCTCCGGATGGCGGTGAGCACCTCGTCGGCGTCCTCGTCACGGAACTTCCGGCTGACCTCGTGGAGCAGGACGACGCTCTCCCCGGTGCCGTCGTCGGTACCGAAGGCGGCTGCCCGGTTGGGCACGAGGAGTTCGTGGCTGAGCTCCGCGGTGTACTCGATGTCCTGCGGGTAGTGGTTGCGGCCGCGGACGACGATGAGGTCCTTGATACGGCCGGTGATGAAGAGTTCGCCCTGGTGGCGGAAGGCGAGGTCGCCCGTGCGCAGGTAGGTGCGACCGTCGGGCTCGGCGAGTTCGGCGCGGAAGGTGGATTCGGTGAGTTCCGGGCGGCGCCAGTAGCCCTGGGCCACGGATCCGCCGGTGACCCAGACCTCGCCGGTCGTTCCCTCCGCGGCGGGCAGCAGCGTCTCCGTGTCGACGACCAGGATCCGGTCCTCGCCCTGGATGTCGCCGCAGCCGATGAGCGTGGTGCCCGCGGCGCCGTCCGCCGGCGGCTTCGGGCCGTCCTCGGTGAGGGTGACGGCGAGGGGCTCGGCGCCGGGCTTGCCACCGGTGACGAAGAGGGTGGCCTCGGCCAGCCCGTAGCAGGGGTGGAAGGAGGAGCGGCGGAACCCGGCCGGGGCGAAGACCCGTTCGAAGTCGTCGAGGGTCCGGCGGCGGACCGGCTCGGCGCCGATCATGGCGTGTTCCCAGGTGGACAGGTCCAGTCCGGCGATCTCCTCCTCGGTGACCCGCCGGACGCACTCCGCGTACGCGAAGTCGGGGGCCGCGCTCATGGTGCCGCCGTGCCGGCTGATGGCGTCGAGCCAGCGCAGCGGGCGGCGCAGGAAGGTCATCGGAGCCATCAGGACGCAGGGGAAGCCGCTGTAGAGGGGCTGGAGGATGCCGCCGATGAGACCCATGTCGTGGTAGGGCGGCAGCCAGCTGACGCCGACGCTGTCGTGGGTGGACCCGTTGGCGCGGGCGATGGTGCGCGAGTTCTCGATCAGGTTTCCGTGCCGCAGCACGACGCCCTTGGGCGAGCCGGTGGAGCCGGAGGTGTACTGGAGGAAGGCCAGCGCGTCCCCGCCGGGGGTGACCTCCGCCCAGGCGTCACCGGCCTCTCGGGCGACGATGTCGGTGGCTGTCCAGGACAGCTCGGAGAGTGCGCCGAGACTGTCGCCCATGTCCTGGATGAGCCGGAGGGTGGAGTCGTCGGTGAGCGCGACGGTCGCCTCGGCGTCGATGACGATGTCCATCAGCCGGTCCAGGCCCCGCTTGCCGGAGGGCGGGTAGACGGGGACGGCGGCGGTGCCGGAGTAGAGGCTGCCGAAGAATCCGACGATGTACTCCTCGCCCGGCGGGTACAGCAGCAGGGCCCTGCCTCCGGCGGTGCCCTGCTGCTGCATGGCGGCGGCGGTGGCGCGGGCCCGGGTGTCGAGTTCACCGTAGGTCAGCCGGCGCTCCGAGCCGTCTTCCTCGAGCAGGACGTACGCGGTGGCCTCGGGGGTGGCGGCGGCTCGGGCACGCAGCATCTGGACGAGGTCGGCGGGGCGGAACGACATGGTTTTCCTCCGGGTTCCGGGCAGGATTCGCGGGCACGTCTGCCCGTGGCGCGGCGCTTCGGCGGGCCACGGGCCGGGCGGTGGGGCCGTGCCGCGGCGTACGACGGCCGGCCGGGCACGGCCGGTTCAGGGATGGTCGATCAACAAGCGGTACAGGCAGTCGGCACCGAAGCGGACCGCCTCGGCGGGGACCCGCTCGTCGGCGTCGTGCATGTTCTCCTGGTAGCGGGAGCCGGCCGGCAGCAGCATCGGCAGCCAGCCGTAGCAGTCCATACCGAGGTTGGCGAAGAGCCGGGCGTCGGTCGAGGCCGGCGTGATCATGGGGATCGGGACGCCCTCGGGGTCGGTGGCCCGCAGGATCTCCACCAGCCGCTCGTAGAACGGGCCGAACTCGGGCTCGGCCTTGGGGTTGCGGGACCCTTCGAGCAGCAGCTCGATCCCCACCTCGTCCCCGAGCCGGCCGGAGGCGCTGAACTCGTTGAGCAGGGCCCGCAGTTCGGCGACGTAGTCCGCGACGCCGAAGTCGCCGGGGAGGATGCGGCCGTCGAGGTCGACGGTGATCTCCGCCGGGATCATGTTGATCTTCTCGGGGGTGCGGATGATCGTCGCATTCACCGTGTGCCGGATGGTGGAGTCCAGGTAGACCGCATCCGCCGTGTCCATCAGGTCGTACGGGACGGTCGTACGCTCCCCCTTGCGCAACGCGGTCAGCTCCGCCGCGAGTTCGTCGCCGACGACGGTGCTCATCTCCTGGAGCATCCGGTCGAGAGCGGGGGTGAGGTGGACGGGCAGGCGGCCGTCGCGCAGTGCGGTGAGCACCTCGGTGAGCTGGTGGACGGCGAGGTTGGGCCAGCCCTGGCGGGAGGCGTGTCCGCCGCGGCCGCGCAGGGTCAGCCGCAGCCAGCAGGCCCGCTTCTCGGCGACGCCGACCGGGTGGAAGCGCCGGTTCGGGTCGGCGGTGAGCACCGCGCCGCCGTCCTCGCCGATGCAGTACGGGATGCCCTCGAACAGCTCGGGGTGGTGGGTGGCCAGCCAGCCGGCGCCGACCCGGCTGCCGTTCTCCTCGTCGGACACCACGGCGAGCAGGACGTCGCCGGCGGGTGCCTCGCCCCGGGCGCGCAGGGTGAGCAGCGCGGCGAGCATCATGGCGAGCCCGCCCTTCATGTCGATCGCGCCGCGGCCCCAGACCTCGCCGTCGATGAGCAGCGCCTCGAATGGCGGGTGGGTCCACTCCTGACCGTCGGTGGGCACCACGTCGGAGTGCCCGTGCAGCAGCAGCGGGGGCGCTTCGCCCCGGCCCGGAACGCGGGCGATCAGGTTAGGCCGCTCCGGATCGGGGCCGAGCAGCCGGGACTCGATGCCGGCCTCGGCGAGCAGTCCGGCGATGTACTCGGCGCAGCCGCGCTCCTCCCCGGGCGGGTTCACACTGCGGAAGCGGATGAGCCGGCGCAGGATCGGGATGGGGTCGACGGCCTCGGCGGTCTCTGGCGGTGCGGACATGGCCGTTCCTTTCGTCGGAGGTCGGGGCGGGATCACAGCAGGGTGGCTGCCCGGTTCCACAGCTGGGCGGGGCTGCCCCACAGCAGGGCGTCGAGCGCGGCGCGCCGGAAGTACAGCTGGATGTCCGCGTCCTCGGTCATGCCGTGGGCGCCGTGCACGTGGAGACCTTGCGCGGCGGCGTCGCGGACGAGGTCGGCGGCGAGTGCGAGCGCCTGCAGGACGGCCAGTTCGGCGTCGGTGCCCTCGTTCAGGTCCCGGGCGGTGTCCTCGGTGAAGGAGCGGACCGCGGTGATCCGGGCGAAGAGCGCGGCGAGGGTGAAGGCCACGCTCTGGTGCCGGGCGAGCGGCTGGTCGAACTGGACGCGGCTCCTGGCCCGCTCGACGGCGAGGGCGAGGGCGCCCTGGGCCTGACCGACCAGGGTGGCGGCGTGCCGGACACGGACGGTGGCGAGCGCCCGGCGCCAGGCGTGTTTCGCCGGCCCCGGGTCACCGATCAGCCGGCCTCCGTGCAGCGGAACTTCGTGCAGGTCGACGCAGTGCAGGTCGCCGCGGCTGATGTCGTCGTGGCGCCGCACCGTGATGCCGGGGTCGTCGGCGCGCACCAGGGCGAGGGCGGTGCCGGCGGCGACCGTACCGACGACGAGGATCCAGTCGACGGAGTCCGCCCAGCCGACGAACCGGCGGTGCCCGGACACCCAGGGGCCCCCGGGGCCCTCGCCGAGGACGAGCGGTGCGGGCTCGTACGGGTCGTCGGTCCCCGCGGCTCGGGGCGCGAGGGCCACGGTGGCGGCGCCGTCCGCGACGGCGTCGAGGAGATCGGCGTACGTGTCGCCGGCGTGCGCGCCGAGAGCGGTGACGAGTTCGGCGGCGGCCGCCGTGTCCAGGTAGGGGCCCCGGAACAGGGACCTGCCCATCATGGCGCCCAGGGCGACGAGGTGTCCGGGGGACTCGGTGCCGTCCACGACCGTGTCGAGCACGCCCGTCTCGGCCAGGGTCTCCCAGACCGCGGCCCGGGCGTCGGACTGCTCCGGTGCGACCGGTCCGCCCCCGAGGGCCCGTTCGCCCATCCTCCTCAGGGTGGGGGCGAGGTCGCCGTCGAAGAGTTCCGCGAGTTCGGCCGGCAGGGCCGCGACGGAGGTCATGGGGGTGGTCCTCTCAGACTCTCGGGGTCACGTTGCTTCAGGAGAAGAGTTCGAGCCCGGTGGCGGCGATGATCTGGAGCATCACCTCGGAGGTGCCCGAGGCGAGCGTGTGGGCGGGGCTCTGCCGGTAGACGGCCTCCAGCCGGCCGAGGTCGGGGCCTTCGCCGTCCCAGCTGCTCAACAGCCCGTCCAGCCCCATGACTTCGGCGCCGAGGCGGACGACATCGTCGGACTGCTGGGTGATGAACCACTTGGAGGCGGCCGACGCCACCGGGTCGGGCTCCCCCGCCGCTTGGGCGCGGACCATGCTCCAGGCGAGCGCCCGGCCCGCCTTGAGCCGGGCGTCGAGCTCCGCCAGCCGCCGCGCACAGCCGGGCTCGGTGATCCGGCCGGTGCGGCGTGCGTCCGCGACGACCGCGTCGAACCAGCGGCGCAGCTTGGCCTGGAAGTCCATGCCGGTGCGTTCGAGCAGCAGCATGTCGTTGACGGGCTGCCAGCCCTCGTCCACCCGTCCCACCACGTGCTCGGCGGTGAGCCGCACATCCTCGACGACGACCTCGTTGAACCGCTCGTTGCCCATGCTCCACACCGGGTTGATCACCACTCCGGGAGAGCGGAGCGGCAGCAGGAAGAGAGTGATGCCGTGGTACTTCACCGGGCCGTCGTCGGTGCGGGCCGCGCACAGCGCCCACTCGGCGAACTGCGACTTCTGGTTGAAGATCTTCCGTCCCGACAGCCGCCAGCCGTCGCCGTCCGGCACCGCACGGGTACGCAGCGCGGCGAGGTCGGAGCCGCAGTGCGGCTCGGTGAACAGCACGGTGGCGATCTCCTCGCCCCGGGCCAGGGCGGGCAGGTGCCGGGCGCACTGCTCGGCGGTGCCCGCCTCCAGCAGGAACTGGCCGACCGTGCCGATGCTCAGGACGTGCTGGTCCTCGGGGACGCCGTGCAGCACCATCTCCTCGAGGACGATGCCCGCCTCGACGGCCGACAGGCCCAGCCCGCCGTACTCCACCGGCCAGGCGGGTGCCAGCCAGCCCTTCTCGCCCAACCACCGGTACACGTCGAGCAGGCCGCTCTCCTCGCGCGGGCCGTACTCCTGCATCGCGTCGACGGCCTTGTGGACGCGGTCCTCGGCGAAGAAGTCCCGTACCTCCTGGCGGAAGGCCCGCTGCGCGAGGCTGAGCCATCCGTCCACGGGTCCGACGCCGGTCGGCCGGGCCTCGGCCGTCCCGTTCTCGCTCACGCCTGGGCCCCCCGCTGTCCGGCCCGGGCTCCGTCGAGGATCTCCTGGAGCAGGTCGGCGACGGCACCGACGTGCGGTGGCGCCACCATGGCGTAGTGGTCGCCCGGCGCGCGGCGGTGAGTGAACCCGCCGGTGGTACGGGTCTGCCAGTAGCGGGCGCGTTCATCTGCCTCGGGGGCCTCGGAGGTGACCAGCGCCAGCGGGACGTCCGTGGTGCGCGGGTGCCAGACGGCTCCGGCGCGCACGGTCGTGACGAAGGTGCGCATGCGGGCGGCGAGTTGCGCGGTGTCGGCGCCGGGCGCGAGCTCGGATGCGGCGATTCTGCGTGCTGCCACGGCGATCTGCTCCTCGTAGTCCAGGGCGTCGATGTCGTCCAGGGCGGGCATCCCGGTGTCCTCCTGACCGCGCAGTCCCGCCAGGTCGGCGGCGTAGAGAGCGATGGCCCGGGCGGTGCTGGGGGGCTCGGCCAGTTCGGGCGGCACATCGGTGTCGAGCAGTGTGATCACCGCGATCTGGGCCCCCGTCGCCCGCAGCGCATGGGCGGTTTCGAAGGCGAGGGCGCCGCCGGAGGACCAGCCGCCCAGGTAGTAGGGGCCGGCGGGCTGGGCGGACAGGATGGTCCGGGCGTGTGCCGCGGCCAGTGCCGCGACCGGGTCGCTCTCCCCGGCGTCCACAAGCGGTGCTGGAAGGGCGTGGAGGGGCTGTCCCGGGTGGAGGCCGGCGGCGAGCGGGACGTAGGGGGCGACCGAGCCGCCGCTGGGGTGGACGCAGAAGAAGACGGGACGTTCACCGCCGGCGGCCAGTACCACGGGTGCGGCCTCGGGCGACGGTCCGGACGCGTCGCGAGTAGCGGGTGAACCGCTCTCGCCGGCGGACGGGTTCGCGGTCGCGGACGCTCGCGCCGCGTCGACCACTCCCGCGAGCTGCTCCACCGTCGCGTGGGTGAAGAGCTGCCTGAGCTGGATCCCGGCGCCCAGCACCTCCTCGATACGGGCGAGCAGCTGGGTCGCCTGGAGCGAGTTGCCGCCCACCATGAAGAAGTTGTCGTCGCGGGCGAAGTCCTTGTCGGGGAGCAGCCCCGCCCAGATTCCGGCGACGGCGCGCTCGGTGGCGGTCGCCGGGGCCTGACGGTCCTTGCGCACCCGCTGTTCGGGCTCGGGCAGCTTCTTGCGGTCCAGCTTCCCGCTCGGGGTCAGCGGCAGCGCGTCCAGCGTCACGAAAGCGCTGGGCAGCATGTACGGCGGGAGGTCCTCGGCGAGGTGGGCGCGCAGCACGGCGGGATCCGGCCGGGTGCCGGCCGCCGGCACGACGTAGGCGACGAGCCGCGGCCCGTCAGGCGGTGTGTCGAGGACGACGACCGCAGCCTGGCGCACCTGGGCGTGCCGGGAGAGCACCTGCTCGATCTCGCTGGGTTCGATCCGCAGTCCCCGGATCTTGACCTGGGTGTCGGCCCGGCCGAAGAACTCCAGCTCGCCGTCGCCCCGTCGCAGCGCCAGGTCGCCGGTGCGGTACATCCGGCTGCCGGGGGACGCGAACGGGTCGGGCAGGAAGCGCTCGGCGGTCGCCCCGGACGAGCCCGCGTAGCCGCGGCTCAGTCCGAGGCCGCCGATCCACAGCTCGCCGGCCACTCCGCGCGGCGCCGGTCTGCCGAACGGGTCGAGGACATACGCGTACTGGTTGGCGAGCGGCCGGCCGATAGGCGGGCTGGCCGAGCCTTTCTGCGGACCGCACAGATGGTCCACGGAGGCGACGGTCGTCTCGGTGGGTCCGTATCCGTTGTGGAAGGCCCGCCTGCCGCCGTCCCGCCACCGGTCGACGAGGTCGCCGGGGAACGGCTCCAGTCCCACGAACAGGTTCCGCAGGTCCGGGAGTCCGGAAGGGTCGAGCACGGCGAGGATCGACGGCGGGATGTCCGCGGTGGTGACCCGCTCCTCGCGCAGCAGGGCGGCCAGCGACCCGGGGTCGAGGAGGGTGCCGCGCGGTGCCATGACCAGGGTGGCGCCGGAGGCGAGCGCGCTGTAGATCTCGAAGACGCTGACGTCGAAGGCCGGGTTGGCGAACTGCAGCATCCGGTCGTCGGTGGTGAGGCCGAACATGTCGACCGACGAGGTGGTGAAGTTGACGGCACTGCGGTGCTCGACGAGGACGCCCTTCGGCTTGCCCGTCGAGCCCGAGGTGAAGATCACGTAGGCCAGGTTGCGCGGGTGGACGGGGAGGTCCGGCCGGGTGCGCGGGCTGCGCTCCAGCGTGTCCAGGAAGTCGGCGGCACGCCAGTCGAGGCGCCGTGTCGTGGCGGGAAGTGCGTCGCCGAGCGCGCCCTCGGTGACGACCAGGGTGCTGTCGGCCCGCTCGAGCATGTAGCCGAGCCGGTTGGCCGGGTGGACCGGGTCGAGCGGCACGTAGGCGCCGCCCGCCTTGAGGATCGCGAGCTGGGTGACGATCAGTTCCGGTCCGCGCTCCATCAGGATGCCGACCCGGCTCTCCGGGCCGACGCCCAGGTCGCGCAGGTGGTGGGCCAGCTGGTTGGCCCGCGCGTCGAGTTGGCCGTAGGTCAGGCCGCTGCCCAAAAAGCGCAGGGCGGGCTGTTCGGGGTGCAGGTCGGCCCGCCGCTCGACGAGCTGGTGCAGGGCCGAGCCCGCGGTGGCGTACTCCCGGTCGGTGAGGTTGTCGCCGCGGACCAGTTGGCGGTGTTCGGCGTCGTCGAGCAGCCCGATCCGGCCGATCGGTGTCCCGGGATCGGCGACGACGGCTTCCAGGATGCGGCCGTAGTGTCCGATCAGCCGGTCGATGCGCTCGCTGTCGAAGAGCTCGGTGGAGTACTCGATCCACACCCGGTAGCCCTCGCCGGGAACCTCGGTGAGCTGGAAGGCCAGGTCGAAGCGGGAGGTGCCGACGATCAGCGGCACCTGTTCGATGCGCAGTTCCCCCAGGTCCTCGCCGTCCGCGGCGGCGTTCTGCAGGGTGAAGGAGATCTGGAAGAGGGGGTTGCGCCCCGCCTCCCGCTCGGGCTGCATGGCGTCGACGAGCCTGCCGAAGGGCACGTCCTGGTGCATGAGGCCGCCCACGACGGTCTCGTTCGTACGCGCCAGGAGGTCGCGGAACGTGGGCTCGCCGGAGAGGTCGGTGCGCAGCACCAGGGTGTTGGCGAAGAAGCCGACGAGCGGCTCGGTCTCGGGCGCCGTGCGCCCGCTGACGACCGACCCGACGACGATGTCGTCCTGTCCGGTGTAGCGGGACAGCAGTGTCTGGAAGGCGGCGAGGGCCACGGTGAGTACGGTGACGCGCTCGCTGCGGGCCAGGCCGACCATGGCTTGTTGCAGGCTCGCGGGCAGCCGGCTCTCGCGTACCGATCCGGCGCCGGTCGGCTGCCTGGGTCGGGGCCGGTCGCTCGGGAAGTCGAGGACGGGCAGGCCCTCGAGGCGCTCGGTCCAGTAGGCGAGCCGGTCCTCGAACGACGGCTCGGTGAGCTTGCGCCGCTGCCACACGGCGTAGTCGGCGAACTGGACGGGCAGCTGCGGCAGCGGATCAGGCAGTCCGGCCGCCTCGGCCGCGTACCGCGCCATGATCTCGCGGGAGACGATCGCGGTGGACCAGCCGTCGGTGGCGATGTGATGGATGTTGAGCAGCAGGACGTGCTCGTCGTCGGCGAGCCGGAACAGGCTCGCCCGCAGCACCGGTCCGGCTGCCAGGTCGAAGGGCCGGCCGGCGCCCTCGGCGACGAGCTCGGTGACGTGCTTCTCCCGCTCGTCGCCGGGGAGTTCACGCAGATCGGTGAGGTCGAGCGGCACCGGGGCCGGGTCCTGGACGATCTGGTACGGAAGGCCGTCGGCGCTGCCGTAGCGGGTCCGCAGGATCTCGTGCCGCTCCACCACCGCGCTGATCGCCCGGCCGAGGAGGACCGGGTCGAGCGGTCCGGTCAGGCGCAGTGCGAGCGGCGCGTTGTAGGCGGCGGAGCCGGGGTTCCAGCGGTCCAGGAACCACAGCCGCTGCTGGGCCGCGGCGAGCGGCAGACTGCGGTCGCGGTCCGCGGGCTCGATGCGCTGCTCGGTCCGGCGACTGTTCCGCAGCCGCTGGAGGGCCTGCCGGGCACCGCCCGCCGCGGGGGTGCCTGCGGCGGGCGGTGCCGGGGGCGCGGGCTCGCCGCGGACGGCGTCGGGCAGGGCTCCGGGCGCCCGGACGGCCCGCCGTGGCACCCGCTTGAGGTCACTCATCTCCCGCTCCCGGCGCATTGTCGGTCTCCTGGTCCTGCGGTGCCTGCGGTGCCAGCACGACCGCCGTCGACTCCCCCGCCAGCGCCCGACGCACCGGCTCGGCCCTACGGCCGTCAGCGATCAGCACCTCCGGGACCGAGCCGACCAGAGCCTCGCGCGCGGCGATGAGCTTCACGGCCATCCCGCCCTCGGCGCCCGGCGGGGTGCCGTCGAGGGGCAGTTCACAGCGGTCGAGGCGGCTGGTCTCGTCCCGCGGGTCGGCGAGCACGCCGGGGGCGGCGGTCAGGAACACCAGTCGCCGGGCACTCAGCGCCACGGCGACGGCGGCCGCCGCGCGGTCCGCGTTGACGTTCACCGGCCGGCCGTCCTCGGCGAGCGCGGGCGGCGAGACGACCGGGGTGATTCCGGCGTCGAGCAGCACCTTGAGCGCGGCCGGGTCGACTTCGTGGATACGCCCGCTGTGGTCGTCGCGCACCAGCACGGTGCGGCCGTCCACCCGGGCCCGGATGGCGGTCTTGCGGCGGGCCCGCAGCAGGCCCGCGTCCACGCCGGTCAGCCCGACCGCGGGCACCCCGTGGCCGGCCAGCTCCACCAGGACGGCCGGCTTGACCTGCCCGGCCAGTGCCAGGGTCAGCACCTCCAGTGTGGCGTCGTCGGTGTACCGCGAGGTGACGCCGCTGCGCGCCGTGATGGTGCGCTGCGGTACGCCGAGCCGCGCGGCCAGCTGTTCGAGTTCGGCCGAGCCTCCGTGCACCAGCACGACCCGCTCACCCGCCTTGACCAGCGCGGCGACATCCGCGCACACCCGGGCCGGGTCCACTCCGGCGGCCCCGCCGCATTTCACGACGGTCAGTCCGTCTGCCACTGCCTTCCCCTCCTTCGAGTCTTCCGGTCTTCCTGGTCCCGCCGGTTCACACCGGGTGCAGGCCGGTGAATCCGAGACCGAGGGTCTCCGGCCGGCCGAAGCGGATGTTCATGGTCTGTACGGCGTTGCCCGCACCGCCCTTGACGAGGTTGTCCAGCGCCGCGACGAGCACCGCGCTGCCGTCCTCCGGGTCCGTGGAGAAGCCGATGTCGCAGAAGTTGGAGCCGTTGAGGATCTTCGGCTCGGGCAGCCGGTACAGGCCGCGCTTGTGCGCGACGATCCGTACGAACGGCTCGTCGGCGTAGTACGCGCGGTAGAGCTTGCGCAGCTCGCGCTCGCCGAGCGTGACGCCGTCGGCGGCGTCGACGCGGATCAGCACCTGCACTCCGCGCACCGCCTCCACGCCGGTCGCGCTCATCCGCACGGTGAGGCCGGTGCCCTGTGCGACCTCGGCCTCGTGCCGGTGTTTCTGCGGCTTGAACACCCGCATGGCGCCGCTGCGCTCGGCATGCAGGTTCATGGCGTCGGCGCTCACTCCGGAGCCGCTGGAGCCGACCCGGCCGTCGACGGTGACGTCGGGGCGGATCAAACCCTCGGCCGCCAGCGGGTACAGCGCGAGGGTGGCCGCGTTCGCCATGCAGCCGGGCATGGAGATCCGGTCGGCCGTGGTGAGCTCCTTGCGGTGGCGCTCCGGCCAACCCGTGACGAACTCCGTCAGCAGCTCGGGCCGGGGGTGCTCGCCGTAGTAGCGGGCGTGCACCAGCGGGTCGCGCAGCCGGAAGCCCCCGCTCAGGTCGATGACGACCGGTGCCTTCCCGGTCAGCTCCGGAATCAGCTCCGCCGCCACCGAGGGCGACAGGGCCGTGAAGATGACGTCGCAGTCGGCGACGTCCTCCGGCGCGCAGAAGAGCAGCTCGGTGCTGCCGCGCAGATTGGGGTGGACCGTGTCCACCCTGCGGCCGGAGAGTCTGGTCGACACCGCGCTCACGATGTCGGCTTCGGGGTGGCCGAGCAGCAGTCTGAGCAACTCTCCACCGATGTACCCTGACGCGCCGTAGACGCCGGCACGGATCACGGAGACCTCCAGGTCTGAAACTGTCTGAGCTGTGTGAACCGTCTGAACCGTCCGGGCCGGCGGGCGTCGGAGGTGCGGCGGCGGTCCCCGGACGTCAGGCGCCCGGGGAGTCGGAGCCTCAGGACTACTCGCCCCAGTCCTCTTCGACCTCGGGGGCGAGCGCGAGCAGCAGCGGCTCGGCGGTGATCACTTCGAGTTCGCTCAGGCAGTCGCCGCATTCGACGATCTCGCTCTGGCGCACGCCCTCCGGGACGGCAACGCCGTTCTCGCACTCCGGGCAGGTGGTGACCGCGGTCGCGGTGGTCATCCCGTTCCTCCTCGTGTCGGTCGGACCGGGTCATCTCTCCGGCCGGATACGAGCGTCACCGCCGGACAGCGGCTCGGAACAGTCGGGGGAATCCCGGACAGCCCGTGCGGGCCTCCGGTGGCGCGCCGCGTAGGGGTTCCTCCCGACTGTCACGGGGGCCGGCTCGCTGCGAGCCTCGAAGCCGGGGTCGATCGACCGCCCGACATCCCACGCACCCCGGAGGGGCTGACATCACCATGTCTGAGGCCGAGTTCACGTCTGAAGCCGAGTTCGACGAAGAGGTCTTCCTGTTTC
>NZ_JBEOSZ010000092.1:0-12729 GCF_040303285.1 Streptomyces sp. NPDC096046 | reverse complement strand
TCCTGTCCCGGATCGAGGCCGAGGCTCGCGAGCGCCGCCCGATTCTGGCTCTGCTCGATCAACTGCTCGGTACCAGCGGAGCCGACGCGGTTCGGGGATTGAGCAGCAACCTGCCAGGAGCGGGCTCCGGCCGGGCCGACGAGGAGACGTTCGCCTGTCCTGACGGGGCCTGCGGCCGGGTCGTCCACGCTGTGCCAGCGGGTCCGATACCGCGATGCGAGCTCACCAGTCTGCCGATGACTCCCGTTGACGACATGGGCAACTTTTTCGGTGAACTGGCCAAGAAGCTGGCCGAACGCTGGGTTGGCCTGCTCGCTCTACCCGGTCTCTTGTTCGTCTCCTGCGCCTGGATAGGCCTGCAACTCCGCTGGACACACGCCCTCGACCTGCGCCTGCTCGACGCGAAGGCCTCCGCGCTCGCCACCTCCCTGAGCAAGGCGTCCGGTCCCGCTCAGATCCTCGCAGTCGTCGCATTGCTGCTCGCCGCCGCAGGCGTCGGACTGATCGTGCAGGCACTCGCAGCACCGCTCCGCGCGTGGTGGCTCGGCCAGTGGCCGACGGGGTTGAGGTGGGCGGCGCGGCAGCGGACCCAAGCACGCACGCGCCGATGGACCAGGCTGGTCGAGCGCCGGCAGGAACTCCAGCAGCGCTACCCGCTGCCCGACCGAACTCCCGAGCAGCAGCACGACATCGGCACCATCGCGTACCGGATCAACCGGCTGTCCCTGGCGAAGCCCGCCCGACCCACGTGGATGGGTGATCGCGTCGCCGCCGTCGAGCAGATAAGCCTCGACAGGTACGGGATCGACCTCCGATTCGGCTGGCCACGCCTCTGGCAGGTGTTGCCGGAGCACGTCCGGGCCGAACTCGCCACGACCAACGGTCAGTTCGCCGCGGCCGTCGTCACCGGAGCGTGGGCGCTGCCCTACCTCGTACTCGGGACGCTGTGGTGGCCGGCTCTGTTGATCGCATTGGTCACAGGTCTCAGCGCATGCACACGAGCCCGGACCGCAATTGCCGAGCTCACCGACCTGAGCGAATCGGCGGTCGACCTACATGGCCGCGCCCTCGCCGTCGCGCTCGGCACCGCACCCGCCGACAGCACCGGCCCCCTTACCCTCGCCGAAGGCCAACAGATCACCCGCCAAGTGCGCAAAGGCAGGTGACGAGCAGCGCGACTCTGCCTCGGCCTTGATCTCTGCCATCAGCCGGTCTGGTGATCACCGGCATCCTGGAGCCCATACGCCCCCGGCGACTACACACGGTCACCGGCAGGCTGGGCCCCACGGAGAACTGGCGACAGATGAATACGCGAGCCCACCAGTACCGAGGCCGGACCGGTGTCCGGCCGCGTATGCCGTGGTGCTGCCCCGGTAGCGACGGGACCGGGAAGGCCTCTTCGGGAGGGAAGAGAGGAGGGGCCGCCGGAACACCGGCGGCCCTTCCTCGTGTCGTCGACGGCAGCGCTTCAGGCAGCAGGCCAGTCGATGACGACGGCTCGGCGGGCTCCCGCCGTCCGTGCGAAGTGGGTGCGCAGCCGACGCCAGGCGGTCTGCTTCTGCCGGGCGTCGTCCGGCACGACCGGTGCGTCCGGCAGGGCCGAAAGGGCACCGGCCCTGATCTGCCAGTCCTCGAACACGCCCCGGAACATCTGGTGTTGGTCCTGGATCGGCACCGAGCGTCTCACTGTGGCCACGACGGCCTCCTTCATGTACCCGCACTTGTCGATGTATCGAAGGTAGCGAGTAATGGCCCGCTGCTACTGTCCAATGGCATGCGGGAATCACAGACCAATCTGGCAGGCGATCTTCTGCTTCATCTGGGGCGGCCCGGTGACGGACCGCTGCACGAGCGGGTGAAGCGGGCGCTGCGGACGGCGATCAGGGACGGGCGGATCGAGGTCGGCACCGCTCTGCCGCCCAGTCGGCAGCTCGCCACCGACCTCGGCTGTTCGCGCTGGGCGGTCACCGAGGCATACAGCCAGCTCATCGCCGAGGGATATCTGGAGGCGCAGACCGGCTCAGCCACCCGGGTGCGCTGGACGAGCGCCCTGGACGCCGGCTCCGGGCGCCGCGCACCGCGCCAGGCTCCCGAGGCGCGCTTCGACCTCGGGCCGGGTCTGCCGGACCTGCGCGCGTTTCCACGCCGCCGGTGGGCCGAGGCAGTACGGGCACAGGTGACGACCACGGCGTTCGCGGAGTTCGGGTACCCGCCGCCCGGCGGCCACCTCCGGCTGAGGCGGACGCTCGTCGCGTACCTGGCCCGCTCCCGCGGCGTCGTGGCGGCCCCGGAGGATGTGATGGTGTGCACGAGCGTGACCGACGGAGTACGGCGTGTCTGCCATGCCCTGAGCACCGACGGCATCACCGCTGTCGGCTGCGAGGAACCTGGCTGGACACGGCTGCGGGAGGTGATCCGCGCCGCCGGTCTGGACCCGGTGCCCGTGCGCACGGACGGCGGGGGCCTGCGCGTCGACGAACTCGCCGCACACACCGGACTTCGGGCGGTGCTGACGAGCCCGGCGCACCAGTTCCCGCTGGGCAGCGTGCTCGCCCCCGAGCGGCGCGCCGCTCTGCTGCGGTGGGCTCGCCAGGTGGACGGAGTCGTACTGGAGGACGACTACGACGCGGAGTTCCGCTACGACCGTCGTCCGGTCGCGGCGCTGCAAGGAATGGACCCGTCTCGCGTGGTCCTGCTCAAGTCGCTCAGCAAGATACTGTCCCCGGCGCTCGGCATCGGGTGGCTCGTGGTACCGCCCCGCTGGACCCGGTACCTGCACCGGTCCGACCAGGCGGCGACCCAGCCCCCGACACTCGATCAGCTCGCCTTCGCCGAACTGCTGGAGTCGGGTGCGTACGACCGCCATCTGCGCGCCTGCCGGAAGCGGTACCGCAACCGCCGTGACGCGCTCGTCCAAGCCCTCGCCGACCAGCTGCCCGGTGCCCCGGTCTCCGGCATCGCGGCCGGCCTCCACCTCATCCTCCGCCTGCCGCCCACCATGGACACCGCGGCCGTGGTCACCGCGGCAGCCGCCCGGTCACTGCGCATCGCCGACCTCACCGCCTACCACGCCACCGAGGACCACGCCGATCACGGCCTGGTCCTCGGTTACGGCAACCTCGCGGACGGCGCGGTGCGCGAAGCGGTACGGCATCTGTGCGGGGCGATCGAGGAGTGTCGGTAGCACCGCCGGGGGTGCCGCCTCCCCGTTCGGGTGCTCAGCCTGGCGTCAGCAGTGCGTCGATCTCCCTCATCTGGTCCTGGGTGAGCGGGCCGTAATCCATCGCCGCCGCGTTCTCCTTGATCTGAGCCACCGTCTGGGCACCGGGGATCGGGATCAGCGAAGGCGAACGCGCCCACAGCCAGGCCAGAGCGCCCTGGGCGATGGTGCGCCCGCCGGAAGCCAGGATGTGGCGGACGGAGTCAAGGGCCCGGGCCAGTTCCGGGACGGGGTAGCCGTCCTGGAAGTAGTTGAGCCAGTCCGGGGAGCGGCGGCGGAAGTCCTGTTCGTCGGTGATGCGGGAACCCTCGGGGTGGGCGCCGGTCAGCAGGCCGGTGCCCAGCGGGCCCCGGGCCAGGCCGGGGATGTCGTTGCGCTCGCAGATGTCGACGAGGGCGGGCGAGTCGTGCACCACATTGATCTCGAACTCCAGTCCCCCAAATCCCGGTTGCCCCACCCAGGCGGCGGCGAGTTCCGGTTCGTCCGTGGACCAGCCGTAGGCGCGGATGCTTCCCTCCGTCACCAAGTCCTGCAGGGTTCCGAGGAGTTCCTCCGCCTCGGCCACGGGAAGCCCGGACAGGTGGAGCAGGTACAGGTCGAGGTAGTCGGTGCGCAGGCGGCGCAGGGAGGCCGTCAGGGCCTCGCGGACGTAGCTGGGGGTGGCGTTCTGGCCGGTGAGCCGACGGGCCTCCTCGTCGATGGTGTTGCCCCACTTGGAGACGATCGTGATCTGGTCGCGCTTGCCCGCGAGGGTGTCGCCGATGAGCCGCTCGGCCGTGCCGGTGCCGTAGGCGTCGGCCGTGTCGTAGAGCGTGATCCCACTGTCGAACGCGGCCCGGAACACCTCCGCGGCCTCGGCCCTGTCGAACCGGGCACCCCAGCCGAGGGGCTGGTCCCCCGCTGCCGAGGGCCCGCCGAGCGCCCAGGTGCCCAGGCCGAGGGCCGACACCTCCGTTCCGCCTGCGACCAGGGTCCGTCGCTGGTTGGTCATGTCACTCCTTCGTGCTCGCGGTGTCGCGGGACGGCGAACACCGGTGTCTTTTCGGTTGTGTGGAGGCGGGTCAGCAGCACTGCCCCACCCGCGCCGAGCAGCTCGGCCAGCGTGCAGCACACCCTGCTGGCCAGTGCCGCCGCCCCCGCCTCGGCCCACGGCAGCACGGCGGACAACGCACCCAGCAGGACCAGTTCGCGCGTGCCCGCCCCGTCGGGCACGACCAGCGTCAGCGCTCCCGCGACTGTGGCCAGGGCGAACGCCCCTACGCAGACGGACAGTGCGCGCCCGGCCGGTGCGCCGAGCAGGACGGCGATCAGCCACAGGTGCAGCCCGGAGACCGCCCAGCACAGCGTCTCCAGTGCGATCGCACGGCGTACGCCGCTGTCGGAGAACTCCCCGGCGGGCGGCTTGCGCTTCAGCAACCGGGCCGCCCCGGCAGTCAGGCGGAACAACAGACACGGGCGCCACAGCACCGCGAGGGCGAGCGGCACCACGGCCACGAGCCACAGGCCCCCGGCCCCCGGCCCCTGGACGCACAGCAGACCCATGACAGCGGCGGTGAGCAGCACCACCACGGTGTTGAGTAGATAGGCGCTCACCATCCGGCCCCCCGCGATGCCGGCCGCCCCGCCCAGGCGGACATAGGCGAGCACGCCCCAGACCGGGCCGGGGATGTACTTTCCGAGCAGGGCCAGGAAGTAGATGCGGACGCTTTGCCGGGCGGGCAGCGGTGAGCCGAGTGCGGTGAGCCCGGCCTGCCAGGACGCCCAGCCCGCCAGCTGGCCCACCATCTTGAACAGCAGCGCGCTGGCGAGCAGTGCCACGGCCCGGGGCCCGGTGAACATCGCCAGGACGTCACCGCCGTGCCCCCACAGCACGCTTCCCGTTCCGACGGCCGCGGCGGCGAGGAACCCCGCCGCCACGGCGGCCCTGGCCAGGCGCCGGATCATCGGGACGCCTTCACCGACACGACGGTCTCCTGGAGGCGGTGGTCGGAGACCTCCGGCAGCGCGGTGAGCGCGTGCCGGGCCACGTCCAGGCCCGCCGAGGTGAACGTCCAGTCGAGCCGCCAGAGCCTGAGCCGCCCCTGCTCGTTCCAGGAGGTGGGCCAGATCAAGCCGCCGTGGTCGGCCGCGTCGTCGAGGGCCGAGCGCAGCGGCCGCAGATCGCCCATCGCGGCGGTGGTGTTGAAGTCCCCGGCGACCAGGAGGGGGTTGTGGTTGGCTCGGATGTCGTCGAGCAGCCCCTTGTACTGGGCGCGGCGGGCCGCCTCACGGTCGTGGATCGTCCGGTAGAAGGCCGGGGACAGCAAGCTCTGCCGCATGTCCACCTGGACCGGGATGTGCACGTTGTAGAGGGATACGGCCTGGCCGCCCACCCGGATGTCGGTGCGCAGCACCTTTCCCGTCCGGTAGACCCGGTACCAGTCGGGGGACGCGGCGCGGGCCGTGGCCCCGTACGGGCCGATCGGCGGGCGGGCAACGATCGGGTAGCGGGAGAGGGTGACGAGCTCTCCCTGGACGACCACCTGGTAGCCGGGGAATTCCTCCCGGATGCGGGCCATGTCGTCGATCTGGCGCTCGTTGGCGTCGTCCTTGTCGCTCCAGACGTATTCCTGGAGCAGGTAGACGTCGGCGTTCCGCGCCTTGAGAGCCTGATAGAAGCGGTCCGGGGTGGTGCTCTTGCCCCAGGCCAGGGTGTTGAAGGAGACGACCTTCAGCGCGCCGGGCGGCGCCGCCCCGTCGCCCTGCCACAGCGCGGCCGGGTTCAGGCCGGACCATGGGTAGCCGAGGACCAGCGCGGTCAGGGCCACGGCTTTGACGATTCGTGCGGGCCGCCGTGGCACCCGGCGCCGGGCGAGCCTGGCGGCCGGTGTGCCGGCGAGGAGCAGCAGGGGTACCGCGACGAAGGCGATCGGGGGTTCCAGGTTGAGCACCATCATGGCCCACCAGCGGCCGCTGAGCAGGTACTGGAGGAGGACGAGGACCAGCCAGCCGGTGCCGGCCGCAAGCAGCAGCCGGGTGTAGCGGCACCAACGGGGCTTGGCGACGGAAGCGGGTTCCGGGCCCGCCCCACCGGTGGGCGAGGCGGACTGCCGGGTCAGTTCGATGGCCATGGCGGGGGACCTCAGCCCGCGGGCAGCACGGCTGCGGGCGTGCCGTCGCGGTCGTAGAGCGCCCGGAACCGTTCGGAGACGAGCCAGTGCAGGGCTCCCGTCACCACTCCGCAGGCGACCGCCAGATTGAAGACGAACTGGACGGCGACGAAGAACAGCAGGAAGCCGACGCCTCGCGCCTTGCGTACATAGCGGTACATGCCGAGGTCGCAGCCGAGGGAGAGGGCCAGCAGCGCGGCGGGCACCAGCCAGCCGGCGGGGCCCAGGAACAGGGGAAGCGGCAGTGCCGGTACGGCGAGCAGTGCGGCCAGGCTCCCCCAGGCCCGGGACGCGGTCTCGAAGCCCTTGGCGAACTTGCGCCGGCGGGCGTACAGCGGCACACGCAGCCGCCCGCGCGTGAAGATCTTGCGGGCCAGGGGCCACAGTTCGTGGTCGTCGTCGTGGGTGCCGCGGACGGCGGAGGTGAGGATGAGGTCGTAGCGCTGGGAAAGGCGCAGGCCGTAGTCCACCTCCTCGGTCTGCCGCAGGCGAGCGTCGAACGGCCCGACGTCGTCGTAAACCCGGCGCCACATCGCGCAGATGGAGGGGAAGAGGAAGGTGACGGTGCCCTCCGCCGTCTCCCGCCAGTAGTAGGCCTGGAGCGAGCGGCACTCCTCGACCAGGCTGTCCCGGATCAGCGGCACCGGCTCGTAGATGCCGCACACCGCCCCGGCGCTGGGTTCGGCGCGCAGCCGGGTCACGGCCTTGTGCACGGCGTCCGGGGCCAGGGCCACGTCCGAGTCGAGGAACAGCCGTACTTCGCCGGCCGCATGCCGGACACCGACATTGCGGGTGGCCGCCACGCCGCTGTTGGTGCCGGTGCTCAGGACCGTGACACCGGCCTCGCGGGCGATGCGGGCGGAGTCGTCGGTGGAACAGTCGTCCACGACGATGACTTCGAGCCGCGGGTAGGTCTGCCGGCTCACGGAGTCCAGGCACATGCCGATGGTGCGGCCGTAGTTGTAGTTGGGGATGATGACGGAGACGAGGGGGAGCTCGTCCATGTCGCCTGTGTCACTCATGGCTTGAGGTTCCTTCAGGACGTGCGGGGACGAGAGGTCAGTGCAGGGCCGCGAGGCATACGGCGGTCAGGGCGCCCCAGAGCACGCCGCTGCCGACCAGGAGAGGGTCACCGGAGAGGGTGCGGACGGGGTCGGCGCCGCCGTGTCCGACGACCAGTAGTTGCAGGTAGCGGAAGACGGCGAAGAAGGCGCAGGGGGCGGTGAGCAGGACCAGCGTGGCCGTACCGTGGTGCAGAGCCATGTCCGTGCGGATGCAGAGCAGATAGCCGACGGTGGCCAGTGTGGCGCTGATGACGGTCAGGTGGTCCAGGTAGGCGACGGTGTAGCCGCGCAGCGCGGGCCGGTGGGCGGCGTTGCCGCGGGCCAGTTCGTGCCGCCGCTTGCCGAACACCATGAGCAGGCAGACCGCGAGGACGCTCAACAGCAGCCAGCCGGAGGCCGGTTGGCCGGTCGCCGTGTAGCCCTGGAGCGTGCGCAGGACGAACCCGAGGGCCACGCAGAAGGCGTCGACGAGCGGGATGTGCTTGAGCCGGAGGCTGTAGGCGAGGTTCAGTCCCAGGTAGACGAGCACGGGCCAGCAGTGGGCCGGGGAGGCGAGCGCGACGCCGGCGACGAAGAGAGCGCACACCGTCGCCAGGAAGACAAGGGCCGTTCCGACCCGCAGCCGGCCGGAGGCCAGCGGGCGGTGGCGCTTGACGGGGTGCAGGCCGTCGCGGTGCCGGTCGAGGACGTCGTTGAGGACGTAGACGGCCACCGAGGCCAGGACGAACAGCCCGGTCGACCAGGCGATGGCGGCCAGTGTGCCGACGTCCCAGACGGGGATGGTGAGCAGCGCGAGCCCCACGACCAGGGGGTTCTTGGGCCACTGGTAAGGGCGGGAGAGGGCCAGCAGATGGGGGAGGGGGTTGCGGCAGGGGGCCGGGAGCGGGGCGGTGGGGAGTGAGGGTGCGCTGTGGGGTACGCGCACGGGCGTGGTTTCGACGGCGGACATGGTGGTCTCCTCGGACGAAAGGCGAGGGAGAGCGGGGAGGAAAGAAGAGAGAGGAGCGGGGAAGGCAGAGGGGGGGGGAGCGGTACGGCTCAGAAGAGGACTTTGGCAAGGCCGAGCGCGCCCTGGCGCCACGGATCCCGGCTCGTCCGGCCGGACTTGGCGGCCCGCGTTGCGCGGGGCTGTTCGCGCCACCAACGGTAGGTGGCGAGGATGGCGTCCCGGTTGGAATGGCGGGGCACGAAGCCCAGTACGTCGCGGATGTGGTCGGTGCTGACGTAGGAGTCCGCGCGCAGTTTGTGCAGCAGCCGGTCGTATACCGGGGACAGGTTGGCCTTCTCCAGGAGCTTCAGCGCGGCGAGAGCGGGGTCGGCCGGGACGGAGACGATGCGTTTGCCGTGTCCGGCCTCGTCGAGGACGGCTTGGAAGTCCTCCCGCAGGGTGCCGAATTCGGCGGCGGCGACGTTGAAGGTGTCGTTCGCCTCTGCGGCGGGAGCGGTGGCGGCCAGCACGACGGCGTCGACCAGGTCGTCGATGGCGAGCATCTGGATGCGTACGTCGCCGCGGCCGAGCACCGGGAAGTTGCGCCCTTCCTCGGCCCATTCGAAGAGCATCGAGAACAGTCCCATGCGACCAGGCCCCACGAAGGTCTTGGGCCGCAGTACCGGGAGCAGCATGCCCCGTTCACGGAAGCGCAGTGCCAGGGCCTCGGCCTCGGCCTTGGCGCGGCTGTAGGGGTCGACGGGGGCGTAGGGGTACGTCTCGGGGGTGGGGACGACGTCCGGGAGGCCGTAGACGGCGGTGGAGGAGATGTAGACGGTGCGGGGGACCTCCAGGCGGCGGGCCGCGCTCAGGAGGGTGCGGGTGCCGCCCACGACGATGGAGCGGATCTCCTCGGCCGGATAGCTCGGCAGAGCCGCCGCGCAGTGCACGACCAGGTCGGCGCCCCGCGTGGCACGCTCCACCGCCTCGGCGTCGCGGATGTCGGCGGTGATCTCCCGTACTCCCGAGGGCGGTTGGCCGCGGGTGATGTCCAGACCGGTCACGGACCAGCCGTCGGCGGCGAAGCGCGCGACGAGGTTGCGGCCCAGCATGCCGCTGCTGCCCGTGATCAGGACGCTGCGGCTCACCATC
The DNA here is from genome assembly GCF_040303285.1 of Streptomyces sp. NPDC096046. NCBI lineage: Bacteria > Bacillati > Actinomycetota > Actinomycetes > Kitasatosporales > Streptomycetaceae > Streptomyces > Streptomyces sp. NPDC096046. Next base: position 3,216 of record NZ_JBEOSZ010000092.1, on the reverse strand, counting down.
GGGCCAGCACCCGGTCGCGGACGAACTTGGTGAGCAGGCCCGGCAGTCCCTTGGCGAGGGTCGCGTCCAGGCTCTGCAGGAAGTAGTCCACCTCGGCCGGTTCCATGACCAGGGAGGGGGCCACCACCAGCGGGTTGTCGCCGTTGGGGCTGAGGTAGGTGAGGATGTTGTGCTCGCGGTAGAGTTCGGCGATCACCGCGCTGGTGATCAGCTTGGTGCGGAACTTCGGGTCGGACGACAGTCCGGAGGGGGCCAGCTTGCCCGCGAGGTCGAGCAGTTTGGCCCCGCCGTCGAGGAAGACGCCGTGGATGGCGCCGACGCCGGCGGTGTGCCGCACAGTGTCGGGATGCTTGCGCTGAATCTCCTGGAGTCCGTGCGTGAGCATCTCCTCGATCTTGCGGGCCCGGTCGGGGAGGTCCTCCTCCACGATGATGTTGACGGCCTCGATCGCGGTGGCGGTCTCCTCGCCGAAGCCGTAGTACGTCGTGGAGTGCAGGATCACCTCACTGAGCCGGTCGTACGCCTTGCGGAAGACTGGTTCGCGGGTGGTGTAGCCAGAGATGGACGCCTTGCCGCCGCCGAACGACTTGGAGTAGGTGAGGATGTCAGGTATGAGGCCGTCGTAGCGCATGAAGTAGAACAGGCTGCCCGACTTCCCCCACCCGGTGTAGATCTCGTCGAAGATGAGGATGATGTCCTCCCGGGTGCACAGTTCCCGCAGTTCCCGCAGAGCGCTCTCGGTCCAGCTGTTCATGGTGGAGGCGCTGAACGGCTCCACCATGATCGCGTAGACGTCGCAGTCCCCGTCGGCGGTGCGATGCTGCGCGACCAGGTCGCGTACGGCGTCGATGTCGCCGTACGGATACGTGACGTTGGGGATGCCGGGGAAGCGGAAGCTGTTCTCAAGAGAGCCGGTGAGGCTGCCCGTGGCGAGGAGCTTTCCGTGGAAGCTCATGTCCGAGCGCAGGATCGTCTGCCGTCTGCCCTCGTGGTACTTGTACGCCAGCTTGATGGCGCCCTCGTTCGCCTCCGCGCCCGAGTTGGGGAAGTACGAGATGTCGAGGTCACCGGGCAGGAGACGGCCGACGTTGTGGCTGAGCGCCGCGACGTAGGGCGACAGGAACGCCTTGTGGACCTCCATCCGGATGGCGTTCGGCGAAGCGCCTGCGCGCCTCGAGGATGCGCGGGTGGTTGTGCCCGTGGTTCAGCACCCCGACGGCTCCGGTGAAGTCGAGGATCTTCCCGCCGTCCCGGGTGTACAGCCAGACCCCCTCGGCCTTCTCGATCATCTGCTTGCCGAAGCCGAACGTGGTGGTGAGGGAGACGTGGCTGCGGCTCACGTACTCCCGGTACAGGGCCTGCACCTGCTTGGCGCTGAGCTGTTCGCACTGCTCGATTCCGATGAGCTCGGGCATGGATCGATTCCCTTCATGCTGCTGATTCACGCTGCTGATTCACGCTGTGGGGTGACGTGGGGTCAGGAGGCGTCCTGGCGGGGCCAGTCGATCTGCGCGGTGGTGCCGAGGTGCTGGACGCTGTGGAGCTCTTCCATTGCTGACGACCGCCTGAAGGTGCGCTGGGACGTGGGGAATGCGCTTTCTGTGTCGCGTTGCCAGAGGAACGTAACAGTGGTTGCCACGGCTTGGCAATAGATTGCCAAGCCGTGGCAACGTGCTCGAACTGGTGCGTTGACAGGAGGTGCAGGGTCCATCACGGATGCGTCTCTCCGTCTTTGCCATCCGTTTTCCCTGCCGTGAGGCAGTACCTGCTTACGCGCGCATGGCAAGCATTTGCCAAGCTTTGCCCAAAGAGCTAGCGTGGAGGTCCGATCCCTCGAACGGCTGGTGGAATGACATGGTGGAGCAGCCTGCCTTCGGGCGCCGCCTCAAAGAACTGCGCACGGAGCGGGGGCTGTCACAGGCCGCCCTGGCCGGCGACGACATGTCGACCGGATATCTCTCCCGGCTGGAGTCAGGAGCGCGGCAGCCGACGGCACGCGTGATCGCCTACCTCGCCGAGCGGCTCCAAGTCGACCCGTGCGAGTTCGACGTACCGAGCGTCGGCTCGGTCGCCGAGGCACTCGCCCTGGCCACGTCGGCCGACGGCGACGAGGCGCTGCAGAAGCTGGCCGCCGCTCTCGAACTGTCGCCCGCGGTCGATCCGACGCTCCGCTGGCAGGCCCTCTGGCTGCTCGCCGACGCCCACGCCCGACGCGGCGCGCGCCAGGAGGAGTCCGTTCTCCTGGAGGAACTGGTGCACACCTCGGAGGAGTTGATGCTCCCCGAGCTGCAGTGCCGGGCCCGCACCCAGCTCGCTCGATGTCTGCGCACGCTCGGTGACATCCCCAGGGCCCTCAAGGCCGGGCAGGAGGCATGCCGTCTGGCCTACGACCACAAACTGCCGGTCCAGGACACGGGCGCGGCCCTGCTGACGCTGGTGTCGGTGGAGGCGGAAGCCGGTCGGCTCTCCGACGCGCGGGCCCACGCGGACGACCTGGTGGAGCTGGTGGCGGAGCGCAACGGCACGCTGCGCACCGAAGCGCTGTGGGCCGCCGCCACCGTAACCTTCCGGCAGGGCGACTCGGCCACCGCGCGCGATCTGCTGGAACAGGCCCTGGCGGAGCTCGACAGCCGTCTCGACTTGGTGCTGTGGATGCGGCTGCGCCTGGCCGCGGCCTCCTTGTACTTGCAGGCCTCGCCCCGACAGCTCGACGAGTGCCGCCAGCGCCTGGACGAGGCCGAGCCCGCCCTCTCCCTCGTCGGCACCCCGGTGCACCAGCAGGAGATGCTGACACTGCGGGTACATCTCGCCTTCGAGGAGGGCAGGTACGCCGACGCACGGGCGGCGCACGACGAACTCGTCCTCGACGAGCTGCGGCTCACCTACCGGGACCGGATCAGGCTCGACGTGCTGCACAACCGGCTGCTGATCCTGGAGGGCCAGGCGCAACAGGGCATCCAGCAACTGCGCGAGCTTGCCGAACGAGCCCAGCAGACGTCGAACATCGACCTGGCCGCCGAGATCTGGCGCACCCTGGCGGAAACGCCCAAGGACTGATGCCGCTGATGCCCTGAGCGGCTCAAGCAGTACGCCCAGCAGGCTCTCGCCGACCGCGTGCGGGTCCTCGGCGAGGACCACCCCGACACCCTGACCTCCCGCAACAACCTGGCCACGGCATACCAGTCGGCGGGTGATCTGGGCCGGGCCATCCCCTTG
>NZ_JBEOSZ010000091.1:0-13848 GCF_040303285.1 Streptomyces sp. NPDC096046 | reverse complement strand
GCGGCTGATTAACCCACCGGAGAGTCAGTAGGGGGTGGCCGGTCATGCTGCGCCCGGGTGCCACCGGTGTCAGGGGGTCTCGCGCCGGACGTTCAGTCCGTCGTCCGCTCCGCCGTCAGATACGCGATCACCATGTCGCCCAGCATGGCGCGGTAGTGCGCGCGTTGCGTCCGGTCGAGCAGGTCGCGGCCGAACAGCGCGCCGAAGGTGTGCCGGTTGGAGACCCGGAAGAAGCAGAACGAGGAGATCATCGCGTGCAGGTCGACGGCGTCGACGTCGGCCGTGAACAGGCCCGACTCCCGGCCCGACGCCAGGATCCGGCGGATCACGTCCAGGGCGGGGGAGCCGATCTTCCCGAGCTTCTCGGAGCCGGCGATGTGCTGTGCCTCGTGAATGTTCTCGATGCTGACCAGGCGGATGAAGTCGGGGTGCTGCTCGTGGTGGTCGAAGGTCACCTCGGCGAGCCTCCGGATGGCCGCGACCGGGTCCAGGTGGTCGACGTCGAGCTGCTGCTCGGCCTCCCGGATCACGCCGTACGCCCGCTCCAGCACGGCCGTGAACAGCTGTTCCTTGCCGCCGAAGTAGTAGTAGATCATCCGCTTCGTGGTGCGGGTGCGGGCGGCGATCTCGTCCACCCGGGCCCCGTCGTAGCCGGCCCGCGCGAACTCCTGGGTGGCGACGTCGAGGATCTCGGCCCGGGTGCGGGCGGCGTCACGGATGCGCTCGCCGGGTCGTGCCGGTTCTTCGGCGCTGGTCATCAGGTTCCTTCGGGCGGAGGGGCCGGTGCCGGTGATTGTAGAAGCGCGGGGCCGTCCCTCCGCTGGGTCTTCCCGAGCCGATGCCCGGCTCATGCAGCTACCGTACTGGTTCGTACATTAGCGGCCGCTCGGAAGGCGCACGTGCCCAAGGAGTCGTATCTCGTCGGACTGATCCGGGTGTGAGTAGTTGCGGTACAGGAAGTGCCGCTGAGATGGGTCACGGTCCGGCCGGCACACCGGCCGGGGGCTCCGCAGGAGCTCGCTGAAGGCCCGCAAAGCGGACTCTGTGACTGGCCATCCGGTTCGTCGACGACTTCGCCGACGACATCCTCGCCGCCTGGACCGAACGCCGCCTGATCGCCGTCGCCGCCGCCACGAAGGCCTCGCCGGCCGGATGGGCCGCGCTGGAAGAGTGGCTGCTGCCCATGGCCCAGGCGGGGCCTCCGCTGCCGGCCAGCGCATGCTCACTCAACAGGACGATAGGCAAGCAGAACACGCACCTGCACCGGACAGCGTCGTTCCGTTCCGCTCGCCGAAGGCTTGAACCCGTCCGGCTCCCGGGGCTGTCAGTGCGCGTGACTGCGGGAGCCGCTTCGAAGTGACAGCGGGAGTGAGCGGCGCGGCGGCCAGAGAGGCGCAATCAGTTTGGATGGCTATGCCTAAAGCGCTCCGCAGTGAACGCGCGCTTGCCGGCTGCGGTCCCCATCGTGGCCGATGGGGCGCCGGTGGAGTGGGGACCTGCCTCGGTGCGGCGTGTCGCGGTTTCCCACGAAATCCGGTGGAGTCTCAGCGGCCGGAAGTGGTTGGGTCCTGCTCAATGCTTCGCTGACACGGCCCGGCACAGTGCGAGGCGCAAGGTCCGAATCGCAGGCGCGGTCTAGTGCCGCAGCAGGCAACGTTCGCCCCGTCGCAACGCCCGGCACGCACTCTCGCCGCACCGGGCGCAAGCCCAGTACACCCAGTACGAGGGCTTGCACCCGGCACGCCGAGAGCACGCACCGGACGCCGCTCCTTGACGGGCAAACGTTGCCTGCCGCGGCACTAGCCCGCGTGTCGTCGGGTGATGGAGGTTATCGCGGTGGCTGGTTATGGGGCGCTTTCCGACGTATACGAGTGGCTGATCGGGGACGACAGGCTGACCCCCGCCCAGGCAGCCGCGGTCTACTGCAGCGATGTCGTGGGCTCTCTGCCGCCCAACGCGCGCGTCCTCGACTGTGCGTGTGGAACCGGCCAGCTCGCCGTCGGTCTCGCAAGTCTTGGCCTTGACGTGGTCGCCGCAGACGCCAGCAATGGGATGGTTCGCCGGACCGAGAAGGCCGCCGACGAGCAGGGTGTCTCGCTTCGAGCCCTCCGCGCGAGCTGGGACGAGCTGCCCGACCACCTGGAGGACTCCACGTTCGATCTGGTGTTCTGCGTCGGCAACTCGCTCGGGCACGCTGAGGGCGCAGCCGGGCGCCTGACCGCACTGGAAGCGATGTCGCGGCTGCTGAATCCGGGCGGACGCCTCGTGCTCACGTCACGCAACTGGGAGCTCGTGCGCTCCGCCGGCTCACGGGTAGACGTCCGCGATCGACTCATCCGCCGCAACGACCGCGATGCGGTCGTCAGCTACTACTGGCAGATCGAGCAGCGCTGGGAGCAGGAACACTTCCTCGAGATCGTGGTCGCCCAGATCGAGCCGGATGGGGCAGTGCGAGCCTGCTCGGAGCGGTTGTCCATCTGGCCCTACCGGTACGAGGACCTCGTGGCGCAGTTGCGGAGTGTCGGGCTCACGGTGCAGTCCACCACCTTCGACCCCGAGAGCGACGGATACCTGGTGGTCGCCAGTCGCGACCAGGCGCGAGGCACGTCTGAGTCGGCGCCCTGATCCGCCTTTCGTCGTTGTCGACCTGCCGGCTCGCGACCGCCTGCAGCGGGTTCTTCGCGAAGTGTTCAATGCTTGAAGCGGTTGCTGCGGGTGCGGTCCTCGCCGCGCTGGCTTCCGACCTGCGGACGCGGCCTGCACCGCCTCCACCAAGGCATTCGTGATCCTGGTGGCACGCTGCTGCCGATCGACCGAATCGCGGCCGACCGGCCCTTCTACTCCGGGAAACATGAGAAGCACGGCATGAACGTGCAGATCATCACCGATCCCGCCGGGCGACTAGTGTGGGCATCGCCTGCACTGCCCGGCGCGGTCCACGCCATCAAGGCCGCGCGAACCCACGGCATCCTCGACGCCCTGGAGGTAGCCGGCGTGGAGTGCTGGGCCGACAAGGGGTACCGGGGCGCCGGCGGCACCGTACGGCTGCCCTATTGGGGTCGCCGACACGGTCCTCGTCTGCTCCAGCGTCTCCCCGCAGGCGGTGGACGACGACGCCCTCGCCGCCGAGCAGCTCCACCGGCTCGCCGACCTGGCGGGGGAGTCCGGCGTCCGGGTCGCCTATGAGGCACTCGCCTGGGGCCGGCACGTCAGTACCTGGGACCATGCCTGGCGCATCGTCGAGGCCGCCGCCCGCTTCGAGTTCGCCGACGGTGAGCTGGAGACCTACCGCGACCTCGGCATCCTCTACGACCGCGACGTCCACGGTGTCTTCCGCCACTGCTGCACCCGCACCGTCGGCCGGGTCTTCGTCGCACTCGTCCAGCGCGACGGCGGCTACCGGGGGGCTACGGCGCCGCCAACGCCCCGCGCACGTCCGCGTCGCGCAGCAGGGCGTCGCCGTCCACCGTGAGCGTCTCCGCGTCGAGGGCGACCTCTCCGGCACCGGCCTCCAGCCGCGCCCCGTTGAGGTCGACGGTGCCGGCGACCGAGGCGCCCGTCAGCCGCACCTCGCCGCGCGCCCGCAGGCCCGGCGCCGACAGGCCGTCCCCGACGGTCACATGGTTGAGCTGGAGCGCGGGCCGGCCGGAGGGCGGTTCGTCGATGGTGGCCCCGTCCATGAACAACGCGCTGGAGATCTGCGCGCCGCCGAGCCGCACGGGTCCCTCGAACAGGCAGCCGGGCATGCGCAGCACGCCGTCCACGCGCAGGGTGTCGGCGTCCAGGCCGGGCAGGGCGGAGCCGCGCAGGTTCAGCTGGCGCAGCCGCGCCGCGTACAGGACGGGCACCTCCTCGAAGAAGCAGTCGCTCAGGCGCACGGCGTGGCCGATGTCGGCGTACTGGAGGTTCAGCGTCCCGGTGATCCGCGCGCCGGCCAGTCTGAGGGCGGCCGTCTCCCCGTCCTCCTGCGGGGCGCTGAGCAGCAGTGCCCGCACCACGGCCGCCCGCAGGGTCCGTTCGGGCCCCCAGCCGGCGCCGCGCGCGGGGTCCTCGTCCGCCGGTTCCCGTAGGTCGACGTCCGCCCCGCGCGCGAAGGCGCGCCACACCCGGTCCTCGGCGGGCGTCATATTGTCGCTCTCCATCAGCGCGGACTCTGGCGCGCCCGGCCGGAGACTGTCACCCGCCTCCGGCCGGGTCCGGTTACGCCCTGGTGTTCCACTCCGAGACAACAGGCCGGCCGTGTTCGGTCGACAGCCGGCAGACCGTGCCGGTCTCCAGCCGGAACAGTCGCCCCTCCGCCGGGGACAGACCCAGCCGGCGGGCCGTCACGACGCGGAGGAAGTGGCCGTGGGCCACCAGCATCACATCGCCCTCGGGAAGCGCCTTCGCCGCCCGGGCCAGTACCCGGTCGGCCCGCTCGCCGACCTCCTCGGGGGACTCGCCCGGTTCGCCTCCGGGCCCGGGCGGGCCGCCGTCGGTCCACAGGTCCCACTCGGGGCGGGTGCGGTGTATCTCCTCGGTGGTGACGCCCTCGTAGGCGCCGTAGTACCACTCGTGCAGGTCCGCCTCCCGCACGGCCCCCGTCAGGCCCGCGAGTTCGGCGGTGCGTACCGCGCGGGCGAGCGGGCTGGTGAGGACCAGTGCGAAGGAGCGGTCCGCGAGGAGCGGGGCGAGCGACTTGGCCTGTTCCTCACCGTTCGGGGTGAGGGGCAGGTCGGTGAAGCTGGTGTGCTGTCCACTCCGGCTCCACTCCGTCTCGCCGTGGCGGACCAGCAGCAGATCACCCACGCGCTACGCCTTCTTCGCGGACTCGACGGCGTGGCCGCCGAACTGGTTGCGCAGCGCCGCGATCATCTTCATCTGCGGCGAGTCGTCCTGCCGGGAGGCGAACCGGGAGAAGAGGGAGGCGGTGATCGCGGGCAGCGGCACGGAGTTGTCGATCGCGGCCTCCACGGTCCAGCGTCCCTCGCCGGAGTCCTGGGCGTAACCCCGGAGCTCCTCCAGGTGCTCGTCCTCGTCGAGGGCCTCCACCGCCAGTTCCAGCAGCCAGGACCGGATGACGGTGCCCTCCTGCCAGGAGCGGAACACCTCGCGGACGTTGTCCACCGAGTCCACGGCCTCCAGCAGTTCCCAGCCCTCGGCGTAGGCCTGCATCATCGCGTACTCGATGCCGTTGTGGACCATCTTGGCGAAGTGCCCGGCGCCGACCTTGCCCGCGTGGACGAAGCCGTACGGGCCCTCCGGCTTGAGCGCCTCGAAGATCGGCAGCAGCCGGTCGACGTACTCCTTCTCGCCGCCCACCATCAGGGCGTAGCCGTTCTTCAGGCCCCACACGCCGCCGGAGACACCCGCGTCGACGAAGCCGATGCCGCGCTTGCCCAGTTCCTCGGCGTGCCTCTCGTCGTCCGTCCAGCGGGAGTTGCCGCCGTCGACCACCGTGTCGTAGGGCTTCAGGAGACCCGCGAGCTGGTCGATGACGTGCTGGGTGGGCTCGCCGGCCGGGACCATGACCCAGACCGTGCGGGGTGCTTCCAGCTGGTTGACGAGGTCGGCCAGACTGCCGACGTCGGACTTCTCGGGGTTGGTGTCGTATCCGATGACGGTGTGGCCGGCGTTGCGCAGGCGCTCGCGCATGTTGCCGCCCATCTTGCCGAGACCCACAAGACCGATCTGCATGTCAGTTCACTTCCCGGAGATTGCGGTAGGTGGCCACCAGCGCGGCCGTGGACGGGTCGAGACCGGGGACGGACCCCGCCGCGTCAGCGGCTGACGAGAACGTCTCGGTCAGGGCGGGCTCGACGCGCTTGGCGAGGACCTTGCCCAGCTCCACGCCCCACTGGTCGAAGGAGTCGATGTTCCACACGGCGCCCTGCACGAACACCTTGTGCTCGTAGAGGGCGACGAGCTGGCCGAGGACCGACGGGGTCAGTTCGGTGGCCAGGATCGTCGTGGTGGGGTGGTTGCCCCGGAAGGTGCGGTGGGGCACCTGTTCCTCGGGGACGCCCTCCGCGCGCACCTCCTCGGCGGTCTTGCCGAAGGCGAGCGCCTGCCCCTGCGCGAACAGGTTGGCCATCAGCAGGTCGTGCTGCGCCTTCAGTTCGTCGCTCAGCTCGCCGACGGGCCGGGCGAAGCCGATCAGGTCGGCCGGGATGAGCTTGGTGCCCTGGTGGATCAACTGGTAGTAGGCGTGCTGCCCGTTGGTGCCCGGCGTGCCCCACACCACCGGCCCGGTCTGCCACTCCACGGGGTGGCCGTCGCGGTCCACCGACTTGCCGTTGGACTCCATGTCGAGCTGCTGGAGGTAGGCGGTGAACTTCGACAGGTAGTGGCTGTAGGGCAGTACCGCGTGCGACTGGGCGTCGTGGAAGTTGCCGTACCAGATGCCCAGCAGGCCCATGATCAGCGGGGCGTTGGCCTCCGCGGGGGCGTTGCGGAAGTGCTCGTCGACGATGCGGAAGCCGTCGAGCATCTCCCGGAAGCGGTCCGGGCCGATCGCGATCATCAGGGACAGCCCGATCGCGGAGTCGTACGAGTAGCGACCGCCGACCCAGTCCCAGAACTCGAACATGTTGTCGACGTCGATGCCGAAGTCGGCGACCTTCTCGGCGTTCGTGGACAGCGCCACGAAGTGCTGGGCGACCGCCTTGTCATCGCCCCCGAGGCCGTCCAGCAGCCAGGAGCGCGCCGAGGTCGCGTTCGTGAGGGTCTCGATCGTGGTGAAGGTCTTGGACGCGACGATGAACAGCGTCTCGGCCGGGTCCAGGTCGCGGGTGGCCTCGTGCAGGTCGGAGCCGTCCACGTTCGACACGAACCGGAACGTCAGCTCCCGGGCCGTGAACGGCCGCAGCGCGTCGTAGGCCATCGCCGGGCCGAGGTCCGAGCCGCCGATGCCGATGTTGACGACGTTGCGGATGCGCTTGCCGGTGTGCCCGGTCCATTCACCCGAGCGCACCCGGTTCGCGAAGGCGACCATCCTGTCCAGCACGGCGTGCACGCCCGGGACGACGTTCTCGCCGTCGACCTCGATGACGGCGTCCCGCGGGGCGCGCAGCGCGGTGTGCAGCACGGCCCGGTTCTCGGTGACGTTGATCCGCTCACCGCGGAACATGGCGTCGCGCAGCCCGAACACGTCGGTCGCGGCGGCCAGTTCCTGGAGCAGGGCGAGCGTCTCGTCGGTGATCAGGTGCTTGGAGTAGTCGATGCGCAGGTCGCCCACGCGCACGACGTGGCGCTCGGCGCGCCCCGGGTCCGCCGCGAACAGCTCACGCAGGTCCGGCCGGGGCAGGGCGTCCTTGCGGTGGTCCTCCAGGGCGGCCCACTCGGGGCGCCGGGTGAGCCTCGGGGAACCGGAGGGGGAGTCAGGCATGGGCAGGGGTCTCCTCGGTTGCCTCGCCGTTCAGGGCGATGGCGTACATCTCGTCCGCGTCGAGGCGCCGCAGCTCCTCGGCGATGAGTTCGGAGGTGGCACGGACCTTGAGCGCGAGGGTGCGCGACGGCTGGCCCGGCAGGGTCAGCGTGGCCAGCGGTCCCTCGGGGCGGTCGATGACGATCTCGCCGTGCTCCGTGCCCAGGCGCACGGCCGTGACGACCGGACCGGCGGTGACCACACGGTCGACCCGGACGTGCAGCCGTGCCTCCAGCCAGCGGGCCAGCAGCTCGGCGGCCGGGTTCTCGGCCTCGGCCTCCACGGCCGCCGAGGTGATCCGGACCCGGGCCTGGTCGAGCGCCGCCGCCAGCATCGAACGCCAGGGCGTCAGCCGGGTCCAGGCGAGATCGGTGTCGCCGGGCGCGTAGGAGCGGACCCGGCTCTCCAGCACCTCCAGGGGGTTGGCGACGGCGTACAGGTCGGTGATCCGGCGCTGGGCCAGCGCTCCGAGCGGGTCCTTCGAGGGCACCTCGGGGGCGTCCATCGGCCACCACACCACCACCGGCGCGTCCGGCAGCAGCAGCGGCAGCACCACCGAGTCGGCGTGGTCGGACACCTCGCCGTAGGTCCGCAGGATCACCGTCTCGCCGGTGCCCGCGTCGGCGCCCACCCGGACCTCGGCGTCCAGGCGGGACGCCTGACGGTCGCGCGGGGTGCGGGCGTGCCGCTTGATGACGACCAGGGTGCGCGAGGGGTGCTCGTGCGAGGCCTCCTCGGCCGCCTTGATCGCGTCGTAGGCGTTCTCCTCGTCCGTGACGATCACCATCGTCAGGACCATGCCCACGGCAGGCGTGCCGATGGCGCGGCGCCCCTGCACCAGCGCTTTGTTGATCTTGCTTGCCGTGGTGTCGGTCAGGTCGATCTTCATGGCCTGCGCCAGCTCCGTCCGTCTCGTGCGAGCATCTCGTCGGCTTCCTCGGGTCCCCAGCTGCCCGAGGCGTACTGCGCGGGCCGGCCGTGCGTGGCCCAGTACTGCTCGATCGGGTCGAGGATCTTCCAGGACTCTTCCACTTCCTGGTGACGGGGGAACAGGTTGGCGTCGCCCAGGAGGACGTCGAGGATCAGCCGTTCGTACGCCTCGGGGCTCGACTCGGTGAACGACTCGCCGTAGGCGAAGTCCATCGTGACGTCCCGGATCTCCATCGACGTACCCGGCACCTTCGAGCCGAAGCGGACCGTCATGCCCTCGTCCGGCTGGACGCGGATGACGATCGCGTTGGAGCCCAGCTCCTCGGTCGCGGTGGAGTCGAAGGGGGAGTGCGGGGCCCGCTGGAACACCACCGCGATCTCCGTCACCCGGCGGCCGAGCCGCTTGCCGGTGCGCAGGTAGAACGGGACGCCCGCCCAGCGGCGGTTGTCCACCTGGAGCCTGACCGCGGCGTAGGTGTCGGTCGTGGAGGACTGGTCGATGCCGTCCTCCTCCAGATAGCCCCGCACCTTCGTGCCGCCCTGCCAGGCCGCCGCGTACTGGGCGCGCACGGTGCCCTGCCCGAGGTCCTGCGGCAGCCGCACGGCCTTGAGGACCTTCAGCTTCTCGGTGAGCAGCGAGGCGGCGTCGAAGGCGGCCGGCTCCTCCATCGCGGTGAGCGCCATGAGCTGCAGCAGGTGGTTCTGGATGACGTCGCGGGCGGCGCCGATGCCGTCGTAGTAGCCGGCCCGGCCGCCGATGCCGATGTCCTCGGCCATGGTGATCTGCACATGGTCGACGTACGACCGGTTCCAGATCGGTTCGAACATCTGGTTGGCGAAGCGCAGGGCCAGGATGTTCTGGACGGTCTCCTTGCCGAGGTAGTGGTCGATGCGGAAGACCTGCTCCGGGTCGAACACCTCGTGCACGATCGCGTTCAGCTCGCAGGCGCTGTCGAGGTCGTGCCCGAACGGTTTCTCGATGACCGCGCGGCGCCAGGCGCCCTCGGGGGCGTCGGCCAGCTTGTGCTTCTTCAGCTGCTGGACGACCTTGGGGAAGAACTTCGGCGGCACCGAGAGATAGAAGGCGTAGTTGCCGCTGGTGCCCCGGGAGGCGTCCAGCTCTTCCACGGCGGAGCGCAGCCGCTTGAACGCCGTGTCGTCGTCGAAGTCGCCCGGGATGAAGCGCATGCCCTCGGCGAGCTGCTGCCAGACCTCCTCGCGGAACGGGGTGCGCGCGTGCGCGCGGACCGCGTCGTGCACCACCTGCGCGAAGTCCTGGTTCTCCCAGTCCCGGCGGGCGAAGCCCACCAGGGAGAAGCCCGGCGGCAGCAGACCCCGGTTGGCCAGGTCGTACACGGCCGGCATCAGCTTCTTGCGGGACAGGTCACCGGTGACGCCGAAGATGACCAGGCCGGACGGCCCCGCGATCCTGGGCAGACGGCGGTCGCCCGGGTCGCGCAGCGGGTTGGTGAAGTCGGGGTCCGCGTGGTCGGTGCGCGGGGCGGTCGGCGGCTCACCGCCCACCCCGGTCTGCTCCACCCCGGTGGCCTGCGGCTCACCGCCCACCCCGCTCTGCTCCACCCCGGTGGCCTGCGGCTCACCGCCCACCCCGGTCTGCTCCACCCCGGTGGCCTGCGGCTCACCGCTCACCCCGCTCTGCTCCACCCCGGTGGCCTGCGGCTCACCGCCCACCCCGGTCTGCTCCACCCCGGCGGCCTCCTGGGCCATCCGGGCCTCCTTGTCCTCCTTGGTGCCCCTGGTCTCCTGTTCGGCCGTCTGGGGGATGCCCTCGCTCATTCCGCGTCAACTCCCTTTTCGTTCAAGGACTCGGTGACCGCCTCCGGCAGGTCCTGCCAGGCCACCTCGAACTTGGCCACGCCCTCGTCCTCCAGTTGCCGCACCACCTCGTCGTATGCAATGCCGAGCCGTTCGATGTCCGCCAGGTCCGCTCGGGCCCGGTCGTAGCCGCCGGTGACGGTGTCGCCCCGGACGTCACCGTGGTCGGCGACGGCGTTCAGCGTGGCCTCCGGCATGGTGTCGACCGTGCCGGGGCGACCAGTTCGTCCACGTACAGGGTGTCCTCGTAGGCGGGCTCCTTCACACCGGTGGAGGCCCAAAGGGGGCGCTGCCGGTTTCCATGGGCATCTGCCAGGGCATGCCGGCGCGGCCCGGCGAAGACCTCTTCGTACGCCTGGTAGGCGAGCCGCGCCTTGGCCAGGGCCGCCCTGCCCTTCGGGGCGAGGGCCTCGTCGGTCGCTTCGGTCACAGTGATCATCTTCTTTCGGGCGGTCGGTCAGCCGCGAGCCGCGGACAGGGATTCCCGCGCGGCGGCGACGACGTTCTCGGGCGTGAAGCCGTACGCGGCGAAGAGCGTCCCGGCGTCGGCGGAAGCACCGAAGTGCTCCAGGGAGACGACGCGCCCCGCGTCCCCGACGAACCGGTACCAGGTCAGGCCGATGCCGGCCTCGACGGCGACCCGGGCCTTCACGGAGGGCGGAAGCACACGGTCGCGGTACGAGCGAGGCTGCTCCTCGAACCACTCCACGGACGGCATCGACACGACGCGGGTGGGCACGCCCGCCTCCTGGAGACGCTCGCGCGCCTCGGCGGCGACGTGGACCTCGGAACCGGTGGCGATCAGGATCACCTGCGGCTCGCCGCCCTCCGCCTCGAACCGCACGTAGCCGCCGCGTGCCGCTCGCGCGTCCGGTTCGTAGGTCGGCACGCCCTGGCGGGTGAGCGCGAGTCCGTGCGGGGCCGGGGCGGTGGAGTGCCGCTTCAGGATCTCGGCCCAGACGACGGCGGTCTCGTTGGCGTCGGCGGGGCGTACGACGTTCAGGCCCGGGATCGCGCGCAGCGCGGCCAGGTGCTCGACCGGCTGGTGGGTAGGGCCGTCCTCGCCCAGGCCGATGGAGTCGTGCGTCCACACGTAGGTCACCGGCAGCTGCATCAGGGCCGACATCCGCACCGCGTTGCGCATGTAGTCGGAGAAGACCAGGAACGTGCCGCCGTAGATCCGGGTGTTGCCGTGCAGGGCGATGCCGTTCATCTCCGCGGCCATGGAGAACTCGCGGATGCCGAAGTGGACCGTGCGGCCGTACGGGTCCGCCTCCGGCAGCGGGTTGCCCGCCGGGAGGAACGAGCTGGTCTTGTCGATGGTGGTGTTGTTGGAACCGGCCAGGTCGGCCGAACCGCCCCACAGCTCCGGGACGACCGGGCCGAGCGCCTGGAGGACCTTGCCGGAGGCCGCGCGGGTGGCGACCGCCTTGCCCGGCTCGAACACCGGCAGGGCGTCCTCCCAGCCCTCGGGCAGCTCGCCCTTGCCGACGCGGTCGAAGGTGGCGGCCCGCTCCGGGTTCTCGCCCCGCCAGGCGGCGACCCGCTTGTCCCAGGCGGTGTGCGCCTCGGCGCCCCGGTCCAGGGCCCGGCGGGTGTGGGCCAGTACCTCGTCGGCGACCTCGAAGGACCGCTCGGGGTCGAAGCCGAGGAGGCGCTTGGTGGCCGCGACCTCGTCCTCGCCGAGCGCGGAACCGTGCGCGGCCTCGGTGTTCCGGGCGTTCGGGGCGGGCCAGGCGATGATCGTGCGCATCGCGATGATCGAGGGGCGCCCGGTCTCGGCCCGCGCCGCCCGCAGCGCCGCGTGCAGCGCGGGCACGTCGACGTCGCCGTCCTCCCGCGGTTCGATCCGCTGCACGTGCCAGCCGTACGCCTCGTAGCGCTTCAGCACGTCCTCGGAGAACGCGGTCGCGGTGTCGCCCTCGATGGAGATGTGGTTGTCGTCGTAGAGGAAGACCAGGTTGCCGAGCTTCTGGTGGCCGGCGAGCGAGGAGGCCTCGGCGGAGACCCCTTCCTGGAGGTCGCCGTCGGAGACGATCGCCCAGATCGTGTGGTCGAAGGGGGAGTCGCCCTCGGGGGCGTCCGGGTCGAACAGGCCGCGCTCGTAGCGGGCGGCCATCGCCATGCCGACGGCGTTCGCGACGCCCTGGCCGAGCGGGCCGGTGGTGGTCTCCACGCCCGCCGTGTGCCCGTACTCGGGGTGACCGGGCGTCTTGGAGCCGTGCGTGCGGAACGCCTGCAGATCGTCGAGCTCCAGCTCGTAGCCCGCGAGGTAGAGCTGCGTGTAGAGGGTCAGCGAGGTATGGCCGGGGGAGAGGACGAAGCGGTCACGGCCGGTCCACTCGGGATCGGCGGGATCGTGCCGCATCACCTTCTGAAAGATCGTGTAGGCGGCCGGTGCCAGGCTCATCGCGGTACCGGGATGGCCGTTGCCGACCCGCTGGACGGCATCCGCCGCCAGGAGACGGGCGGTGTCGACGGCACGCCGGTCGAGTTCGGTCCATTCGAAGCGGTCCGCTGTCTGCGTGCTCATCTTCAAGAAGTCCTCGATAGGAGCGAAGTTGCTGGTCTGATGCGTTCAAAACTAAAAGTCTGACTTTTTCGACGGAAGGTCGTCGTGTGCCAGCCTGTGGTGAAAGTGGGACACCCACGGGCAGCAGGGCACGCGAGCGGGGCGGCACGAGGCGGACATGGCGGACAGAAGCATCCAAGGCGGCGACGGGATCGCTACGTTCCCCTTTCCGGTCGAGCTCAGTGTCGGCGGCGTCGGCATGCAGGTCGGCCCGATGGGCACCGGCCGGACGTGGCACGTCGACACGCCGCCGGAGCGCGTGCACCGCATCGACTTCCACATCGTCCTGCTGTTCGGCGCGGGCCCGGTCCGGCACATGGTCGACTTCACCGAGTACGAGGCCACGGCCGGTGACCTGCTGTGGATCCGCCCCGGGCAGGTCCACCGCTTCTCGCCCTCCAGCGAGTACCGCGGAACCGTGCTGACCATGCAACCCGGCTTCCTGCCCCGCTCGACCGTGGAGGCCACCGGCCTCTACCGCTACGACCTGCCGCCGCTGCTGCATCCGGACACCGCCCAACTCGCCGGTCTGCGGGCCGCACTGGCACACCTGCGGCGTGAGTACGAGGACACGGCGACGCTCCCGATCAGCCTGCACACCGCGGTCCTGCGCCACGCGCTGACGGCGTTCCTGCTGCGGCTCGCCCACCTCGCGGCGAGCTCGCCGCAGGCCCTGCGGCAGCGGTCCGACTCCACCTTCACCCTCTTCCGGGACGCCGTGGAGCGGGACTTCGCCGCCAACCACAGCGTCAGCGCCTACGCCGACGCGCTCGGCTACTCCCGCCGCACCCTGGTCCGGGCGGTGCGCGCGGCGACCGGTGACACGCCCAAGGCCTTCATCGACAAGCGCGTGGTCCTGGAGGCCAAACGGCTGCTCGCCCACACCGAGTTGCCGATCGGCAGGGTCGGCGTGGCGGTCGGCTTCCCGGACGCCGCGAACTTCTCCAAGTTCTTCCACCAGCACACGGAGCAGACCCCGGCGGCGTTCCGGGCCGAGTTGCGCTGACGGCGGCCCGGCACAGCGAGAAGGGGGCCCCCCCCCGCGGGGGGGCCCCCCCCGGAAACCAGAAATCCCCAAGGGTAACCACATGTAGTGACACAAGGG
>NZ_JBEOSZ010000090.1:0-13872 GCF_040303285.1 Streptomyces sp. NPDC096046 | reverse complement strand
GAGGTCCAGGCCCATCTGGCCGAGGTCTATGGCGCCGAAGTCTCCCGCCAGACCATCTCCACGATCACCGACAAGGTCATGGACGGCATGGCCGAGTGGCAGAACCGGCCCCTCGACGCCGTCTATCCGGTGATCTTCATCGACGCGATCCACGTGAAGGTCCGCGACGGCGCCGTGGCGAACCGGCCGGTCTACGTGGCCCTGGCCGTCACCGTCGAGGGCCGGCGGACATCCTGGGGCTGTGGGCAGGCGACGGCGGCGAGGGCGCCAAGCACTGGATGCACATCCTCACCGAGATCAAGAATGCGGCGTGAACGACGTCCTCATGCTCGTCTGCGACGGCCTCAAGGGCCTGCCCGATGCGGTGGAGACCGTCTGGCCCCGCACGACCGTCCAGACCTGCGTGGTCCACCTGCTGCGGAACTCCTTCCGCTATGCCGCCCGCCAGGACTGGGACAAGATCGCCAAGCTCCTCAAGCCCGTCTACACCGCTGCGACCGAGGACGCGGCACTCGAGCGGTTCGCGGAGTTCGTCGACGCGTGGGGCAAGAAGTATCCGGCGATCGTCCGGCTTTGGGAGAACGCGTGGGAGGAGTCCACCCCGTTCCTCCGGTTCGACACCGAGATCCGCCGCATCGTCTGCACCACGAACGCCATCGAGTCGGTGAACGCCAGGATTCGGCGGGCAGTCAAGGCCCGCGGCCACTTCCCGAACGAGACCGCGGCCTTGAAATGCGTCTACATGGCCATCATGTCGCTGGACCCCACCGGCAAGGGCCAGGCCCGCTGGACCATGCGCTGGAAGACTGCCCTGAACGCCTTCGACATCACCTTCGACGGCCGTCTCTCAGCAGCCCGTCAGTAGCCCCAACACCCTGGTTACACCGCTCGTTTGACAGACCCGACACGAAAAACTGATGGAGATGGCGATCAGCTCATGGCGTCGAGGACGGCGATGATGTCGGCCGGTTCCGCGCGGGTGGTGTAGTCCGTGTTGACGAAGGCCCAGCGGATCGCTCCATCGCGGTCGATGACGTAAGTCGCGGGCAGCGGGAGCGTCCGCGGATGGCCGTCATTGACGCGCTGGAGGTCGAAACCGAGCTTGTCGTAGACGGCTGCGAGGTCGTCGGGGAGGTCGAAGGCGAGACCGTACTGCTTGGCGGTGTCGGAGCCGATATCACTGAGGACGTCGAAGGCGAGACCGTGCTTCTCGGTCAGAGTGAGGGACTCGTCGGGGATCTGGGGGGAGACGGCCACCAGGCGGGCGCCGCGGGCGGTGATGGCCTCGTGGTGCTGCTGGAGTGAGCGCAGCGCGATGTTGCAGTACGGGCACCACGCGCCGCGGTAGAAGGTCAGCACGACAGGGCCGTCAACTAGCAGTTCGTCCAAGGCCAGGGTCTGTCCGGTCGCGGTGGGGAGGTTGAAGCGAGGGGCCTGCGCACCGACGGTCAGGGCGCTGTCGACCTGGCCGGAGTCGGCGAGTTCCTGGCCGGCCCGCTGCATGATCTCCCGGATCTCGGCGGGGATCTGCTGCTGACGTGCTTCGTAGAAGGTGCGCAGTTCGGCGTTCAGGGTGGTCATGGCGCTTCGTTCCTCCTGGCTGACGGCTGGAGCGGGGCATATCTTGAAATACTCGTTCCAAGATAGGGGTATGAAGGGCCCCGCGCCAGCCGTGCGGAGGTGTCGAAGAGTCAGAGGCTGGTGAAGGGGCGATGGTCGGTCAGTGCGAGGGCGCGGATGAAGGCGGCGAGGTGGACCGTGCGGCGGGCGAGGAAGCGGCGCAGGCGGGGTGTGCGCGAGCCATAGGCGACGGCCCAGAGGGCTGGTATGCGATTCATGGGGGCATGGTCGCGGCGATCGGCGCCACCTAGGGTGGATCGTGGACGAACCTGGATGCCTTAGCGCAGGTGGGCGCCCTGTCCCGCTCTGTACCCGTCAGCACCTTTGCGGGGTGGTGAATGGGGAGTATCTTGGAATCCTTATTTCAGGATGGCGGGGTGAAACATGCCGGACATCAAGCACTTCGACCCGGATGTCACCCTGGAGACCGTGGTGCGGCTGTTCTGGCGGCAGGGCGTGGCCTCGACCGGGATCCAGGACGTGGTGACCGCGACCGGGCTCAACCGCTCCAGCCTGTACGCCACGTTCGGCGGCAAGCAGGAGCTCTACTTCGCCGCGCTGCGCCGGTACCTGGAGCAGCGGTCCCAGCCGATGTTCCGGCGCCTGGCTGAGGACGAGCGGGGTCTGCCGGCCGTCTCCGAGTTCTTCGCCGGCCTGATCGAGGCGCGCTGCTCGGGTGAGTACGCCCGATGGGGCTGCATGGTCTCCAACGCGCATGCCGGGGTCGAGAACAGTGATCCGAAGGTGCGCGGCGTCCTGGACCAGCACCACCGGGAGCTGCGCGAGGCGATGTACGCAGCGCTGGTCACCGCCGAGCGCCAGGGTCAGCTGGCCCCTGGCGCCGACCCTGGTGCTTCCGCGGATCTGCTGGCGTTGCTCGCCTACGGAGTCAACTTGCGTTCGCGTGCCGGTGCCGACGCCGCGTCGTTGCAAAGGACGGTGGCCGCCGCCCTGGACTCGCTCGGCGTCAGGGCGGCGGCGTAGGCACCCGGGGATCGGGCTCTCAACTTGGGTTGGGGGCAGGTGACGTGGGACGGAGGGTGGCGGCTGACACGGCTGCGGTTTCTGCCGTATCCGCGCTGTAGTCCTCCGGGCTGGTCTCGTCCACGCCATCGGGGGCCTTGAGCGCCTTCAGGGCGAAGGTCAGGATCACCGTGACGGCGACGTTGAGCACGAACGCCGTGAGGCCGATGTAGCCGATCTCGCCGATGCCCGGGATCTCCTTCGCCGAGCCGCCGAAGTGCTTCTGGGCCGGGGAGGCGACGCCGTACGCGGCGAACGTGCCGTAGATCATGCCGACCGCCCAGCCGGCGAGCAGTGCCCAGCGGTGGAACCAGCGGGTGAACAGGCCGCCGACCAGGGCCGGGAAGGTCTGGAGGATCCAGATGCCGCCCAGGAGCTGGAAGTTGATGGCGACGGTCTTGTCCATGGTCAGGACGAAGACCAGGGCGCCCACCTTCACCAGCAGGGACACCAGCTTGGAGACCTTCGTCTCCTGGGCCGCGGTCGCGTCCGGCTTGATGAAGTCCTTGTAGATGTTGCGGGTGAAGAGGTTCGCGGCCGCGATCGACATGATGGCCGCCGGGACGAGCGCGCCGATGCCGATCGCCGCGAAGGCAACGCCCGCGAACCAGTCCGGGAACATGTCCTCGAACAGCTGCGGGATCGCCAGCTGGCCGTTGGTGACCTTGACCCCGGCCGCGATCGCCATGAAGCCGAGCAGGGCCAGCAGCCCGAGCATCAGGGTGTAGAGGGGCATCACCGTCGTGCTGCGGCGGATCACCTCGCGGCTGCGGGACGAGAGCGTCGCCGTGATCGAGTGCGGGTACATGAACATGGCCATCGCGGAGCCGAGCGCCAGCGTGGCGTACGTCCATCGCCCCTCTGCGGCTGGAAGCAGACCGCCCGCACCGGCTGCCGCGTACTTCTGGCTCGCCTGAGCGAAGACGTGGTCGAAGCCGCCCAGCTTGATCGGAATGTAGATGATCGCGACGGTGATGACGACGTAGATCAGCGTGTCCTTCACGAACGCGATCATGGCGGGGGCGCGCAGGCCCGAGGAGTAGGTGTACGCCGCCAGCACACCGAACGCGATCAGCAGCGGCAGGTCCTTCACGAACCAGTTGGTGTTCTCGCCGCCGCCGACACCCATCACGTCCAGTACGGCTTGGATGCCGACCAGTTGGAGCGCGATGTACGGCATCGTCGCCAGGATGCCGGTGAAGGCGACGGCGAGCGACAGCCCCTTGGAGCCGAAGCGGCCACGGACGAAGTCGGCCGTGGTGACGTACCCATGGCGATGGCACACCGACCACAGGCGGGGCAGGAAGGTGAAGATCAGCGGGTAGACGAGGATCGTATACGGCACCGCGAAGAAGCCGGCCGCGCCCGCCGCGTAGATCGCCGCCGGGACGGCGACGAAGGTGTAGGCGGTGTAGACGTCGCCGCCGAGCAGGAACCAGGTGATCCAGGTGCCGAACGACCGGCCGCCCAGGCCCCATTCTTCGAGGCTGTGTTCGTTCTCGGGCCTGCGCCAGCGCGAGGCGAGGAAGCCCATGACCGTGACGGCCAGGAAGAAGAGGATGAAGACGGCGAGGGCGACGCCGTTCACGCCGTTGGGCATGGCTGCTCCCGTGCGGGATGTAGGACTGCGAGCGGGTGATGACGTGGGGTCGGCCGGGCGCTTGTGCCTCCGGCCGACCGGTGGGTCAGGCGTGAACCGGTTCCGCCTCGGGTGAGGTTGTTCCTGAGTCGGTCTGGGGTGCCGGGGCCTGCGGCGACATCCGCTGTTCGAGCCGCTCGGGCAGCGCCCAGCGGTACAGCGGCATGGCGCCGGCGGTGGTGATGACCGCGACCAGCACCAGCATGGAGAAGACGTCCTTGGTGATCATTCCCTGGGCGAGGCCGATGTTGATGAAGATGAGGATCATCAGCCCGCGTGCGTTCATCAGCCCGCCGACCGCCCAGGATTCGCGCCACGAGAAGCCGACGCCGCGCATGGCGAGGGCGCAGCCCGCATACTTGCCGACGAAACCCGCCGCCAGGATCAGCAGGAACGGGCCGATCATGGCCCATCCGGCGATGCCGCCGAGTTCCGTGTTGAGACCGGAGAAGGCGAAGAAGATCGGCAGGAGGAGGACGCAGACGATGTCCATCATGCGGCTGTGCAGGGCCTCGCGGAAGGCGGGGTTGCGCGGCATGGCGAGTCCGGCGATGAAGCCGCCGAAGACGGAGTAGATGCCGATGTAGTCGGTGAACAGACCGGACAGCAGGACGATGGCCACGACGATGTACATCTGGTCGAAGCCGAAGTGACCGGTGCGCTCGACCCGCGTACCCATGGGCCTGAGCAGGCGGGCGACCACGGTGAGCATGACGAGGGCGAACAGGGCCGTGAAGCCGATGGTGCGCAGGACGTGCAGAGCGCCCGCGCCGGTGTGCATGGCGGAGAGCACCGCCAGGAAGCACCATGCGGCGGCGTCGTCGATCGAGGCGCCCAGCAGGGTCATCCGGCCGAGCGGCGAGTTCTGCAGCCGCCGCTCGTAGAGGATGCGGGCGAGCATCGGGAACGCGGTGATCGACAGGGCGCCGCCTATGAAGAGCGCGAACTCGAACGGGGTGACGTCGGGGCGAGAGAGCCGGTCGTAGAGGACATACGCGCTCCCGGCGCCGAGCAGAAGTGACGGAAGGATGCCTGATACGGCGAGGACTGCGGCGTTCTTGGTGTCCTTCTTGCCGTTGCCGCCGCCGTGGTCGAGGCCGGCGCCGACCAGGAACATGAAGACGGTCAGGCCGATGGTGCTCAGGACGTAGAGGATGGGCTTCACCTCGGGGGCGAAGATCGCCTTTTGCGCCGCGGGGAACAGCGCGCCGAACAGAGTCGGGCCGAGGAGGACTCCGGCGACCATCTCTCCCAGCACACGCGGCTGCTTGACCAGTATGGCCAGGCGTCCGCAGAGGGCCGAGGCGGCGAGGATGACAACGATCGCGGGCAGGACGTGGAGGACGAGTTCCAGGTTCTTGTCGGTGGTGGCGGCCAGATAGGCCGTGGGGTGCGTGGGGTGCACATCGACTCCCGTGGTCACCAGGAACGGGCGGGGACGGAGGGCTCGCGCGGGTCTTCGGTGGCCGGGCGTCCGCGTAGGGGACGGTGCGCGGGGAGCTTGAGGACGGTCGGCCAGCGCGGGTCGTCGGGGGCGACGACGAGGAAGCGGGCGTAGAAACTGTCGAAGAACGACAGGATGAACATCGGCAGGAGGGTCCAGATCGCCACCTGCTCCAGGGGTGCGTTGCCGGTGAGCGCGGCGATGATGACCACGACGAAGACGTTCGGGTAGGTCATGGCGGTGTAGTCGTCGAGTGTCTGGACGTGACGGCGTCGCTTCAGCAGCGCGGCGACCAGGCGCAGGCCGACGGCGATGCCTGCGGCGGTGGGCGCGTAGGTGGTGAAGCCGTCCAGGTCGAGCTTGAGGCAGACCAGCACGATGAACGCAGTGAGGATCAGCACGGCCACGTATCCGTTGCGCTCGCCGTACTTGGCCGTACGGATGGGAGAGCGCTCCCGCAGGCGCTTGACCAGGACGTAGGCCGCCGTGACGACGCCGGTCGAGATGGCGGCGCTGATGGCGACGGCCGCGGCGACGTCCTCGTGCAGGGTCAGCGCGAGGACCGCTGAGAACGACAGCGCCGCCGCCAGCGAGGAGAGCAGGACCTGCGCGAACGTCGGCATGATCATTCCGCCGAGACAACGGCTGACGGTCATCGCCACCACAGAACTGGGGGTGGCCAGGAACACCGCGGCGATCGCCGCCGTACTCGAACTACCCATGTCCCACCAGTGGACCAGGGCCGCGAACGCGATCGGCAGGGCGAGGTAGCGCAGGGCGACGGATCGGAGCGTGCCGCGGTCGGTCACGAACGCCTTCGCGTTCTCCAGCTCGATGCGGCACATGGTGATGACGCTGGCCAGCACCAGGAGCAGGAGCAGCAGGTACGGCGAGGTCGAGAGCCGCAGTCCCGCCAGATTGGCGAGCAGACCCGCGGCCAGGCCGGCGCAGAAGACCACCGGATGGTTGACGACGATCCAGTCGTAGACCATGTTCATGGCCTTGTTCTCGTTCTTGACGTAGCTGTGGATCCGGTCGCCCTGCAGCATCTGGGAGTTGGGCAGCCGCAGGTCGTACGACTCGTCGACCGGGCGGTCCAGGATGAACCGGCAGATCAGCTCCACGACGTACTTGTGCGAGACCACGCACACCGTCTCGCCGCGCCGCAGCGCAGGCAGCAGCTCCTGCTCGTAGAAGGCGTGCACGCGGTCCTTGAACTGCTGGAACGTCTCGCCGCCGTGCATGGTCGGGCTGTCGGCGTTCATGGCCCGCTCGTACTCGGCGATGCCGTGGCGGCGCTGGAGGATGGACTTGCTCTCCAGCGTGTAGCTGCCGAAGTCGCGCTCCATCAGGCGCTCGTCGACGACGACCTCGGGGGCGTCCGCCTCGTGGGCGTCGAGGCGGAAGATGGTGTCGGCGGTCTCATAGGCGCGGGTCAGCGGGGAGACGTAGACGCGGTCGAAGTGCTGGCCGCGGTGGCGCCCCGCGACCTTCTCGGCCTGGATCCGGCCGAGGAAGGTCAGGGGTGCGTCGCGCTGCCCGGCGATGCGGTGGACGGAATTGCAGGTCGATTCGCCGTGCCGGACCATGAACAGCCGGCTCAGCAGCTCCTGCTCGGTGTGCTCTGTCATCACGCGCCCTTCTTCGGGGCGTGCTTGACCTGCCCGGCGTACTGGGAGTCCCAGCCCGCCAGTTTGGTGATGTCGCACAGGCTGTGCACCGCGTGCTCTTGCACGAGCGTGGCCAGCAGGGACACGGTCCGCCTTGCCTGCTGGGTGGTGAGGTCGAACTCGCGGGCCAGGGCGGCGCCGAAGTCGGCCAGGTCGTCGTCCAGGATGGTGCGGTACTTGCGGCGCTCGGTGCGGTCCTGGGCCTGGAGGTAGTTGACCGCGTTGGGGTAGGCGTTGTCCTTCGCGTAGCTCTGCAGGCGTTCGCGCAGGCGGGTGGCCTGCGGATCCTCGGTGGCGAGGTCGGCGGCGATCCAGTCGCTGCTGCGGATCAGGCAGTGGTGGATGCCGTCGGGGATGTCCATCTGCTCCTCGTCGCTGGCCGATTCGAGGCGGCGCAGGACCTCCATCGCCGTGTCGAAGCACTGGTTGCGCAGGGTGCCGATGCTGAACACGAACGCGCCGAGCCGGCCGCGGCGGGTGGTCTCGTCGCCCTGGCGCATCGGGCCGACGCCGAACAGGCCGGCCGCCGCCTCACCGTCGGACGCGATCAGCTGTCCGTGGGGGCCGACCTCGATGCCGCGGTGGGTCTTGGTCTGCGGCTGCGCATAGCCGTGTCCGTTGACCAGGGCGTGCCACAGGGGGTGGTCGGCGCGCTCGTAATCGGTCTTGTTGCCCAGGCAGTTGACGACCCGGTCGACGACGATGTCCGGCTGGTCGGCGAAGACCACCCGGATCTTCGTGCCGTCCTCGACGGGACGCATGTCCTGGATACCGGCGGACAGAGCCTCGACCGTCTTCGGCGCTCCGTTGTATCCGCGCATGCGGCTGCGCACGACGCCGCCGATCTCCCGCACGGTGCTGGTGCGGTTGGTGACGATCAGGCTCTTGTACCGGTCGAGCAGCATCCGCACGTCGCGGGCGTCCATGCGGGAGATCAGCTCGATGACGTACGGCTCCCATGCCTTCATGACCCTCTCGGGGAAGACGGCCTCGAGCGCGCTGCCCGGCTCCACACCGTGCTCGGCGCGCAGGTGGGCGTACTCCGCCTCGATCCCCTCCACCACCGCTTCGGGGGTGAGCTTCTCGGCGTCGAGAAAGGGCGGCCGGCGGGCCTGCCAGATGTCGTGCTCGTGGTCGACGGGGTAGGTGCCGTGCATGTGCCCGCCGCGCGAGCAGATCAGGATCTGCCCCCGGTGGCCTGCATGGATGAGGGAGATCACCGTGTCAAAGGCCGACAGCGCGGAGCCCGTGACGAGAACGCTCTCCTCGGGGCCGACCTCCTTGAACCAGTCCTGAGCACCGGGGGCGTAGGGGTCGGCGAGGAAGCGGTCGCAGTTCTTGATGCGGTGATAGAAGGGCGCCTGCACCGGCGAGAGGTGACCGGTCGCCAGGATCACCTGGTCCGAGAACAGGTCGTGCACCCCGCCCTGGTCCGAGGAATCGGCGTACTTGACGACGTAGCCTCCACTCTGGCCACGGACGTCGATGACCTCCCCGGTAAGCTCGCGCAGGGTCACCTCGGCGGGGGCGTCGGCGGCCGCGCCGCGCAGCCGCTCGGCCAGGTACTGCCGGAAGATCCGCCGCGGCACGACGCAGGCCACGCCGAAGGTGTGGTACTGCCATTTCTGCGGCCAGTCCGAGCGGTCCGCCTCCTCGTTGGCCCACTCCAGGAAGTCCTCCGGGCGCTCGCGGCGCAGGGTGATGCGGCCGGCCTGGATGTTGAGCATGTGCTCCCAGTTGGTGGACGCCCAGCCGAAGGCGATGCCTCCATAGCGGTAGCCCTCCTCCCGCTCTATCAGGCATATCTCCAGCGGCATGTCGGCGAAGTGGAGCAGCCGGATGGCGCTGAGCGTGCCGGAGAAGCCCGCCCCGACGATCGTGACGCGCCGCCTGCCTGTGCTCGCGCCGCCCATGGGGTCGTGCTGCATGCTGCTCGCCTGCGTCGCCATGTCCGCCATGCCGCGGTCCTGGCTCGGGCTGTCCTGCATCGTGGGGTTCTGCATTTCCACGGTCTTGTCTCCTTTGGTGGGGGGGAAGGGTCAGCGCCACTCGTGGGTGAAGCGGACCGCTATGGCGTCACGGATCGAGTTGTGGACGATGCAGCCCCGCTCGGCCTTGAGCAGGGGCTTGGAGATCAGGTCCTTGAGGACGGCGGGCGCCGACACCTGCACGGTGATTTCGGAGAATCGGGTCGGCGCGCTCACGAGGCTTCCGTCGACCTGGAAGCTGATCTCGGAGGCGTCGGCCTGCGGGTCCTCGGCCTTCAAGGCCGCGAGGAAGGTGCTCACGTAGCAACCGCCGAGCGACAAAAGCAGCAGCTCTCCGCCCATGGGACCGGCGTCGGTGCCCTCTTTCTCCTTGGGCCGGTCGATGGTGAGCGTGTGGTCTCTGGCCTGGCCCACGACGACGCTGCCGCCGACGGGGCGCAGGGAAACACCGATTTCGGGCATGGTGATGCACGGACTCCTGTCCTGGAACGGGGCACACAAGGCTCGCCGTCAGGGGGCGAGTGGGGTTCCTGGGGTGCCGGTGAGCGGGGACGGCCCTCAGCATCAGGACGGAACGTGGACTTCCGGAGTGATCGTGGATGATCCTGGATGCGCTCCGTGGTCGGAGGTCAACCCTCGGATACCGCTTGACAGTCGAGACCCCATGTCGTCTAACTTGAAACGAGTGTTCCAGGTTGTTCGTGGCCCAGGTGTCCCATGGGGGAGGATGTTCGTGCCGCAGGTGTTGGATCCGGCAAAAGCCCGCACCATAGATGAATTCATCGCGGAACTGAGACTGCTGAAAGCGTGGGCGGGCAACCCGTCGATCACCGAGATCACGCGGCGCATCCACCGCGACTGGCAGCGGGCAGGACGCCCGCGCGGCGAATGGCCGGCCCGCTCCACGGTGGGCAACTGTTTCCAGATGGGCCGCCGCCGCCCCAACGCCGACCTGCTGCTGGCCGTGGTCCAGGCACTCGTCGGCTCCGACGAAGCCATCGTCTGCGGCTGGCGCCAGTCACTACGTGCCGTTTTCGGCGAAGCCGAGGCCGCCGCACGCGTCACCGCCTACGACCGGCTGCCCACAGGACTGTCCGCATTCGCCGGCAGAACCGGCCTGATAGTCCAGGCGGAGGCGCTGCTTGCCTCCGACCGGCAGATACCGGCGGTGGCGCTGGAGGGCATGGCGGGTGTGGGCAAGACGTCGCTCGCCCTGCACGTCGCACACCGGCTTCTCGCCGAAGAACCCACCGACATACCCGTCCTGTTCGCGAACCTGCGAGGCTCCGCTGCGCAGGACCCAGGCGCCGACCCTGCTGCCGTACTGGAGACCTTTCTGCGGTTGCTCGGCATCACCGGCGACCGCATCCCATACGACCTCAACGCACGGACAGCTCTCTATCGCCAAGTCCTGGCGGGAACGGGCGCACTGATCGTCCTGGACGACGCGGCAGACACCGAACAGGTGCGGCCCCTCCTGCCCGGGACCTCAGGATGCCGCACGCTGATCACCAGCCGGCGCACGCTGGATGGTCTGACTGAAGCCGCACGTCTGCCGGTACCGCCGCTCGACCGGGACGACTCCGTCGAACTGCTGCGGGCAGCGGCCGGGGCCGAACGCCTCGCCTCGGACCTCCCGGCCGTCCAGCAGATGGCGGGCTTGCTGGGCCACCTCCCGCTGGCCCTCTCGGTTATCGGCCGGCACATCCGCGAGCACCCTGCCTGGGCACTCGGCGACTATTACCGCGAGCCGCTGATTACCCTGGCCCTGGAGGACGGTGTGCGCACTGCACTGGCCGCCTCCGACGCGCGGCTGCCGCCGGGTGCGCGGCAACTCCTTCGCCTGCTGGCACTCCATCCGCCGACAGAGGTGGAGATCGCAGGAGCCGCCGCACTCCTGGGCGAACCGTCCGCCGTGGCCGAACATCACCTTGCGGCTCTGGCGGCAGAGCACTTGATCGAACGCACCGCACCACAGCGGTTCCGGGTTCACCCGCTCACCCACGCCTACGCGGAGGAACGTCTCTGCATCGACGAACCTGCGACCCACATCCGCCAGGCCCTGGCCCGCCTGTCGGAACATGGCCACAGCCGCGGTGTCGACGTGCGACTCGAGACTCGAACCATCCGCGGACTCCGTTTGCCCGTACCCCGGCAGCACGCTGCAGCAGGCAGAGAGAGGAGCAGCCCGCTGCCGCAACCGCACACAGGACGGGTACTCGCAGCCTGAGGGGGCTACGACGTCCGGCATCCGCGCACGGATGCAAGGAGGAGAAGAGCATGCCCGTCGTCCGGCACCAGGTCCTCGTCTTCGACGTGAACGAGACGCTCAGTGACCTCACACCGCTGCGTGCTCGCTTTGAGGACGTCGGTGCCCCCGGGCACCTGCTGCCGACCTGGTTCGCCGGGGTACTGCGGGACGGATTCGCCCTGACAGCCGCCGGCGCGTACGCGGACTTCACCTCCGTCGCACACGACGGACTACAGACGCTGCTGTCTGGCCTGGACGGATGGACGGGAGATGAAGAGGCCGCAGCCCGACACATTCTGGACGGCCTTTCCCAGCTGGACGTGCACCCGGATGTGCCGGACGGTGTCCGGAAGTTGAGCGATGCGGGGTACCGGATGACGGCGATGACCAACGGCAGCATCGCCATGACCGAACGACTGCTGGACGCGGCAGGAGTGCTGGACTGCTTCGAGGCCCTGTCGGACGTGCGCGGACCGCGCTGTTGGAAGCCGGCACCGGCGGCCTACCACTATGCCGTCGACCGAGTCGCCGTTCGGCCTGAGCAGGCGATGTTGGTCGCCGTGCATCCCTGGGACATCGACGGGGCGCGGAGAGCCGGGCTGGACGGTGCGTGGCTGCGGCGCGGAGCCTTTGTGTACCCGCGCACGATGACCCCGCCCAGTTTCAGCGCGCAGGATCTGGAGGAGCTTGTGAACATGCTGGTCGCCGACCAGTGACGGGCGCCGACCCTGCCCAGCTGCAGCGCAGCTCGCCATCGGGGGCAATGAACATCTCCGTGTGTCCTCTAGCCCTTGAGAAACGCAAGGCGCGGGTCCGTCAGGTTGGGGGCGATCTCGATGACCTCGGCCGCCACGACGTCATGGACCACGAACGGGTCCTCGGCGACTCGCGCCTGAAGCTCCTCCCGAGCGATCCCCGTGGCGAGCACAGCGCCGCCCGGCCCCGGCTCGAGGCTCCCGATCAGCACGAAGACGCCGTCCTCCACGCCCTGGCGGATCCAGTTCTGGTGCCCGGCCATGTGCTCAGCGGCGGCCGCCTTGTTGGTAGAGAAACGAAGCAGGGCGACGTACACGGAAGTCTCCTCACAGATAGGGATGCGGACGAGGAAGGAACTAGGAGCAACGGGAGTGGCTCAACGCGCCCCGTCGGCGGATGGGCGAAAGGCCAGTCGCTCAGTCAGCCACGCGTTGATCCGGTCGACCTCGCGGTGTACGAAGTCGCTGTCGTGGAACGCGTTCGAGAGCGCAGCCACCCCTTGGCTGAACGCCAGGACGTGCATTGCTAGGTCGTCCGCTCCTGTATCGAGCCCGAGTTCCTCGAACTGTTCGCGCAGCCAGCTGCGGAACACCTCGAAGACGCCCACGGCGTGCGCACGGGAGGGATGGCCGAGCTTGGCGAGCTCGTTCGTGAGCGTCCCGACCGGGCAGCCGTAGCTCTCGATGTCGCCCCGGTTGGTGATGACGATCTCGACGAACCGCCGCACACGAGCCAGCGGATCTGCCGAGTCGCCCGCCCATTCGGCGAGCATCTTCCGAGTGCTCGCCAATCGGGTCTCGATCACCGCTTCGAGGATCTCGTCCTTGGTCTTGAAGTGGTAGTAGAAGTTGCCCCGGGAGATCCCCACCGCCTCCGCGATCGCCGCGAACGACGTCGGCTCGAAGCCCTGTTGGTAGAACAGGCGGTTCGCTGCATCGACGATCTGCTCGCGAGTACCCACGACAACACCTCACACCCGACAGCTCTAGGACGACTGTCCTAGGGGCGGCGCCCAGATTAGGACACCTGTCCTAGCCTGGCAAGGCGCGCTCCGGCACAACGTGTCAAACGGCAATGTCGTGGATCTCGTGAACATCGGACAGAAGCAGACTCTGCCCGTACTTTCGGCTCGAACCGCCACCTGCGTCGTGCAGGAGAAGGGAGATGGTCTGGCGGAGGGCGAGAGCAACAGATCTGTCACAGCAGGCCGACCGATCCTCACCAGCATGCCTGCCGTCAGGGGAATACCGCGCCTTTCGAATAACAGCTCTTCACCAGTGCCTGTACCCGGGCGACGACCCCTCGGTGCTCATCCCCCGCATCCTCGCGCATGGCGTCTTCTTACGGCACCCGCACCCGGACCACGGCTGCCGATGCGAGTGGGATGACGTGGCGGATGGTGTGGGCACCCAGCACCGAACCCGGCGCGGTCCCGATCACGCCATGTGACACCCGGCCGCCCTGGTGACCGCCGCCAGCAT
>NZ_JBEOSZ010000089.1:0-14163 GCF_040303285.1 Streptomyces sp. NPDC096046 | reverse complement strand
ATCTTCCGCAGATCCCGCATCAGCCCGAACCGCATGACCGTCATCGCCAAAGCCGTCCTCACCCTGGAGAGGCAACGCTGAAAACGCTCACTGTCCCAGCCGGGGCCCTCCGCGTGAGCGCAACCTGCCTGCCGTCGTCACAACAACAAACGAAGAGAGCTCTTGAAGGGTGACAGCCCGGTCGATCTCGGCATCCGGAATCCCTTGCTTGAGCCATACCTCCCGAAAGAGCTTGAGGTAGCGGTGTGGAACACGCAGCCCGTGTCCCTCGACGAAGTACCGAGCTCGCCGCGGGCCGAGGACCGCATCCGGACTACGGGACCACGCCCGTGCCGATGTTCAGCTGCGCGTGCAGGACGGCTCCCCGTCCGCCGCCGGAGCGTTCGCGGAGTATGCCGTCGAGGATCTGCCTGACCTCGGCGGCCTGCGACTCGGTGAGGTCGGCGAGCCACGTGGCGCCGATCGGGTTACTGCCGCGGAGCGTGTCCAGGAGCTCGGCGGCGGACGCGAAGGACATGTCCACCGTCGCCTGCCGCACGGCGACGTCGCGCCTTGTGCTTGTAGCAGCGCACCGCTATGTCGCCGAAGAAGACGTGGCCGTGCTGCCGCAGGCCAGGCATGCGGAGGAGGTCGTCAGGATCCAGCGGGACCGTGGCGCTCTGCGTCAGGTCCGCGAACCGTGAGCGCGCGTACTCACGGCTGATGGGCATGGCCGGATGGTGGCAGCAGCCACTGACAATCCCCCGTGAGCTGGGCGCCCCTGCCGGTCCAATGGAGTGGAAGCCATCCGGCGGCTGCACCAGCGCGCCTGCGATGCCGTGGTGCGGAACACGAAGGCGTCCTCGATGAACGGACCGAGGAACTTGATGCCGCGCGGGCGGCTAAC
Source organism: Streptomyces sp. NPDC096046 (assembly GCF_040303285.1). Lineage (NCBI taxonomy): Bacteria > Bacillati > Actinomycetota > Actinomycetes > Kitasatosporales > Streptomycetaceae > Streptomyces > Streptomyces sp. NPDC096046. The sequence goes on along the minus strand of NZ_JBEOSZ010000089.1, from coordinate 13,277 downwards.
CGGGGAACTGACCCGGGCACTGGACCAGGCCCGCTGAGGCGGTTTCGTGCTTTTCCTCTATTCCCTGAAGGCGGAGCTTTCAGAAGGAGGGCTGACCGTTGCGCGGGTGGCCGCGTGTGTCAGTTCCGGGCGGCTGAGGACGTCGGTGCTGTCGATGAACTGGTCGACAGTGCCGATCGTCGGCAGGGCGAGGATGGCCGGGTCGGTGATGCGGGTGGTCAGGGCCCTGGCGAAGCGTTCGGCGTGCAGAACCTGAAACGGCCTGTCGTGGTAGGGCCGTGTGGTGGGGTCGACAGGGTCGGAGAGGCCGAGTTGGTTGTGTGCGGCCGCGACGGTCTCGTAGGCGCGGGCGAGGTGATGTTCGCGGGTGTGCCAGTCGGTGGCGGCGAGGGCCGCGGTGAGGACCGGGGTGAGGGCGGGTGCCTGGGGGGTACGGGCGAAGGCGCTGCCGGTCCATTTGCTGTAGGGCGGGTAACGGCGGTTCATAAGCAGACAGAGCCGCATCAGATCGCGCACCAGACGGGCGGCGACGACGGCGGAGCCGAGTTCGTCGCCCACTTCGCCGCAGCGCCCGACAAAGGCTTCTTCCTGGGAGATGCGTTGCCACTGGCAGGCGAGCAGGTGGAGCCAGAGATCATGGGGGTACCAGTCGAGGGCGGTTCGGGCCGGTGCGAGGTGGCCGAGTCCGTCGTGGAAGACGGCACCGGCAGTGACCTCGGCGAGGCGCTGGGTGGGGGTGGCCAGCCAGTCCGCCAAGGTGATGCCCTGGCCCGGGTCGAATCCCAGTTGCGCGGTGAACCAGGTGCTCAGGTCGGTGACTTCGACTCGGTGATGCACTGGCCCGTCGGTGGTTTGCATGACCCCGATGCCCGATTCATCGGTGGCGGCGAAGTGAGTCGGGTAGCCGCTGAAGGTCTTCGGCAGGCGTTCGGAGAGCAGTGCCGTGATCCTCGTTCCGTGACGGGTGACGTCCTGTGGGTGCAGGAAGACCTGCAGGCGGGGCCCCACTCGTGGTCGGCGGAACGGGCGGTGTCGAATCCCAGGACTTCCGAGCCGCTGCCGAGACGGGCGGCGGAGTGCGTCACCCCGGGGACGATCTCGTCCAGCAGGGGCCGCACGGCTTCGAGGTAGAAGCGACGCGAGAGTTCCAGTCCGGGGATGAAGGACGGCGTGGTCATGCTGAGGAGAGTGCCGGATCGGCGTGTGAACGGTCGAAGGCTTTTCCACTCCGGCAGACCACGGTCGACTACGCGTACGGCCGGCCCGATCCGTCAACGGCAACTACCCGCCGCCCGCCAGCAGAAGCCGACCGCAGTCATTCGTACGGGCCTAGCTAGGAACGTCGTTGCGTACGCGGACAGGCGGATCACTCAGATGCCATCAGAGACACTCCAACCAGCGATAGCACCACAGCTGTGGCACTAAGGCCTGTCCCGCAATTGTCCTCCGCCGTCTGTGTCGACCCATGGATGCGTCGCCAGGCAGCTTGAGCGGCGGCAGGCGGCAGGCGGCAGAGGCTCAGCCTTGCGGCTCCTGCGGCTTGACGTCGAGCTCGCGAAGATTTTGGTTTTTGAGCTCGGTGCGGGCCTCCGTGCGGTGGCCACGGGCGATGTAGTCGCGCACAACCGCCTCGATCGCGTCCTGGGGCGAGCCGATCCCAGCCAGGACCATCACTTCCACTACCAGTTCGGCGTCGAGACTGATATTGACCTTGGCCATCGTGCCCCCTCATCGTGTCGCACGCGCACTCTAGCTGCTCATGGCTCCGTAGCGTGCGCTCAAGATTCGATCTCACGAGACGGTCCAGAGTGGGATGATCTTGGTGTGGCTGGTGTGACCACGGCGTCGGAGCCGTCCTGGATAGCCCCGTTTCACCGGGCTGAGCCCGCGTCAGTTCGGCAAGCCCATCACCGCGCTGCGGCGTGAAGGCGCGGCACCAGCCCGGAGTGGGGCAGTGCTGACGATCCCCTTCCCTCAGCGGATGAGCAGCTGCCGGAGCTGGACCTTTCCTCGCAGTCCCACCGACCTGCTCCACGCGAGCTATTTGCACGGCTTTGAGGAACTCGGTGCACTGATCGCGACCCTGCCGCGTGAGCAGGTGGCTGAGGCCGCACGCAAGCAGCTGCGCAGACTGGCCGTCGAAACGGGCCTGAACACTGGGCCCGGGCGTCGAACTCCGCACCACGCACGTCGACCTCCAAGCCGCAGCCACCCAGCTCGGCCAGGAATCGTCCTACCCTGAAATCACCGAGTGGGCCGACTACTTCCTGCACGCTCGCACAACCGACGCCGGCGCCCTCACAGCCTTCGCCTCACGGGACGGACGCGACCACAGCCCGTGACACCCGCTTCCCATCCACAACAGCGGACAGCCGAACACCGACTACACGATCAACGCCGCCTACCAATCTCAGACCCCATCTCCTCCAGGACCGTGATGGTGTGGCTGACCGGCAGGTCCAGGGCCCGTAGCGGGGTGAAGATCTCCGTGTGCCGGATGACGTCACCCTCGATGTAGCCGGTGAGGACGTGGGCCAGGCCCCGGGTGACGGCGATGCGGATGTTGCGCCTTCGGCCGCAGGCCCCGGCGAGCCGGTGGGCGAGGTACTTCGCCCAGGTCAGCCGGGGGCCGGCCAGGTCGGCGTCGGCCAAGGTGAGCCGACTGTAGTCACGGGGGTCTGTTCCGACCACAGAAACTGCCGCCAGCCGGCATCCGGGCGCCAGGCCGGGTGCAGGCGGCTGCTTGCGCGGGTCTCCCCGCTGCCCTCCGCGCCGCCGTGCCGAGGGCGTCGGCCTTCTGCGGTAGTGCATCCCGACGAAGCCCAGCTGGTGCCCGACGGCGGCGAGCCGATCCCGCACGTCAGTATCGTCTGCCGACTGGCCTGGTGACGGCCTTCGCGCTGAGGCGGGCCTGGCACCAGCACAGGAGGCAATAGTTCCACTTCAGGTGGCTGGACTCGGCGGCAGCCGGCGCAGGTGCCCGCATCGTGAGTGCGACCGAACATGTAGCACCTGTCGTGGCCTAAAGGGCCTGTTGCGAAAGTGGATCAAGGTTGTGGATGATTCCGGAGACTGACATTGGGGGCGCGACATGCAATGTACCGATGGCCCGAGTGTGCACTGCGATGTTCATGTCGAGGCAGACGTGCCGCGGGTCTGGGAGCTGGTGACTGACATTCGTCTACCTGCCCGGCTCAGCCCGGAGCTACAGCGCGTCGCTTGGCTCGATGGCGCGGAACGGCCTCTGGTAGGTGCGTGTTTCGAGGGCTACAACCATCACCAGCAACTCGGCGAGTGGCGAACCGTCTCCCATGTGGTCGAGCTGGACGAACAGCGGGTGTTCGCCTGGGTCGTCACGGATGCGGACGGCCGATACGGAGAACCGACGTTGGATCCGGCGAAATCCATGGCGTCCTGGTGCTACGAACTCGCGGCCGAGGGCAGGGGGACCCGACTGCGGCAGTCGGCTCTCATCGGGCCGGGCCGCAGCGGAGTCACGCTGGCTCTTGAGCGCTGGCCGAACCGGGAGGAGGAGATCATCGCCTTCCGGATGAAGGAACTGCGTGCCGGAATGGAGGCCACCCTTCGCGGCATCAAGGCGCTTGCTGAGGGAGCTCAGCTTGATCATTGACCTCACTGCTGTTTTCAGGCGGACGTGTTCGCTTAGGGTTTCCATTTGTTTCACGGTCTTCCCGGGCTCATGGCGTGGGGCTGGCCTGCGGTTCTTCGAGCCGGGTGCGCGTCCGGGGCCGGGCTTGGAGGGAGGGCCTGGGCACGTCGGCGGGACGGGCGGTCCTCACGCGGAGGTGGCGGAACCCGCAGCGGACCCGGGCAGGGTGTCGGCGTACTCCTCTGAGTACTCCACCGAGTACGGAGATCCGTCCACCCGCAGAAAGGCTGTGAGCCAGTCACGTCATCCCGCGGGGCTTGGCGGTGGCAGGGCGGTGGACCTCCAAGCCGACGGTCTGTTCCTCACAGGCGCCGCGGGCGGGACGCCAGTCACAGCCGTGGCGCATCAGTCAGTATCGAGACCGTCGATCAGGCGGTTGAGGAACCGGGTGAAGGTGGCGTCGGGAGTGAGGGGGCGTCCCGGAGCGGAAAGGGCTTCGGCGAGTTCCGGGTGGCAGCCGTCGGCGGCGACAGCGGCGAGGTAGCGGCCCTCGGCTGCGGCCCGGTCCGGTGATCGTGAGACTGCGGCCTGCGCGATCTCATGGGCAGCGTGCCCGGCCACGAATGCGGTGATTTGGGCGAAGACCTCTAGTTTCGCCGCGCCGTCCAGCCCGGTGGGCCGCAGGACGGCGAGCACGTGTTCCAGGAAGGCCAGCGTGTTGGGGCCCGGAACGCGACGGGTGGCCAAGGCGACGGGCAGCCAAGGGTGGCGCAGCATGTGGGCGCGCTGCAGGCGGGCCACGGTCTTCAGATCGGCACGCCAGTCGCCGCTCGGTGGGCTCGTGACCGTGAGCTCGCCGCTGACGTGGTCGACCATCAGTTCCAGCAGCGTCTCCTTGTCGGGGGCGTAGCTGTAGAGCGACATGACGCCCGCCCCGACCTCGGCGGCCACCCGCCGCATGGTGACCGCGTCGAGCCCTTCCGCATCCGCCAGAGTGACGGCTGCCGCGGTGATCGCCTCCCGACTGAAGGAGGGCCTGCGGCCCCTGCGTGGCTGGGTGGGACGCAGCCAGAGCTGTTCGGGATCGACGCTCTCGGCACCGGACTTTCCGTCGCTGGACACGGCCTCCCACTCCTTCCCCTGGTTGTTGAGGCGGTTCTTGCCAAGGTCATCCAAGCATCCACTATTCTCGTACATCGTACTGGAATAGAGGAGGGGAACGATGCCATCACGCACGCCCGATGCCGTAGCCAGACCAGCCTGGGTGCCACCCGCCGGAAAACCGCCGCTGTCTTCCCGGATGATGAGGGCGACCTGGCGAGGTCTGCCGGCGAAACGGCACGAGGCTGGATGGGAGCCGGGATTGTCGGTCCCGGCCGCCGACGGCAGCCCGTTGATCACTGACCACTACTTCCCGCGCGCCCAGGGCGACTTCCCCACCCTCCTGGTCCGCTCGCCCTATGGCCGAGGCCTGCCGTGGTCACCGCAGTTCGGTCTGCTCTTCGCCGAACAGGGCTTCCACGTGATCCTGCAGAGCTGCCGCGGCACCGGAGGTTCGGGCGGCGTGTTCGATCTGTGGCGCAACGAGGCCGTCGACGGCCGAGCCACGGTGTCCTGGCTGCGCGAGCAACCCTGGTTCAACGGAACACTGGGGACCGTCGGCCCCAGTTACCTGGGCTACGCGCAATGGGCCCTCGCTTTGGACCCACCGCCAGAACTCAAGGCAATGGTGGTGCAAGTAGGGCTGCACGATCCCTACGCACTGTTCCACGCAGACGGTGCGCTGCGCCTGGAGAATGCCCTCGCCGTGGGCATGGGCATGAACTACCAGCACCAGGGCATGGCACCGTTCCTCAGGGCGGCGCTGCGCCTGCAGCGCCGCCTGCGCGACGTCACCACCGCGCGGCCCCTGCGTGGCGCGTACGTGTCGGCCCTCGGCAGCGAACTGCCCTGGCTGGACGACGTGATGACGCACCCGGACGCCAAGGCCGCCTACTGGCACGGCGCGTCGTTGGCGGAGTCGGCGGAGCGGCTCCGCGTGCCCACGGCTCTGGTCACCGGATGGCACGACGCACTGGCCGACCAGACTTTCGAGCAGTACGACCGGATGCGCCGAGCCGGATGTGAGACCGCCCTGCTCGTCGGTCCCTGGACCCACACCTCCGTCCTGCGGCAAGGATGGCCCGAGGTGTTCGCCGAAAGCCTCGCGTGGCTGCGCGCCCACCTGTACGCCGATCCCTCCGGCCTGCGTCCCACCGCGGTGCGTGTGCACATCGGCGGCGAAGACACCTGGCGGGACCTCGACGACTGGCCGCCGGCCGCGGCTGCCACCTCGTGGTACCCCATCCCCGGCGGGCATCTCACCCAGCAGGCCCCCGCAGACTCCTCACCCGTGGCGGTGTTCAGCTACGACCCGGCCGACCCGACCCCCTCGCTGGGCGGCCCACTTCTGTCCCGCACCGCCGGTCCGCGGAACAACGCCACTTTGGAGGCCCGAGACGACGTCCTGACATTCACCGGTCCACCACTGACCGAGCCCATGGACATCCTGGGCCCCGTCTCCGCACGGCTGAGTATCTCCACGGACACCGGGCACGCCGATGTCTTCACCCGCCTGTGCGACGTAGACCCACAAGGCCGCTCCGTCAACATCTGCGACGGGTTCGGCCGGCTACGGACGGCCGAGCAGGCGCCCTCGCAGGTCACCGTGCCGATGAGCTCCACCGCCCACCGCTTCCCCGTCGGCCACCGCATACGCTGGCAGATCAGTGCAGGCGCCTACCCACGCTACGCCCGCAATCCCGGCACCGGTGAGTCGCCGGTGGACGCCACCACCTTCAAACCGGTGCGCATCACGCTCCACACGCACTCGACCCTGGTGCTTCCCAGCAGCTCTGGGCTCGCGTAATTCGCCAGCCCTCCGAGGAACAGACGACGAGCCGAGCCGTCCGGCCGGCTCGCTCCTCCATGCCCTCTTCACTGTCCGCGCCAACCAAGTGATCGAAGCCTTCATCGACACCGGACACCACAACGCCAAGAGCGAAGGGATCAACCGCGTCATCAAGCTCGTCGCCCGCGTCGCGTTCGGCTTCCGCAACGCCAACAACCAACGGCTACGGACACGCTGCGTCACCACCCGACGAGCCCGGGGCCACCTCCGCACCGCTCGACTTTGAAGACCCACTTTGTGGTCAGGCCGCTCCGGGGCATCTCCACCAGCGCCTGGTCGTCGTGGTGGGTCTTCAAGTGGTCCAGGACGTTGCGGAGACGGTGCTGAGGTCGAGCTTCCAGAGGTTGTCCTCCGATGATTTGGGCCATGCTCAGGTGCTGGGTGTCGTAGAAGACATACGGCTTGGCCTCCGGGTTCATGCTGAAGGTGCCGCCCTTTTTGGCGAGCTTCTCGAACCGCTTCAGCAGCTCCAGCACCGACTCCATGCCGTTGACGGCATCCGCCGGCGGGAGCGCAGGAGCCAGCCGTGACGCGTGCACCGGTGTCTCCGTAAACAGCGGCCCACCGAACGACCTTGGCGATCAGTGACTGTGTCGTCTTCGGTCCCTGTTGCTCAGTCCCTGGACAAAGTGCAGGTCAAGCGGCCATGAGGCTCAGTAAAGGGACCCAAGGGACTCTCGTCCGGAATTATGAGCCAGTCTTGTGCGCAGGTACGCGCGGGCGCATCTGCATGTACACGGGTTGTAGCTAGCAGATAATTGCGGATTCCAGTCCCTACGGTCCCTTGTAAGTGGTTCATTGCGCCTTTGACCTGCGGCGATGTGCAGGGACTGTGGTGAGGGATCAAAGGGCTGCGGCAGGCTGCTTGGTCCCTGTTGCTCCGTGGCGGGCCAGCGGCTGAAGCCGTCTGGGGCACTGCTGGTTGATAAGTCCGGCCTGGTTTCACGGCACCGCCAGGCCTCAGTTCCTGCCGCGCGGCAGGAACTGAGGCCTGGCGGTTATGCGAATTGCGGTCCCTCCAGCCACTCTCAATTCGGACATTCTTCCCATGGGTTGTGCCGTTGAGCGACTCAAGGGACCGTAGGGACTCGAGAAGCTGATCGGCCGCCACGCGGGGGAGCTGCCGCCCGCCATCGTCCTTGGGTTCTAGACTCTCTTCCGAAACACAGTCCCTACAGTCCCTTGGGACCCTCACTGCAGCATGCGGTCACTGCACCAGCTGGGGCCTGTCAGGGACTGAGGGAAAACGAGAACCTCGAAGAAGGACGACGCGTGCCCGGCCCCAGCGCGACGAGAGCGCCTGCAGGTCCTGCGAGGCCTGCCACACCGCATGCCGTTGCCCGGTGGTGCGCTGAGCAGGGCTGGCCTGTCCATCCCCTTGCGGCGGGCCGCAAGACGCCCGCGGGAAACTGCGCAGACTGCAAAGATCAGCACCATCAGCCGGCCGACTGCCCCTGCCTTCCCGCAGGCCGTCCATGTCACGGGTTCCACGCCGCGACGACCAACGCCGCGCGCATCGACGCCTGGTGGTCCCGCACGCCGTCCTGGGGCGTCGGCGTGGCCTGCGGGGGAGCCGACCTGATCGTCATCGATATTGACGCGCACTCCGCGACGGTCCCCGACCGCAACCGCCTCCTGCCTGGCATCGCCATCCACGACTCTGTCGACCTGGACGGTCTGACGTCCGGCTTCGACACCCTCGCGCTCCTGGCGGCACTACGCAGGCAACCCAGTCCCGCCGACGACGACAGCACACTGCGCGTGCGTACCCCCTCCGGTGGTCTGCACGTCTGGTACCGAAACCCCCACCCGGCCACACGTTTCCGCTGCTCGACCGGATCCAGCTCAAAGGTCGCTCTGGCATGGCAGGTCGACGTACGGGCCGACGGCGGTTACATCGTCGCCCCCACCACCCGCACCACCCAGGGGACTTACCTGCGCGAAGGGCCGACCCGACTGCCTGCCCCCCTGCCCGAATGGCTCGGCGAAGAACTCGTGAGGACCGGCCACGTGATCCAGCGCTCACCGGCCCGCCCCAAGCCCGGGGTCCCCCGTGCCCGCCACACCCGAACCGCTGCCGGCGGGCAACGTGTCCTGGACCCGTTGCTCTTGGAGGTCGCCGAGTGCGCGGCCACGCGTGAAGGCGCGGCCTTCACCGAAAAGCTCAACAAGGCCGCATACACGGCCGGAGGACTCACGGCAGCCGGGCATCTCGACGAACGCACCGCGCGAACCCAGCTGCTCGAGGCTGCCGAGGCTGCGCGCCCCTGGCAGAGTGCCCGCAACGAACGCATCGTCGACGACGCCCTCGCCGCCGGGGCCGCCCGTCCGCTCCACCTCGAAGGACGTTCATGAGCAGCGCCGAGACCCCGCGCTTCAACGCCAGCGCTGCCGCTCAGCAGATGCTGGACCTCGAACAGACCGTCCCTCCGCCCGCAGCCCTGCCGGCTCAGGCCACTACCTCGCCCACCCCTTCCTGGGCGCAGCCGCCCCTCTTGCCCGGCACGCTCACCGACCGCGGCAACGCCAAACTGTTCGTCAGGCTCTACCGTGACCAGTTCCGCCACGTCGAAGGCCTGGGCTGGTTCTCCTGGGACGGCTACCGCTGGAAGCGCACCGGAGGCGAGAAAGCCGCCCTGTGGGCCGCGGGTGAGATGGCCGAGGACATGCCGGACAGCGACCCGCGCGGCCTGTTCAGCGACCGCGAGATCCACCACCACAAAAAACGCACCCTGTCCACCACCGGAATGAAGGCGCTCCTTACCCAGGCCAAGGCATCCCCGGACCTCTCCGTCGATCCCGACACCCTCGACGGCGACCCCTACGCCTTGTGCACCCCCGCCGGCGTCGTCGACCTGAACACCGGCCTTCTCCGCAAACCAGACCCCACCCGCGACTTCCACTCCCGCGCCACCAGCGTTGCCCCCCAGCAGACCCCCACCCCGCGCTGGCACCGCTTCCTGCACGACACCTTCGGCGACGACGCCGAAGGCCAGGAAATGATCAACTTCCTGCACCTGCTGCTCGGCTACTCCATCACCGGCGATGTCGGCGCGCAGGTCCTGCCCTTCCTCCACGGACACGGCAAGAACGGCAAGTCCGTCCTACTTGACACCATGATCCAGGTCCTGGGCGACTACGCCGACGCCGCCCCACCCGGATTCCTCATGGACCGCGGCGCATTCTCCGAGCACTCCACCGAGCTCACCGAACTCCACGGCCGCCGCCTCATCGTCTGCAGCGAACTCAAGCCCAACGACAAGTTCGACGAAGCCCGCGTCCGGCTCCTGACCGGCGGAGACAAAATCAAAGCCCGCCGGATGCGGCAGGACTACTTCTCCTTCAGCCCCACCCACCACCTGTGGCTACTCGGCAACCACCGCCCCGAAGTGTCCACCGGCGGCTTCGCGTTCTGGCGCCGCATCCGCCTGCTGCCCTTCGAACGCACTGTCCCCGACCACCGCAAGATCGACAACCTGGCCTTCGAACTCGTCCGCGACGAAGGCCCCGGCATCCTGCAGTGGCTCATCGAGGGCGCCCGCCGCTACCTCACCACCCGCGACAACCTCGAAGGCCCCGACCGCGTCCGCATCGCCACCACCGCGTACGCCAACACCGAAGACCACATCGGCCGCTTCCTCACCGAATGCTGCACCCGCGACCTCGAAAACCAGCCCGACCTACGCGTCGAACAAGGCCTCCTCTACACCACCTACGCCTCCTGGTGCAGCAGCGGCGAAGGCATCCGCCCCGCCGGCGCCCGCGCCTTCGCCACCCGCGTCCGGCAAGAGGTCGGCCTCGCCTCACCCGCCGACATGATCAAATCCAACGGCCGCAAGTACTACCCCGGCCTCGCCCTGCTGGACACACCCTCATGAACCAACCCCCACACCACCACAGCGAACCACCGCGCCGCCACCCCGCCCATCAGGGCACCCAGATGCCCCTACCCGCCCTCACCGGCCCGGCCTACCATGAAGCCGCCAGGGCAGGCTCAACAACAGGCGGCACACCACACCACGAGGCGGACCGCCATCCAGCCCCGCACACCAAGGAGGGCAACCAGCTATGAGCTCGCTACTGACCGAGGGCGATCTCACCCACGAAGCACACGTCGTGTGGCTGGAAAACCCCGAAAACCTCGACTACGTCCGCCAAGCCCTCGACAAGACTCCCCGCCGCCGCAACAAACCCCGCTACGCCCGCGACGGCCGCATGGTCGGCTACGCCGAACTCGACGACCACGCCGAAGCCGACCCTGACAGCGGCCTCTACCGCCGCCGCGTCTTCTTTCTCCTCCCCCACGACCGCGACGCCCAACCCGAAGGCCTCTACCAAGAAGGCGCCCCCGGAGAAGCCGTCGACCCCCGCACTATCGATGTAAGGAAGGTAGGCGAGAAGACCCCCCGCTCACAGAGGGGTCCTGCCGCCATAACCGGCACACGCGCGTGATATTGATCTGCACTGGGTGAATCTGACCGCTCCGGCATGCGTTCTTCTTGACTGGGAGGGATGAGGGCTGGCGCCGGCGGGTTGGGATGTTGCCGTTCTTCGGGCGTACTCGCTCTTGCAGCCCGCCGTGGGCCGCGGAGATCACAGACCGCTTCTCCGGGCTCCTGGCCGATGCTGGAGGGCGTCAGGTTCAGTTGTTCGCGGTGGCCGAGCTGCTGATGGCGGGCAGTAGGGGCGAATCACCCCGAGCTGACGCCTCCGCTGCTGGGCTTGGCCTCCGAGCAGCTGGGCGAGTCGGCCGAGGTCATTGCCCGTCGGGTGGGCCTGCCTGCTGCCTGATCGTCTTCCGCACAGTGGTGCGGGCCGCCGCAAGGTCGGCCTGCAGTTCCGCGACGCGTGAGCTGAGCTGCTCGGCCTCGGTCTTGACCTGTGCTTCGGATCGCTCCAACTGCCCTACTCGGTCGGTGAGTTCGGCGACGCGGTCGGTCAGCTGCCGATTGCTGACCTGGCCGAGTTGCTGACCGAGTTGCTGCCGGACGGCTTCACGGAGCCGGTCGCGTTCGTCCCGCAGAGAAGTGATCTCTTCCCGGGCCAGGGCGAGGCCCGTGCTTACGACGGCCAGCCGCCATACGGCACGGTAATGAGCTCCATGGCGTGGCCGACCGGGTCCATGAACTACACGCCGCGTCCGCCGTCGTTGTGATTGATCGCGCCGGGGTGTTGCCGATGCGGGTCGGCGTAGTGCTCGATGCCGCGCTGTGCAATCCGCGCGTATGCCGCATCAACCTGCTCAGCGGTAAGGAACTCAACGCCCGGGGTGTCCCCCTTGAACTTCAGCGTCCGCGTCTGGATCTCGCGAAACCTGCCGCCCTCACCGGCGCTGAAGCCCCGCGGCAGGAATCGCAGGTACTTCGGATGCGAGAGCATCAGCGCGAAGTCGACGCTCACCCACCTGGTCCCGGTCTCGAGTCATCTCGTCTGATTCGCGCGGCATCTCAGATGATCTGGTCCGCCAGGACACCCTGCCGGCAGCGAGGCTGCCTTCGCCGGTGAGTGCAGCAGCCGCTGAGGGCTCGTGTGCGAAGTTGTCACTGGTGACTGCGATGATCGGCCTGCTGGCGTGAGCACGCCGGTATCGCGACTCTGGGGTGGCTCGAATGGACACGTGGCAGGAGTTTTCGGCGCTGGTGGAGAAGCGACTGAAGGCGGCGTCGTCCGGCGAGCGCGGTGTGTTCGCCGCCGGCGTGGCGGAACGCCTGATGAGCTGGCACGAGGCACTGCCGGAGGACGAACAGGCGCCGTTCACCGTGAGTCTGAGACCTCTGCTGAATTCCGTATGGGAGGGCGTCCTCGGCGACTCGACGGCCTTCTCGGCCGTCAAGCGCGGGGTCGGCGAGTACATGCTCAGCGAGTACTGCCACAACGACGGCCAGGACGGGCCGGACGACGCGGACGAGTCGGCTGCAGCGGCGACGTTGTATGCCGCACATGCCTACCTGTTCAGCTGTCAGGAGTTCGCCGTCTGGACCAGCAGCCGGGCGGTCGAGGCGATCGACCAGCACCTTGAGTACCTGGCTGAGCAAGAGGACGGCGAACTCCCCGAGGACACGGACGAAGCGCTCGCCTCAGAACTGCAGCGGCAACTGCGGGATCTGGACCTCATCGCACGTTACTCAAAGGATCTTCGCCACTCCAGCTTGGGACTGCCCATCGACACCTCCATGCGACTCCGCGTCGAGCTACGCGCTCCTCTTTCGAGCCGGGAGTGATCGCACCAGTGGCCACGGCGGCGGAGCCGAACCAGGTGAACCGAGACGTCACCCGCCATCCACCTTCCCTAGATCAGACCAACTGAGATTCCCAGCGACCCGGCGTCTCAACTGATCTGGTCGTCGCAGGTCACAGCACCGTCAACAGGCCAGATCAGTTGAGACGGGACAGGCCGGACTCTGACCACAGGTCCGCGATTCGAGCATCGGGTTCGAGACTGCCCCGATCAGCGGGGCGGCCCGTACGTTCAGGAGCCGACATGCCCGACACTCCTCTCCGGCGCTCTCGGCTTCGCCGTCCTTCTCGGGCCCGTGGTCGGCCGAGTCGGCCAGTGCACCACACGCATCGCTTCACTAGTGCCGCAGCAGGCAACGTTTGCCCGTCAAGGAGCGGCGTCCGCTGCGTGCTCTCGGCGTGCCGGGTGCAAGCCCTCGTACTGGGTGTACTGGGCTTGCGCCCGGTGCGGCGAGAGTGCGTGCCGGGCGTCGCGACGGG
>NZ_JBEOSZ010000088.1:0-15091 GCF_040303285.1 Streptomyces sp. NPDC096046 | reverse complement strand
TCGTACTGGGTGTACTTGGGCTTGCGCCCGGTGCGGCGAGAGTGCGTGCCGGGCGTCGCGACGGGGCGAACGTTGCCTGCTGCGGCACTAGAGGGCGCCTCTCACCGGTCGGCGGGGTGGACGCCCGGCGCGGGCAGGCGCACCGTGAACACCGTCGCTCCCGGTGCGCTGTTCAGCTCGATGCGGCCGCCGTGGGCGCGGACCAGCGACTGGGCGACCGCGAGGCCCAGGCCGCTGCCGCCGCGGTCGCGGCTGCGGGCCTTGTCGACGCGGTAGAAGCGGTCGAAGACCCGGGCCCGGTCGTCGGGCGGGATGCCCGGCCCGGTGTCGGCGACCCGCACCTCGGCGGCGCCGGGCAGGAGGGCGACCTCCACCGACACCTTCGTCCCGGCGGGGGTGTGCACCGCGGCGTTGGTGAGGAGGTTGTCGACGACCTGCCGGATGCGCAGCGGGTCCATCGGCAGCATCACCGGACCCGGCCCCGCGAGGACGGTGAGCGGATGGTCCGGGCGGCCCGCGCGGAAGGCGTCCGCGGCCTGGCCCACCAGCTCCACCAGATCGGCGTCCCGCAGACACAGCGGCGCCTCCGCCTCCGCCGCGTCCAGCCGGGCGAGCAGCAGCAGGTCGTCCAGGAGGATACCCATGCGGGCGGCCTCGGCGCGCAGCCGGGCCAGGTGCCGGTCGCGTTCCTCGGGGGCGTTGGCGGCGGCGTACTGGAAGAGGTCGGCGTAACCGCGCACCGACATCAGCGGGGTGCGCAGTTCGTGCGAGGCGTCCGCGACGAAGCGGCGCAGCCGCTGCTCGGCCTCCGCGCGCACGGCGAGGGAGTCGTCGATGTGCTCCAGCATCGTGTTGAAGGCCGTGCGCAGTTCGTCCACCTCGGGCCCGCCGTCCCGGCCGTCGGCGCGCAGCGGCAGCCGGGCCGCCGACTCGGTCAGGTCGTGCGAGGCGATGCCGTGCGCGGTGGAGGCCATGTCGCTGAGCGGCTTCAGGCCGCGGCGCAGCATCCGGCGGCCGAAGACGACCAGCGCGAGCAGTGCGAGCGCGAAGGTGACGACCTGAATGGTGATCAGCTGCCTGACGGTGTCCTCGATGTCCTCCAGGGGCGCGGCACTGACCAGGACCACACCGGGCTCGACCTCGCAGGCGCGCAGCCGGTAGGTGCCCGCGCCCCTGAGGTGCTCGGTGCGCAGGAGTTCGGTGTGCGCGGCGGTCTGCGCCCGGGCCAGGGAGGTGAAGTCGTCGACGTCCTTCGGCAGATCGGCGGGGTCCTCGGGCCTGCGGAGCTCGGGCGTGCCGTCCGACACGTCGTACACGGCGTAGAACCAGCTGTAGTACTTCTTGCCGGAGATGGTGCCGTAGTCCGCGATGCTCTTGGACTGGGCGATCTGGGCCTGCGCCAGCTGCGTGTCGAGCTGGGCGGCGAGATAGTCCCGCATGTACGTGGTCAGGGCCGTGCCGACGACGGCGAACACCACCAGGGACAGGGCGCCGAGGCCGAGGGCCAGCCGGGTGCCCAGCCGCATCCCGCGGTAGGCCCCTCGCAGCCGGGCGATCACCCGGCGGCCTGGCGCAGCACGTACCCGAATCCGCGCACGGTGTGGATGAGCGGCGCGCCGCCGTCGTCGGTCTCGTCGAGCTTGCGGCGCAACCGGCTGACGACCAGCTCGACGACGTTGGAGCGGCCGCCGAAGCCGTACTCCCACACGTGGTCGAGGATCTGCGCCTTGGTGAGCACGGTGGGCGACTTGCGCATGAGGTAGCGCAGCACCTCGTACTCGGTCGGGGTCAGCGACAGCTGCCTGTCGCCACGGCGCACCTCACGGGTGTCCTCGTCCATCGTCAGGTCGCCGACCTGGAGCACGGACCGCTGGAAGGCGGGTCCGGCGCTGCGCCGCAGCACGGTCCGCAGCCGGGCCATCAGCTCCTCCACGGCGAACGGCTTGACCAGGTAGTCGTCGCCGCCCCGGGTCAGGCCCGCGACCCGGTCGGCGACGCCGTCGCGCGCGGTGAGGAACACCACCGGCACCATCGTGCCGGAGGCGCGCAGCCGGTCCAGGACACCGAAGCCGTCCACGCCGGGCAGCATCAGGTCGAGCACCACGATGTCCGGGTGGAACTCGGCGGCCCGCACCAGGGCGTCCTCGCCGGTGTACGCGGTCACCGCCTCCCAGCCCTCGTAGCGGGCGACGGTCGCGACGAGGTCGGCGATGGGCGGGTCGTCGTCGACGACGAGAAGTCGTACTTTTTCCACGGACTCATAGTGCTGCACGCGTCGTGGGCCGCCATAGCCGTCCGCCCTCCCGTGGCGCGATCGATAAAAACTTGAAAGTTGAGCGACAGCTTCCCGACAGCTCCCCGGCGCCAGACTCGAATCCCAGGATCCGATCAAGGAGCTGCCGACCGTGACGACCCTCCAGCAACCTCCCGGGGCGACCCGCCCGGGCGTGCGGCCCAAAGTGGTGGGCCGCACCGGCCTGTACGCGGTGCTGCTGACGAACGCCGTCGTGGTGGCCGTCTTCTTCGCGCAGGCCGGATTCGCCTCGAACGCGCTGATCGTGCTGGGCCGGCTGGCCGGGCTGTACGCGGCGCTGCTGATGGCGTTCCAGCTGCTGCTGGTGGCACGGCTGCCGTGGTTCGACCGGCGGCTCGGCATGGACCGGCTGACGTCCTGGCACCGCTGGACGGGCTTCTCGGTGCTGTGGCTGCTGCTGGCGCACGCCGTGTTCATCGTCTTCGGCTATGCGCGGGCCTCGTCGCTGGACCCGGTGAACCAGCTGGTGGACCTCGCCGAGACGGTCGAGGGGGTGCTCCGGGCGATCGTCGCCCTGGCGGTCCTCATCGTGGTCGGCGCGGTCTCGGCCCGTTACGCCCGGCGCCGGCTGGCCTACGAGACCTGGCACTTCATCCACCTGTACACCTACGTGGCGGTGGTCCTGGCGTTCACCCACCAGGTCGCGGCCGGGACCACGTTCACCTCGTCAGCGGCGGCGACGGCGTACTGGTACGGCGTGTGGGGCGTGGCCCTGGCCTCGGTGTTCGCCGGCCGGCTGGTGCTGCCGCTGCGGCGCAACCTGCGGCACCGGCTGCGGGTGACGGCGGTCGTTCCCGAGAACGACCAGGTGGTGTCGGTCTACGTCACCGGCCGCGACCTGGACCGGCTGCCCGCCCGGGCCGGGCAGTTCTTCCTGTGGCGGTTCCTGACGAAGGACCGCTGGTGGCAGGCGAACCCGTTCTCGCTGTCCGCCGCCCCCGACGGCCGTACGCTCCGCCTGACCGTGAAGCGGGCCGGTGACGGCAGCGCGGCCCTGCGGCACCTCAAGGTCGGCACGCGCGTGTTCGCTGAAGGCCCCTACGGCGCCTTCACCGCCCTGCACCGCACCCGCCCGGACGCCGTGCTCATCGCCGGTGGCGTCGGTGTCACGCCGATCCGGGCCCTGCTGGAGGAACTGCACGGCCACGCCGTCGTGATCTACCGGGTGGCCACGGACCAGGACGCCGTGCTCCACGACGAGCTGCGCGACCTCGCGCTCACCAAGGGCGCCGAACTGCACCTGGTCACCGGCCCGCCGGTGCCGGACCGGCTGGCGCCGCGGGAGCTGGCCCGGCTGGTGCCGGACATCGCCGGGCGGGACGTCTACCTGTGCGGTCCGCCGCCGATGATGAACGCGGTGCTCGGCAGCCTGCGCGAGCTGGGCGTGCCGTCGTCGCAGACCCACTTCGAACGCTTCAGCCTGGCCGGATGAGGAGACTGTCGTGAAGCGAGCCCTGCCCGTCCTCGTCCTGAGCGTCGCCGGCCTGATCCCGGTCTGGCGCTACGCCCCGTCGCACGACACCGGGTCGTCGTCGGGCGCCGCGCAGGCCGCGGCGCCGGCATCGACACCCTCGGTCTCGTCGTCCGCGGGGCCCGACGGCACCACGACCACGGTCGTCTCGGGGTCCACCGTCGACACCGAGAAGGGACCGGTGCAGGTCCAGGTCACCTTCGAGGGCGACGAGATCGCCTCGGTGCGGATGCTGCGGCAGCCGAATCATCCGCAGACCACGGCCGCCGTGCCGAAGCTGATCGCCGAGACCCTGCGGGCGCAGAACGCCGACATCGACACGGTGTCCGGCGCCACGATCACCAGCGACGGTTACAAGGAGTCGCTCCAGGCCGCCATCGACGCGAGGGGCTGAGGGGCATGCGGCGCGTCGAGCACGTGATGGGGTTCCCGGTGTCGGTGCGGATCGACGACGAGGACGTCCCCGAGGCAGCGGTGGACGGCCTGTTCGCCTGGCTGCGCGAGGTCGACGCGCGGTTCAGCCCGTTCCGCGAGGACAGCGAGGTGTCCCGGCTGGACCGGGGGGAGGTGCGCGAACCCGGCCCCGAGCTCCGCGCGGTCCTGGACCTGTGCGAGGAGTACCGGATCGTGACCGGGGGCGCCTTCGACGTCCGTCTGCCCGGCCGCGGCCTCGACCCCTGCGCCGTGGTGAAGGGCTGGTCGGTGCAGAAGGGAGCGGAGCTGCTGCGGGCGTCCGGGGCGCGGCGCTTCTGCCTCAACGCGGGCGGCGACGTGATCGCCTCCGGCGGCCCCTGGCGCGTCGGCGTACGGCACCCCGAGCACGCCGACCGGCTGTGCGCGGTCCTGGACGTCACGGACCGGGCGGTGGCCACCTCCGCCCGCTACGAACGCGGCGACCACATCCTCGACGGGCGCACCGGCCGCCCCGCGACCGGCCTGCTCAGCATGACCGTCGTGGCCCCGACCCTGACGGAGGCCGACACCGTCGCCACGGCCGCGTTCGCGCTGGGCGCGGAGGGCGTCGCGTGGGCGGCGGCCCGCGAGAACTGCGAGGTGTTCGCGGTGGACGCGGGGAGGCGGGTACTGCGCAGTGCGGGGTTCCCGCGGGCGGCGGCCGGTGGGGTCGCGGCGGCGTGAGCCGGTGGGGTCGCGGCGGCGCGAACCGGTGGGGTCGCGGCGGCGCGAACCGTACCCGTCGCGGCGGCGCGAACCGTACCCGTCGCGGCGGCAGGTCCTTGCCCGGCACCCTCGCCCGGAAGGAGTGCCGCGTCCGCTGAGCGGCGCCTCAGCCCTCCTCGGGGGCCAGGCGCAGAGCGATCGAGTTGATGCAGTACCGCTGGTCCGTGGGCGTCGGATACCCCTCGCCCGCGAACACGTGCCCGAGGTGCGAGCCGCACCGGGCGCACCGCACCTCGGTGCGCATCATGCCGTGCGAACGGTCCTCGATCAGCTCGACCGCGTCGGTGTCCTTCGGGTCGAAGAACGACGGCCAGCCGCAGTGGGACTCGAATTTCGTGTCCGAGGTGAACAGGTCCGCGCCACAGGCGCGGCAGGAGTAGACGCCCCGGGTCTTGGTGTCGGTGTACTCACCGGTGAAGGCGGGTTCGGTGGCCGCCTGCCGCAGGACCGCGTACTCCCCCGGGGACAGCTCCGCACGCCACTGCTCGTCCGGCTTCTCCACGTCGTACGGCATGAGCCTTCAGCCCCTCAGTTCGACAGACGGTCCAGGATCAGCGGGCCGAGGTCGGTGACATCGCCCGCTCCCATGGTGAGAACGAGATCCCCGGGCTTCGCCATTCCCGAGACGACCGACGCCACGTCCGCCTTGTCGTGCACGGGGGTCACGTCCGCGCCCGAGTCCCGGGCCGCCTCGATGATCAGCTCGCTCGTCACGCCCGGGATCGGGTCCTCACGGGCCGGATAGATGTCCAGCACGACCGAGGCGTCCGCGAGGGCGAGGGACCGGCCCATCTCCTTGCCGAGCTCCTGCGTGCGCGAGAAGAGGTGCGGCTGGAAGACGACCAGGATCCGGGCGTCCCCGGCCGCCGCGCGCATGGCCTCCAGGTCGGCGGTCATCTCGGTGGGGTGGTGCGCGTAGGAGTCGATGACCTGCACGCCCGCGGCCTCGCCCTTCAGCTGGAGCCGCCGCTTCACGCCCGTGTACGCGGCGATCGCCGGGGCCAGCTCGGCCGCCGGGACACCGAGCGCCACGCCCGCCGCCAGCGCGGCGACCGCGTTGTGCGCGTAGTGCCGACCGGGCACGGAGACCGTGAAGGTCAGCTCCTCACCCTCCAGCACCACGGTGACCTCGCTCTTCAGCCCTTGCGGCACGACGGACCGGATGCGCACGCCGGCGTCCTCGGACTCGCCGTACGTCACCACGGTCACGTCGCGGGCCCGGACGCGGCGCGTGAGTTCCCGGGCGCCCTCGTGGTCGGCGGCGATCACCAGCGTGCCGCCCTCCGCGATCCGGTCCGCGAACGTCTCGAACGACTCGTAGATCTCGTCCATGGACGCGTAGTTGGCGTGGTGGTCGAGCTCGACGTTGAGGACGATCGCGACCTCGGGCGCGTACTTGTGGAAGCTGCGGTCCGACTCGTCCGCCTCGGCGACGAAGATCTCGCCCTCGCCGTGCAGCGCGTTGGAGCCGGGCGCGTCCAGGTCGCCGCCGATCGCGTACGACGGCTTCAGACCCAGTTCGCTCAGCGACACCGCCAGCATCGACGTGGTGGTCGTCTTGCCGTGGGTCCCGGCGACGGCGATCGGCCGCAGCCCGTCCATCAGCGCGGCGAGCGCGTCGGAGCGGTGCACCACGGGGATGCCCAGCTCGGCCGCGCGGGCCAGCTCGGGGTTGTCCTGCCGGATCGCCGACGACACGACCACACAGCTGGCGTCAGCGGCGAGGTGCTCGGCGGCATGCCCGATGTGCACGGTCGCGCCCAGTGCCCGCAGCGCCTCGGCCGTGGCCGACTCCTTGGCGTCGCTGCCCGCCACGGCGGCCCCGCGCTGCGCCAGGATCTTCGCGATCCCCGACATTCCGGCCCCACCGATCCCGATGAAGTGCGGTCGGTCCATGGCGGGAGGAAGGCCGGCTGCCATGCGTGTGTCTCCAAGTTCGGGTGACGAGGGTGAGCGGGGCCAAGCCTATTGCGTGCGCGGGGCGGCCATGCCCATCAGGGGCGCGGGGAGCCGCGCGGGCAGCCACGAGCGGCCCGCGCCCGGCGGATCTCACAGCCCGGCGTCACGCCTTGCTGTGCGAGAACAGCTTCAGTACCGGCACCCCCACCTTGTGCCGGGCCCGGGAGGCCCAGTCGCGGTGGAAGAACTCCTCCACGTAGTGGGGATCGGTCAGCACGATGACCTCGTCCGCCCCGGCCTCCTCCACCAGGGACTTCAGCGCGTCCAGCGGGTGATCCTCGATCAGCCGCCCCTCCGCCGCGCTGCCCGAGGCGCGCAGCGCGGCGAGTGACACCTCCAGGGCCCGCTGCCCCACGGTCAGCGCCTCCTCGCCCTCCGGGGTCTCCCCCTCGCGGACGGCCTCGTCGAGCTCGCCGAGCGCCACGTCGTCGATGGCCCGCAGCAGGCGGTCCGCCTGCTCTCCGCGCGGCTGCAGCAGCACCTGGAAGGAGACCGGCTCCTCGCCGTGCAAGGTGGTGACGAACTCCACGTCGGCGGACGTCAGCGCCTTCTCGATCATCAATACGCTGGTGAACACCAGGCGCCCCTTCTGCTCCGGGGGCCCGTGGCCCCGCTCCTCCGCGGGCCGCGCCGGGCCCCGCCGAAACCATCCTGCCCGTGTTCGCACGGGCATTGCGGACCCAGTGTGCCCTCCGCAGACCAAACGGAATGGCACATTCCGCCGATGAACGGACCGATGGCGACCTCAGCCCCGCTTCCGGACGGATCAGCCGGTGTGACTGTCCGACCGTCGACATCTTGTACCCCGCGACCGGCGGTTCAGTGCGTCAGGCACGCCCGTAGCGCGTGAACAGGAAACCGTCCTCCTCCAGGATCGACACCAGTTCGAAGCGGTGCGGGACGGTGACCGCCGGCCCTCCGGCGATGCGCTGCGCGTCGCCCGCCGTGAGCATCGGGGCGACGGTCAGGCACAGCTCGTCGAGCACACCGGCCGCGACCAGCTGGCCCAGCAGCCGCGGGCCGCCCTCGGTCAGCAACCGGGTGTGCCCGAGGTCGGCGAGGGCCCGGACGGCGCGGGCGGGATCGACGCCGAGGCCGTCCCCCGCGGTCACCACCCTGGCGCCCGCCTTCTCCGCGGTGGCGACCCGGTCCGGGGCGGCCGCGGCGCCGGTGAGGATCAGGGTGGGCACCAGGGGCGAGGCGAACAGCGGAAGCGAGAAGTCCAGGTCGAGGCCGGCGGTGACCACCGCGATCGCGGGGGCGGGCCGCTGTCCGGCCGCCTCCCGCATCGCCGCGAAGTCCTCCCGCGCGCGGGCCGGGCGGTAGCCCTCCTTGCGCACCGTTTCGGCGCCGACGACCACGACGTCCGCGAGCGCCCGCAGGGTGCCGAAGATCCGCATGTCGGTGGCGTTGGAGATGGGCTGCGAACGGCCGTCGTGCTGGGCGGCACCGTCCAGCGTGGACACCATGTTGGCGCGCAGCCACGGCGCCGGGCCTGCGGGCCCCGGCGCGGGATAGGCGTACGCGGCGGCCAGTTCGTCCAGGCTCCACTCCCGTCCGGCGTCCCCACCGGACCCGCCGCCCGGGGCCGGAGCTGCTGTTTCATCGGTCACAGGGAACAGACGTCGCATGCCGTGCAGTGTTCCACGCCCCGTAGCATGGTGAACCGTGTCCTCTTCCCCCGTCCCCTCCGGAACCGGCCCCCTGACCGACCCGGCCCCGCTGTCCCTGTGCGCCCGTGAGCCGCGGGTGCCCGCGGACCGGCTGGTCGCCGAGATGGTGCCGCCGCCGCGGTTCGACTCCGTCCGCTTCGGTACATACCTCCCCGACCCGAACCAGCCCAGCCAGACGGAGGCCGTCCGGGTCCTGGAGGGTTTCGCTGCGGGCCTCGGCTCCGAGGCGGCCGCGGGCTCCGGCAAGCGGCGGCTGTTCGGTTTCGGCAAGGCGGCGAAGAAGGCCCCCGCCGGCCCGCGCGGCGTCTATCTCGACGGCGGTTACGGCGTCGGCAAGACCCACCTGCTCGCGTCCCTGTGGCACGCCACCCCGGCCGAGCCCGCGCTCAAGGCCTTCGGCACGTTCGTGGAGCTGACGAACCTGGTCGGCGCCCTCGGGTTCCAGCAGACGGTCCGGACGCTGTCCGGTCACCGCCTGCTGTGCATCGACGAGTTCGAGCTCGACGACCCGGGCGACACCGTCCTGGTCTCCACGCTCCTCGGCCGGCTCGTCGACGAGGGCGTGGCGCTGGCCGCCACCTCCAACACGCTGCCCGGCAAGCTCGGCGAGGGCCGGTTCGCCGCGGCCGACTTCCTGCGTGAGATCCAGGGCCTGTCGGCCCACTTCCGCGCCCTGCGCATCGACGGCGAGGACTACCGCCACCGCGGCCTGCCCGAGGCGCCGCCGCCGTACTCCGACGAACAGGTGACGAAGGCGGCGCACACCACCGAGGGCGCTTCCCTCGACGCGTTCTCGCCCCTCCTGGAGCATCTCGCCCGGGTCCACCCCAGCCGGTACGGCGCTCTGACGGACGGGCTCAAGGCCGTGTGCCTCACCGGGGTGCGGCCGGTTCCCGACCAGTCGACGGCCCTCCGGCTCGTCGTCCTCGCGGACCGGCTCTACGACCGGGAGGTGCCGGTGCTGGCCTCGGGTCTGCCCTTCGACCGGTTGTTCAGTGACGAGATGCTGAACGGCGGGTACCGCAAGAAGTACTTCAGGGCCATATCCCGGCTCACCGCCCTCGCCCGTGACGCGGGCAAGCTGGTCGACTTCCGGTAGCCGAGCCCCTTTACAGCGCCGACCGGGCGGTGGACAGGGCCTGTTCAGGCCATCCCACCTACAATTTTCAGGCTCTCTTCAGCTGGAAACGTTAAGTTAACCCTGCAAACGATGTTGCAGGGTTAACGTGTTTCTTGACCAGTCATTGACCAAGTGTTGGTCAGCGCTGGACGTGTCAATCGGCTGAAGGGGGGCGCATGTTCCGAGGTACGACGGTGCGGACCGTGGTTTCGATCCTCGCCGCCGCCCTGCTCGCCCTCCAGTTCTTCGCACCCACCGTGTCCTTCGCATCCGCGCATACGCACGGTCAGGTCGAGGCCCACGCCCAGCCCGGCACGAAGCCCTCCGGAAAGTCCTCGCGCCCCGGACACAAGCATCCCGGGAAGGCTCTGCGCGACGAGACGGCCTCCTGCCGCGCCGGACACCACGGGGACCCGACCGGTCCCCTGCGCACCCGCGACCGGTCCCACACCGCCGACTCGGCGCCCACGGCCCCCGATCGGCCGATGCAGCGGCGCATCCGGCCGGCGGCACCCGAAGCGGCCGGACCCGGCGCCGCGCACCACCGCACATCGAGATCCTCGACGTCGCACACCCCGGCGGCGCTTCAGGTCTTTCGCTGCTGAGCAGCAGAGCAGTTCCCCCCACCCTCTGTCATGCCCGTCCGACGCGCCCCCACTGCGCGCCAGGAGGATCACCACACTCATGCAACCCCTCATCGACAACGCCCGCACCTTCGGACAGCGCCCTGAGGAGTTCGCCCACCTCGCCGAGGGCCAGTCCCCCGACGTCCTCTTCATCACCTGCTCCGACTCCAGGGTCGTACCGGCCCTGATCACGGGCGCCCGTCCCGGCGAGCTCTTCGAGCTGCGCACCGCGGGCAACGTCGTTCCCCCGCACTCCTTCGAGCACCCCACATCGGAGGCGGCCACGATCGAGTACGCCGTGGAGGTCCTCGGCGTCAAGGAGATCGTGGTCTGCGGCCACTCGCACTGCGGCGCCGTGGGCGCGGTCGTACGCGGCGACGACCTCGCCGCCGTACCGGCGGTGCGCGACTGGCTGGCACGTGCCGCCGACGCGCCCGAGTGCTCCGACCCGGCCGATCCGGCCGTCGCCGAGGCCGTACAGAACCACGCTCTCGCCCAGGTGCTGCGTCTGCGGTCCTACCCCTGCGTCGAGCGCCGGCTGGCCGAGGGCCGACTCGGCCTGCGCGCCTGGTTCTACGAGGTGCACACGGGAGTCGTGCGCGAACACCGTGCGGACACCGACTCCTTCGAGAAGTTGTGAGGAACTCCATGACCAAGTTCCCGCATCTCAGGCAGGACTTCACCGCCTCGCTCGTCGTGTTCCTGGTCGCGCTCCCGCTGTGCGTGGGCGTGGCCGTCGCCTCCGGTGTCCCGGCCGAACTCGGCCTGGTCACCGGCATCGTGGGCGGCCTGGTCACCGGACTCCTGCCGGGCAGCAGCCTTCAGGTGTCCGGGCCGGCCGCCGGTCTGACCGTGCTCGTCTTCGAGGCCGTCCAGGAGTACGGGCTGCCGGCGCTCGGCATCATCGTGCTGGCCGCCGGCCTGCTCCAGCTGATCATGGGCGCGCTGAAGCTCGGCCGCTGGTTCCGCGCGATATCCGTCTCGGTCGTCGAGGGCATGCTGGCCGGAATCGGTCTGGTGCTCATCGCCGGCCAGCTGTACGCGACGGCCGGGCTGAAGGCGCCCGCCTCCGGCATCGACAAGATCCTCGGCCTGCCCGGTGCCGCCGTCGACGCGGCCGGCAGCACGGCGGCGCTCACCTCCCTCGCGCTCGGCACGGCCACCATCGCGGTGATGGTGCTGTGGAAGAAGCTGCCCCAGCGGGCGCAGGCCGTTCCCGGCGCGCTCGCCGCGGTGATCCTGGCCATCGCGGCCACCGCCCTGTTCAACCTGCCGGTCGCCACCGTCGAGGTCAAAGGCCTGCTGGGCTCCATCCAGCCGCCCGGACCGGACACCTTCGGCGGCGTCGGCATCGGCATCATCGGCACGATCATCGCCTTCACCCTGATCGCCTCCGCCGAGAGCCTCTTCAGCGCCGCGGCGGTGGACCGGCTGCACGACGGCCCGCGCACGCGGTACGACAAGGAACTGATGGCTCAGGGCGCGGGCAACACGCTCTGCGGTGTGCTCGGCGCGCTGCCGATGACCGCGGTCATCGTCCGCAGCTCCGCCAACGTCAGCGCCGGCGCGAAGACCAAGGCGTCACGGGTGCTGCACGGGGTGTGGCTGCTGCTGTTCGCCGCGCTGCTGCCGGGCACGCTGGCCCTGATCCCGCTGCCCGCGCTCGCCGGCATCCTGGTCCACGCGGGCTTCAAGCTGATCCCCTTCCAGAAGATGGTCCCGCTGTGGAAGGAGCACCGGGGTGAGGCGCTCATCCTGGTCGTCACCGCGGTGTCGATCGTCGCGGTGAACATGTTCGAGGGTGTGCTCATCGGTCTGGCCCTGTCGGTCATGAAGACCGCCTGGGAGGCCTCGCACATCAAGCTCGAGATCATCGACAAGGGCGCCGGCCCGATCCAGGCGTACCTGTCCGGCAACGCGACGTTCCTGCGGCTGCCGAAGATCCTCGGCGACCTGGAGGGCCTGCCGCAGGACCGTCCGGTCGAGCTGGACCTCTCGGGTCTGCACCACCTCGACCACGCCTGCCGAACGGCACTGGAGAACTGGGCCGCACGCCACAGCGCGACGGGTATCGAGCCGGTGAAGGTCACGGAGCCCACCGGGGCCCCGGCGGAGAAGCTCACCGCCGCCTGACGGGCGTCCGACCCACCCTGGTCCGGGGCGCGCCGGCTGCGCGCCCCGGACCACTCACGTCCGCCCCCGTTCCGCCCCGGCCCGCAGGGCGTGGCCCCGTACCGCTTTCCGGGCATATCGTGACAGAAGGCGAAGATTTCGGACCTCTGGACGGGGAGGTCGGCATGGTCGAAGAGCTGGTCGGTGCGGTGGCCGCGGTCGGGGCCGGGGCACTGGTCTATCTGGCCTCCGCGGCGCGGGTCGTCAAGCAGTACGAGCGCGGCGTCGTCTTCCGGCTCGGGCGGCTGCACGGGCAGGTACGGCGGCCCGGGTTCACCCTCGTCGTCCCCGCGGTGGACCGGATGCGCAAGGTCAACCTGCAGATCGTGACCATGCCGATCCCCGCCCAGGAGGGCATCACCCGCGACAACGTGACCGTGCGGGTCGACGCGGTGGTGTACTTCAAGGTCGTGGACCCGGCGGCCGCGATCGTCAACGTCGAGGACTACCGCTTCGCCGTCTCGCAGATGGCACAGACGTCGCTGCGCTCGATCATCGGCAAGAGCGAGCTGGACGATCTGCTGTCCAACCGCGAGAAGCTCAACCAGGGCCTGGAGCTGATGATCGACAGCCCGGCCGTGGAGTGGGGTGTGACCATCGACCGCGTGGAGATCAAGGATGTCTCCCTGCCGGACACCATGAAGCGTTCCATGGCCCGGCAGGCGGAGGCCGACCGGGAGCGGCGGGCCCGGCTGATCAACGCCGACGCCGAGTACCAGGCCTCGAAGAAGCTGTCCCAGGCCGCCCAGCAGATGGCCGACACGCCCTCGGCGCTCCAGCTCCGGTTGCTGCAGACGGTCATGGCGGTGGCGGCGGAGAAGAACTCCACGCTGGTTCTGCCCATTCCGGTGGAACTGCTGCGGTTCCTGGAACGGGGCGGTGGGCAGCCCTCCGCGACGGCCGAGGGGCACGCCGACGAGGCGGTGGACCGGGCGGAGCCGGCGGAGCTGTCGGAGGGCGCCGTCGACCGCGTGGAAGAGGCCATGGAGCGGCTGCGGCGCGCGGTCGAGCAGTGACCCGTGCTACGCGCGTGGTTCCCGCCGCCCGCACCAGGTGATAGACACAGCGGGATCACAGTTCCTGTCCGCCAGCAGGAAGGTTTCCCCATGACCGCGTCCGGTCGCTCCGCCACACGACGTCAGATGCTCGCCGGAACGGGCGCCCTGGGCGTCGGAATCGCGTTCTCCGGCGCCCTGTCCGAACTCTTCGCCGGCACCGCCGCCGCACAGGGCCTCGGCCGCACCGGCTACGGCCCGCTCGTCCCCGACCCCGAGGGCGTCCTCGACCTGCCGGAGGGCTTCGGCTACCGGGTCCTCTCCCGCGAGGGAGACGAACTCCGCTCCGGCGAGGGCAAGGTCCCCTCCAACCACGACGGCATGTCGGCCTTCCCCGGCAGAGGCGGCCGCGTCCACCTGGTCCGCAACCACGAGAACCGCGTCAACGGCAGGGTGCCGGTCCCGACGGTCGAGGGTCTCACCTACGACCCGGCCGCCGAGGGCGGCTGTACGGCGCTGACGCTGGACTCCCACAACCGGGTCCGCTCGGAACGCGTCGCGATCGCCGGTACGGCCGTGAACTGCGCCGGTGGCCCCACCCCGTGGAACACCTGGCTGACCTGCGAGGAGACCGAGGACAAAGCCGGTGCCAACGGCTACACCAAGGACCACGGCTTCATCTTCGAGGTCGACCCGGCCGACCCGCACCGCACCGGGGCCGTGCCGCTGACCGCGATGGGCCGCTTCGCGCACGAGGCGATCGCCGTCGACCCCCGGCGGGGCGTGGTGTACGAGACCGAGGACGCCTTCGAGAAGCCCTTCGGCCTCTTCTACCGCTTCCTGCCACGACGCCCGCTGGGCGGACGGGGTTCGCTGCGCGCGGGCGGCCGGCTCCAGGCCATGCGCGTGCCGGGGGTGCCGGACCTGTCCTCCGTCCAGGACGTCGGCGCCGAGTTCGACCGCGTCGAGTGGGTGGACGTCCCGGACCCGCAGGCCGCGCGGACGCCGATCCGGTTCCAGGACTTCGGCCGCGGGGGCATCACACACGCGCAGAAGCTGGAGGGCTGCTACTGGGGCGGCCGGTCGGTGTACTTCGTGTCGTCCTTCGCCCGCCGCTCGGACGGTTCGGCCGCCGACCACTTCGGGCAGGTCTGGCGCTACGACCCGGAGTGCCGCCGGCTCACCCTGGTGATCGTGTTCGGCCCGGACACCGATGTGCGGTTGCCGGGCGAGTCGCCGGACAACATCTGCCTGGCGCCCAGCGGCGGACTCATGGTGTGCGAGGACGGCAACGGCGCCCAGCACGTCTACGGCGTCACCAGGCGGGGCGAGGTCTACGCGATGGCCCGCAACCGGCAGAACATCGGCACCGAGCAGGAGCCCGAGTGGGGTGAGTTCGCCGGGGTGAGCTTCTCGCCCGACGGCGACACGATGTACGTCAACTGCTACACGCCCGGCACCACGTTCGCGGTGACGGGCCCCTGGCGCCGCTAGGGGGCTTCTGATGGATCTACGTGGAAGAAGGAGCGGCGTTCGGTGCGTGCGATCGGCGTGCGCCGTGAACGGTCATGTGGCGGAGCCA
>NZ_JBEOSZ010000087.1:0-16185 GCF_040303285.1 Streptomyces sp. NPDC096046 | reverse complement strand
TCGACTGGTCCAGGGCGTGCGTGGACGGCTCCCACATCCGCGCGAAAAAGGGGGCGCCGACACCGGCCCGTCGCCGGTCGACCGCCGGAAGACGGGCAGCAAACACCACCTGATCTGCGACGGACGCGGCACCCCGCTCAAAGTCATCACGACCGCGGCCAACGTCAACGACGTCACCCAGACCCTCGCCCTCATCGACGGCATCCCGCCCGTCGCCGGCCGCCCCGGCCGGCCCCGCAGAAGACCCGAGGCCCTGCTCGGCGACAAGGGCTACGACTCCAACCGCAACCGCGACGAGCTGCGCAGACGCCGGATCCTGCCCGTCATCTCCCGCAAAGGCGCCCCGAACATCCAGGGCATGGGCAAGCTCCGTTACGTCGTCGAGCAGACCTTCGCCCTGCTCCACCAGTTCAAACGGCTCGCCGTGCGATGGGAACGCCGCACCGAACTCCACGACGCGTTCGTATCCCTCGCCTGCAGCCTCATCTGCTGGAGGCGGCTCAAGAAGCACCGATCATGATCGTGTTACGAGCTCTAAGGCCCCACCAGTTCGCAGTTGTCGGACACCGTTCCCGAACACCCGAAGCGCCGCGTGAGACGCTCGCTGAGCAGTGTTCGGGAACCGATCGGTTCTTGGACGGCTCCCTCAGCTAGTGCCGCGGCAGGCAACGTTCGCCCCGTCGCGACGCCCGGCACGCACTCTCGCCGCACCGGGCGCAAGCCCAAGTACACCCAGTACGAGGGCTTGCACCCGGCACGCCGAGAGCACGCACCGGACGCCGCTCCTTGACGGGCAAACGTTGCCTGCCACGGCACTAGCTCTCGTTTGTCGATGTCTCGCCGCCGGGTTGCTCTAGCGGTTGAGGGTGCCCGTTTGTGCACCACGGATTGCTATCGGTGACACGGATGATCTCGCCATCCGTGTTCTCGAAGTCGGTGTACTTCTCGATGAGCGGTGCTCCGCAGTGGGGGTAGGCACACCGGCCTTCAATCTCGTTTTGACCATGCCACTGTCTCCCAGCCATGTTCCTAGCGTCTGCCTTCAGGGTGGTCCACGCACCCGGACGCCGCCCGGATCGGTAGGGTGTGGAGCAGGTCGACCACCGCCAGCCTCACAAGAAGCGCGCCCTTCGCCGGCCAGGTCGTCGGCTTCGTCCTGACGGGCGAGGGCCTGCCGACGGTCTACGTCAGCGGCGACAACGCCTCGCTCGACGCGGTCAGGGAGATCGCCGAGCGCTTCGCCCCGATCGACACCGCCCTCCTGTTCGCCGGCGCTCCCCGTTTCCCCATGGTCTTCGATGGCAACCTGATCGTCCTGGCAGTGCGCAGGCGGCCGAGGCCACCCGGATTCTCGACGCCCGCCGTGTCGTCCCGGTCCACCACGACAGCTGGGCCCAGTTCACCGAGGACCGCGACGAGTCACTTCAGATGGCCGCGGCTCTCTGTCTTCCCTGCCTTGCATGGGCGGTGGTCAGCGTTTGACGCGGCCGCGGACGGCGAGGACGGCCAAGCCTAGGAGGACGGGTTCGGCCAACCGGGAGGTCATTTCGGTGTAGGTGCCGGTGGTGGTGAGGTCCTGTCCGGAGGAGCGGAAGATGACCGAGTTGATCACCACCCGCAGCCCCTTTTCTAACCGTTCGGTGGTGACGCGTTCGGTCAGCGGACCGGTGGGGTTTACCGGGTCTGGGGTGTCGGTGGTCAGCTCGACCGTCTGTCCGACGGGAACCTGGAGCCCGGTGGTGGTCGGCTTCGGGTCATCGGCGGGCAGGCCCCACACCATCATCACCGCGATCGTGACGGCCATGGCCGCCCCCAGCCATGCCAGGGCGCGGGTGGCGCGCAGCCCGTATCCGGAGAATGCCCAGTAGAGGGCCAGCAGTGCGCGCTCGCCCCAGGGCCGGCCGGGATCGTGGCGGCGCATCTCGCATTCGCCGTAGTAGAAGTCGGCGGCGTCCGGCTCGTTCTTACCGTCCTCGAGGGACTTGCGCAACTGCCGGTACAACGCCGCCACCGCTGCCGGCTTCAGCTCTGGAGCATCCTGTAGCGGGCTAGTCCAGCCCCGTGCGGTGGCCCTGTCGGGGTGGCGGCCTGTGCGCACCCGCCAGTGGTGCTCCTCAGTCACGGTGTTACGCCGGCTCCACCGCCAGGGGAAGCGCCGACTCCAGCCGGTGGGGGTGGTGGCGAAGGTGCACCAGCCGTCCACCCTCAGCTGGTCGAGGTGGACGGCGCCGGCGAACCGGCACCTGCTTAGATCGACGTCGTGCAACACCAGGTGCGCAGCATCCACCCCGTCCATCGACACCAGGCGCACGCCAGGTTCGGCTCCGGACAGTGGTTCCTCCATCAGGTCGTCCATCGGTACCTCACGACCATGGCGACTGCGGATGAGTGTGCCGGGGTTGCAGGTGGGAAATGGGCTGGAGCGGGCGGCGACCAGCACCGGATACTCGATAACCGCGTCCCGCAGGTTCAGTTCGGCGTAGCGCAGGTACAGAGTGGCGGTCGCTGCCCACCGGGTGCGCGCACAGCTCACCTGACGCGCGACGATCTCCACCGTCACCGGCTGCTGGAACACCGCACGGTCCAGCACGACCTGCTTGGCGCAGACCAGCGGCCCTAAGCGGGGCGAGTCCTTGAACTGAGTCCCGCCGAACCGGGCGTCGCCGGTAAGCGTTGTCCAGTAAAACTGAGCGTTGCCCGTGAAAGTCGTCCCTTCGAAGTCGATGGTGTCGCTGAACTGCGCGTAGTCGAAGCGGACGTCGCCGGAGAAGGTCACCCTCGAGAACCAGGTTTCATGTGCGAAGTTCGCCCCATCGAACCGGGCGTCGCCGGTGAAGGTCGCCCTTGTGAACCAGGTTTCATGTGCGAAGTTCGCCCGGTTGAACCGGGTGTCACCAGTGAAGGTTACCCACTCGAACCAGGTCTCCCGTGGGAAGGTCGCCTCGTCGAACCGGGTGTCGCCGGTGAAGGTCGCCCTCGTGAACCAGGTGCCGCCGGTGGCGAAGGTCGCCCTGGTGAACCAGGTGCCGCTGGCAAAGGTCGCCTTCTGGAAGTCTACGAAGTGAGAAAAGGTCGCCTTGTCGAATCGGGCAACGCCGCTGAAGGTCGCTCCAGCAAACCCGGCTCTACCGGTGAAGGTCGCCTCGTCGAACCAGGCATCGCCGGTGAAGGTCGCCTTCTCGAACCGGGCTTCAGGCGGGAAGGCCACCCCACCAAACCGGGCAACGCCGCTGAAGGTCGCCCCACCAAACCGAGCGATGTCACTGAAGGTCGCCTCATCGAACCAGGCAGCGCCTATGTGGGGTGCACCGGTGGCGGGGTCGTCTAGGGCGGCGAGTAACTGGTCCAGCAGTTCAAGGGTGAAGGGGGTGCCGCGGTGGTCAATGTCGGCACCGGGTGACAGTGTCGCGAGGTATGCGGCGCGGTGGGCCTCATTTAGGTGGGCCAGGCAGGAGGTGTGGTCACCGACGCGGATGCCGCGACAACCGACTGAATCAGCCGATGTGGCGCCGTGGCCGCAGTACGCCCACCGCAGCGACCGACTGGACGGGGGTTCGGGTGTAGCAGTAGCCATGCCCCAAGGACGTACCGGCGTGGTCAAGTGGTTGCGGGAACCATGTCGTAGCGGGGCAGAAGATTGTGAACACCGGTGTGCCACGCCCACCGCATCCCGATCGCGGAAAGCTGCTACACCCGCTGTGGCTACTCCCAAGGCCTCGGTAGCGCGTTCCACAGGGCTCTGAGCCAGTCAGGCGGATTGGTGAGGAACTTGTCCACGAGCCGGGCCGTGATGGACCGGGCGACCCCCTGGGCGGCCCCTTGG
The DNA here is from genome assembly GCF_040303285.1 of Streptomyces sp. NPDC096046. Lineage (NCBI taxonomy): Bacteria > Bacillati > Actinomycetota > Actinomycetes > Kitasatosporales > Streptomycetaceae > Streptomyces > Streptomyces sp. NPDC096046. The sequence goes on along the minus strand of NZ_JBEOSZ010000087.1, from coordinate 12,362 downwards.
GCTATCGCGGCGCTCAGGCCGGCACCGACAGCGGGCTGCTGCGGGACGGGCGCGAGGTCGGGCGGCTGGACGGGCGCGGGAGCGTTGTCCCGGGTCATGATGCTGCTCCCTTGAGCAGAGGGATCGAGGACAGCGGACACCTGTGGTGGTGTCGTCCGCGTGGGGGTGATGAGCGCCTCGCGGTCGGCGGTCCTGCGGCTCTCTGCCTGAGAGCGTCCCTGTGGGGTCGTAGCCCTGGCTCAGGGTGGCGTGTTCAGCGTAGCGGCGATCGGCGCGGGTGTTGCCCCGGCTGTGTGACGGGTGGTCATCGGTACTGCCTCCGACTTGAGTTCGACTGGCGGGCGGGACAGTGACAGGACTCGGGTGCTTGCGTCTCGTCCTGGCGGGCACGGCTCCTTCACCCCCTAGGGCTGGAAGCCCGGACCCGGACAGCAGCGACCTGGAGGAAAGATTTCGGGGCACGACGAAGGCCCGGACACCTGATCCGGGCCTTGCGCTGTCGAACTTCCTCTCGCTGGTCGAATGCCAGTAAGGGAGTCGGAGACCTACCGTCTCTCGCGCTCTTTCCGGGAGCGGTTGGCGACCCAGTCCGGATCGAGTACGGGTGCCAGCACCTGGGCGTCAGGGGCCGCGGTGCGCATGACGCCAGCTGATGCGCGGCAGGACGACGACCCGCGCCCGCGATCCGGCCCGCTGGGGCTGGTGCAGCGACAGTCCCTGACGGCCTGCCACTCGGTCGGGTGAAGACACGGCAGCGGCGGAACTCTCCCGGGGTGACCGGGCGTAGTGCGTACATGGACCCGATCCACGAGGCGCACGTGAGCGAGCCGGGCCTGCTCGTCGTCGACGTCGCGGCCGCCGACGCCGCCACCGCGCTCGCCTTCCAGCAGCTGCTCGCCGAACGGTGGGCAACCGCGACAGCGGAGAGGACGACGCGGGATGCGGGGGAGCCCGGCGTACGGCTGCGCTGCTACCTGGACCTACGTCAGCCGATCAGCCCGGTCGCCCCTGCCGAGGGCCTGCCACCAGCCAGCGCAGGCGCACCTCGGTGACGGGCCTGCGCCCGACGCCCACTCACGCCAGCAATCTACCTAGGTAGACGTCGCTCATCTACCTAGGTAGATTGCTGGCATGTCGGAACCGAAGATGACCCCACACACCCAGACGGTGCTTCGCGCGCTGCTCGGCCGGAGCGCTGACGGCGAGCGCCGCGCCGCGGTGCTCGCGGACGGGCTCTACGGCCTGGAGCTGTCGAAGATGACCGACCTGCCCAACGGCACCCTATTTCCCCTTCTCGAACGTCTCCGCCAGGCCGGATGGGTTGAGCGCTACTGGGAGGAGGACGACACCGCCGAGGCTGAGGGCCGCCCCCGCCGCCGCTTCTACCGCCTCACTGACAAGGGCGCTGAACAAGCCTCGTACGCTCTTGCTGCGGCCACCGTCGCTACGACCAGCAGCGCCCCCGCACGCCCAGGACTTGTTGAGGGTGCGCTGTGAGAATCTCGTTTCGCAAAGCACCAACAACAGATCGAGACCTGTCTGGCGCAGCCGTTCGGCTCGCCATCGAACTCGCGGGCTTGAGCCACTGCTCCGAGGCGCGTACCAGTGAGAACAGCTTTCACTACACCGTGAGGCTTGTCGGTATGAAGGCCGGCCGACTGGTAGATGGGCAAAGCGTGGTAGTGAGCAAGGAAGCCGTGAGGCAGTACGACGAACAACGTCGCGGGGTTGTCGTCGCGACCGGGCAGCTGGAGGTCGGCATCGTGCCCGCGCTGCCTTCCGGGGCAGCTGAGCCGGTGAGGTGGCTGGACCGTCTGCTGCGATGCGCTACGCGGCTGCTGCCGTTAGACGAGCGGAAAGACTGGCTGGAGGAGCAACAAGGCTATCTCGCCGACCTCTCTTCGCGGCGGTCCCGTTGGTCGTGGGTCCTTCGGCAGCTCACCGCCATGCCACGGTACGCGTACACGGTGCGCACGGGACGGGAGAGGGAGTCTGCATGACGCCCCCACCCGGACCTCAAGGACGAGTCTCCGAGCCGCTGCTTTCGCAGCGTGCCGTACTTGTGCTTGTGACGGCCGCCTTCCTCGGGACAATTGTCGGCATGCTGACCCTCTTCAGCACAGGCAACGCGGCGGGTGCCGTACTCGCCAGCGTCTCTACAGCAGGCGCGAGCATCCTCGGGCTGCATGCGCTGATCGGCTACTGACACCACCTACGTCCTCACCAGAGGTGTGGGGCCGGACAGAACCACCCTGTCGGCCCCACTGCCTGTCGGTACAGCTACGCCCACCGCATTCCGATCGTGGACAGCTGCTCTCCCCGCTCCGGCGACAGCGTCGAGGCCCGGCTGCGCTGGTTCCCGATGAGCTCCCGCTTCTCCTGGTCCTCGCCGACGATCCGTTCGACGTGCTTCCGAGGTACCCGCAGGTGCCCCTCGCGCTCGTAGAACTGCTTGGCGGCCTCGTAGTTCATCGCCACCGTGCGCTGACCCGCCGGCTCCCCGAAAATCCACTGCGGCCCGGGTCGGTTGACCTGCCACCATCAGGCAGGAGCTCATTCAGGCAAGGGAACGATGGCCAACTTCCGATTCTCGAACGACTACACCGTCAACATTCGGGCGCAGCGGCACGTCAACTTCTTCCAAGGCTGGGACGTACACCGTCTCGCCCTGACCTTTGAGGTGACTGCCCACGGCGACTACACCGCGGACGCGCCGTTTTCTGTCTCCGGCGCCCTCTGGACGCACGAGACACCAGGCCTCGCGAGCTGGATCGGCGTCCTCCACACACCGCGGCCGGTCGGGCTGAAGTCCTTCGCCACGAACCTCACGCTCGAGACGAGCGTGACCGACCAGCAGCTGCGCGGACTGGAAAAGACGCGGGCGGGCAACGACCTCGCCTTGCGCGCCGAACTCTCCCTGACCGCACTGGCAGAGACGAAGCACTGGCCCGTCGCCGACGACCAGGAGATCATCCGCGTCCCGCACGCGACGTGGAGTAACGCCCTCACCCAGCTCGATGCCGGCGCCTTCGTCGACGTCCTCATCCCGGTCACCACCGTGGAGGCCCGGGCCACCGGCGCGCGACGGATCCGCGAGGCGAAGACCGCGATCCGTGACGGACGGTACGAGCACGCCGTTGCCCTCGCCCGAGCGGCCCTCGATCCCGTACGTGAAGCATGCAATACCCGGAGGGTCCACGACCAGGCGGTGCAGAAGAAGGCCGGGGAACGGGACCAGGAGGAGCGCTGGGCGATGCTCACCCAGAGCGCCTACGCGCTGTTCAGCGGCGCATCGCACGACGACTCTGGCACCACCGAGGACTTCACCTGGACCCGCGCCGACGCCATCGCGGCCGTCGCCACCGCCGCCAGTCTGCTCGCCCGGCTGGAAGACCTGCCGTAGCGCCAAAGGACGCACAAGGATCCAGTCCGGCTCCGCTTGGCTGGTCCATTGCCACCAGTCCGGCGGCGCCCCCAGCTGGCTGCTACCGACGGCACCCGCTACCCCCACTCCTGTCCGACCGGCGGCTTGGAGGCCGATGATGACCCGAAGCCTGTTTGACCTCGCCCGGAAGATGACGCTGGAGAAGGTCAGCCGCGAGTTCCGCGACTTCAGCGGAGCGCACGCGTACACCGCCGCGCGCCGCCTCATGGATGAGACGTTCGCTGACTTTCCGGACGTCGACCACAGCTTCGTCCGCGAGTTTCAGACTGCAGGCTTCTCCGCTCGCGTCTTCGAGCTTGCCCTCTTCGCCGCCCTGCGCGAACAGGGCAAGGAACTGGACCGCACCAGCCCCGCACCGGACTTCCTGACGACCGGCGACACTCCTGTGGCCATCGAAGCGACGACCACCAACCCGCCACAGGGGGAGACGGCCGACGACGAAGACATCGCCGCTGCAGTACGTCGGCTCATCCCCGACGACATGGAGGAAGCACAGGCGGAGTTCACCATGCAGATCGGTAAAGCCCTGCGCCGCAAGCTCGAACACCGCGATGCGCAGGGCCACGCCTACTGGGAGAAGCCGCACGTCAAAGGCGTCCCCTTCGTGATCGCCGTGCAGTCCTTCCACAACCCCAGCGCCCTGATCCACACCGTCAGCTCCCTGGCGACCTACCTCTACGGGATCCGGGACATAGCCACCCGCGACAGCGATGGCTCGCTCATGCTGAACTCCCAAGTCGTCACAGAACACCGGCACAAGCACAAGACCATCCCGAGCGGCCTGTTCGCTCAGCCCGAAGCTGAGCACCTAGCCGCCGTGATCTTCACCAATAGCGCCACCGTGTCGAAGTTCTCCCGCATGGGAACCGAACGCGGCTACGGGCCGGAAGACGTGGTCATGGCCCGCGTCGGCCTTGCGTACGACCCTGACCCGAACGCGTCCGTGGCCGTGCCCTTCGGCTATGTCATCGGTGACTACGGGCCGCAGGACCACGAGACTTTCAGCGAGGGCTTCCACGTACTGCACAATCCGTGGACCCGCACACCCATCGGAGCCGGCGCCCTGGATGGCTTCACCGAGCACCGCCTTCAGCCAGACGGCAGGACACTCACCACCATCCGCCATCCCGACTACTACCTCTCCCGAACTTGGATCTTGCAAGGCGAAGACGGCGGAAACCCAGTGCAGACGGCCCGCCGCCGTGTTCAGCAGTACCTGGCAGGCCCGAAAGGCGCTCGATAAGAGCGAAGCTGATCGAAGCCACCCGCACACCCGCCAGTGGTTGGAAGCGCGACCAGCTCGCCGCCTGGGGCGTCCCGTGGTTCCGCCCAAGAGATGGAAGGACGAGCTGGCCGAGCGTTGGAAGGCCGCATGTCAGGACGGCGCGCCGCTGCTTCTGCCCAGCTCAACCCCCGCCGACTTCGGCTGACCGACGACAGCGGGGCAGGGAAGGATCAGCCTGCCCGGCCCCGCTGCTGGGACAGGTACGCGGTCCCCACACGACCTCGAAGGCTGGCTCACCATCTTCTGCCGTGCTGGCTCCTCCACTCGGTGAGCGCGGAGAGGGCCTTCTGAGCGCGGGGGAGCTGTCCTCCAAAGGCGCCGGCGCGCAGGAGCGGCCACGTTTCGGTGAGTTCCTCCGCGATGACGCTGGCGAGGCCGTTGTTGTCGTGGCCCCATGCAGAGCTGAGGAAGAATTCTCCGGACCAGGGGTAGGCGAAGAATTCACTGTCGGTGTCCATGGCGACCATGGACACTAGGAACTCGAACCGGTTGCAGGCTTCGCTGTAGGCGGCGTCGCTGGTCTCGATGAGTCGGAAGGGCTCGCGCAGCGTTTCCTTCAGCCAGTTGCTCTGGGGGTAGAGAAACCTCCCCCCGTTCCCGGACGGGTGCATGTCGTGTATCCCGTCGGCAATGAGGACTCGGTTGGGGTTGAGGTACCACGCTGGCCCCAGACGGGCGTGGCCGGAGTTCGGCAAGGCCCACTCCGGGTGGTAGAGGACGGTGGCCAGCAGTTCCTCGCGGCGGTTGAGGACGGCGGCGACGCCGATCGTCCAGGTGGCCAGCAGCGCCGGAAGGTGACGCACCTTCTCCAAGTACTCATTGAAGGGACTCGGTGAGGTGTCGCGCAGGCGGGCGAGGCGCTCGACGGCGCGCTGCCACACGTGGTCGTGGGTGCCGTCGTCGTGGAAGACGCCGGTGGCCAGCAGGTGCAGCAAGATTTCGCTGTCAGCCCGGTAGCCGCGGACGTTGGACCCGAAGGTGTCGGCCCAGGTCGCGGACGTGGCAAACACCGGCCTGTGCTCGGGCGTGCTGCGGCCGACGATCTGGGTGACGGCTTGATCGACGAGGTCGAACAACTCGATCCGGCGTAGAGGGTCGGGCAGGGCTCGCTTGAGCTGTACGACGGCGACGTCCCGGGTAATGGGCGCGGTGGTCAGCCGGTCCAGGGCTTCGACGCGGCTCACGAGACCGGTGAACAGCTCGTCCGCACTCATGCCGTCGATCACCACCGCGCCGTGCTGCGCGGTAAGACCCCGGGCGGCGTCGCTGAACCGGCCGTACTGCGACCAGAACAGCGGGTATCGGCGAGACCGAGTCCCCTGGACTGCGCGGACGAGTGCCTTGTCCCAGTCCGCGGACCAGCCGCACACGATCAGCCCGTACTCGTCCAGGACCCGCTCCAGGAGCTGCTGGAGTTCCTCGGGGTAGGTCTCCAGCTCGTCGACCGTGTTGCGCTGCTCCAGGTCGGCGTAGTCCCCGTGCAACTTGATCACGGTGACCTGGCTGTGCGCGAGCGGCTTCATACCCTTGATCTGCTCCGGACGGCTCACCACCTGCGGCGAGATCCCGACCTCCTGCAGCGCCCGCTCGGTCAGCCGGTCGAAGTTGGTGGTGAGGATGACCCGGACGCTGCCGCGCTTGACCAGCTGGGCGATGGCCCGGTGCCCGGCGGTTGGGCCCTTGCTGTCCTCCTGGCCTTCCTCGGGTTCGAAGTATTCCGCGAGCATGGCCTGGCGGGAGGCCGGCATCGGCGCCGCGGCTGCCAGCAGCGCCGAGTAGCCAAGGGGCTCGCTGGTGTTGGCCTCCCACCACTTCTCGGGGTCGGCGGCGGCTTCGGCGCGGGCATCGGGGTTGTCGGGGTCGCGGACGGCGGCGACCTTCCCGACGATGTCCTGCACGACCCCCCAGCCGGTCTTCACCCCCGAGGCGATCGAGATACCCGCACCCAGCAGCAGCGCGTACACGCCCGGGCTGGAGTGCACGTTCAACGCCATGGCCATCGCAGGCTCGATCAGCCCCCCGGCCGGGATGGCGACCGTGCCGATCGCGCTCTCGCTCTCCATGTGTGACCCTCCCGAGGACGGCTCGCCCGGCAGGCGAAGTCCCGCCGTGAGAGGCAGCATACCGCGTTAATCGTCAAATTGACGAGAACTGGGCGGGTTGTCACATCGATCGCACGCCGCCGCACTCACCGACACCGCGCCGCTCAGTCCCGACCGGCACACGCCGGTCGGGGTTGGTTGTCGGCGTACAAGTGGACGTGCGTCGGGCGGCCAGTGCCGCACCGAGCCGTGCTCGCACCCGTCTTCCGCGAGGTCCAGTCAGCGTTTCGTCAGTGCGAGGACGATGCCGAACACGGTGAGGGGGACTGTGATCACAGTGGCCGCCGTTCCCAGGGGGATGGCCAGTGACGGGTGCTGCCAGGACAGATACAGGACGAAGCCCCCCAGCATCAGCAGCACGATCACGGACATGCAGGCGACCAGGACGACTATGTCCGGGCTGGAGCGGGAGCGGGAATTGTCCCGGTCCTCCGCAATGTCGGGGCGGTCAGGGGGTTCGGTGGGGTCGGTCACGTTGTTCTCCTGGGATGTCGTCGTGGTCTTCTGGATGCCCGGAACGGGGACTCAGGGGGCCGGGGCTGCCGGTTACTCGTCCAGGGCGTCAGGCGGCGTCTGCTGCGCGGCCTGCCACAGGCGCCGCAACCGTGCGACGTCGCCGCGGAGGGCCTTCGTGAGAGCCGCTGTCGCGGTCCAGCTGAGGCTGTCTGGCCTTGTTGTTGGCTGGCCGGACAGCAGGGCCGTGACGGTGCGCATCTCCTCCGCGGAGAGGCCAGCCAGTCTGTCGGTGAGCGTCGCGAGCGGTGGCCGCGCGCAGGCCAGGTGCAGGCCGCGAAGAGCGCCGGCGAACCGGGCGAGAGCCCTTTCACGCGGCTGGCTCAGCGAGTCCGGCGGGACGCCGTTGGCCGCTCTCCAGAGTTCGAACACGTCGCCCGGGTCTATCTCGAAGGCACGGGCGAAACCCTGGACCGTAGGCCAGGACGGGCACCGTTCCCCCGACATGATCCGATAGGCGTACGAGGGAGAGATGCCGGCCCACAGCGCCGTCGTCCGGACGCTCACTCCCGAGGCGCGGTGCAGATGAGAAAGAGCCCGGGCCAGGGCGTCACGGGCGGGGTCGAGGCTGTGCGGCTCCGCCTTGAGCGGCAGGACGGGAGACTCGCCATCAGCGATCTGGCCCATGTCAGCAGAGGGGACTGACGCGGGACGCCGTTGCCTCCTGTTCTTGACGATGCGGGCGACCTGCGACTTCGAGTACCGGTTCTTCAGTGAGCCCGGGCTCACGGCGGTCACGGCGGCGATGTCCGACCAGTCGACACCGCGGTCGAGCGCGCTGCGCACCGCGACGGCGATGAAGTCGTCGAGGTCTCTCTGGACGGCCATGTAGTGGCGGATAGCCTCCAATGGCAAAGCTGGCACCGGGAGAGACGCGACCTGGGCCAGCTTCCGAGCCCGGCTCGCCACCGACTGGCTGATGAGCTTGACTTCTCGCTGATAGGTCACTGACGAGGACGAAGAGTTCCGGGTGCGGAACGCGGAGGATCGGCATCGCGGAGAGCAGTACCGCGGAACACGGCCGCTACCCTTCCGGCGCTCGAAAAGACATCCGCATGACGTGCAAGTGATCGATTTACTTTTTCCTGGCATGGCGACGTGTCATATCCGGACGACGTGAGGCAAAAACGAATCCGTGTGGCGTGAGTCACGCTTCGCAAGATTCGTTTTCGCGGTGGACGGTTATCGGAGCCCGCAGCGCAACGAAATGCCGAGCGCACACCCGTTGGCGGTACTCGCCGACAGGACAGCGGACCTCGTCCGCTGAGTCGCTTTCAGGGACGAATCAGCAGGTGAACAAGCTGATGGAGTCAGCGCCGCATGACAGGGCGCGGTGCCAAACGGCACGCAATTTCGTTGTGGGGGTCCCGACGTTCCGTGTTGCCAGGAGGGTCGACACACTGAGCGTTCTGCTACTTGCCAATTCAGCGTGCTACGGTCGAACCCACTGAGTAGAGCCCCTGAGGCTCTGCCAGGTGGAAGCGAATGAGAGGGCACGAGAGCTCCTTTCGTTACGCAACTGCCAGAGGACGGAAGGGCCGCGAGAAACGGCCGCTAACCCACCCTCGGGGCCCTTCCGGTAGGCAGACCCTAACGCAGAGCGTGCACGTAGAGCGACGAATCGTGACTTCAGGTTCGGACACGTAAAATGCCTCCCTCTACAGGGAGTTGAGTCCCGCGCCCAGCGGTCGAGCCCTCCGGCGTACCCACCCGTCTACGTCCAGCGCATTCCGATGGCGGACAGCTGCTCGCGCCGGTCCTCCGGTAGCATCGCCACGCGCGAGCGCTGGTTGCTGACCCATGCACCGAGCCGATGCTGCCGTTCCTCCTGGTCCTCGCCGACGATCCGCTCGATGTGCTTCCTCGGTACGCGAAGGTGCCCTTCGCGGTCGTAGTACTGCTTGGCGGCGGCGTAGTGCATGGCCCATTTGTCGGCCTGCGTGCGGCGCGGCTTCGGCTTCTCGTCCTCGGTGGCGGGCTCGATTCCGAGGACCTGTTCGCACATCCACTGCTGCACGGTCGTGAGTTGGTCCCAGCCGAGCCGGACCGACTGCACCCACCGCCCGAGGTCCTCGCCCTGGCGCAGAACTTCGCCCGTCTCGGTGGGCAGCGCCTCACCGGCGTCCAGGTGCATCCGGACCAGGTGGAAGCACCGCTGCCATGTCACCGGCCAGCTCGGGCACCAGGACGCGTCGATCTCCTCCAGCTGCTCGCGCCGCTCGTCCGACAGCGCCCCGGCCGCCGACTCCACCGGCAGCCCCTCCGCACGCCGCTGCTCGATCTCGGCAGCCTTCCGGGCGGCGGCCCGCGCGTTCTTCAGAAAGATGCCCACCTTCGCGCCCTGGTAGGTGGCGTCCAGCGGGGCCAGGAGGTGGCCGTGTTCGGCCGCCCACCCGCGCGCGGCGGACAGACCTTCCTCCCACGCGACGTCGAAGTGGCTCCAGATCATTCCCAGCTTCTCCAGCTGCGCGACGCGATCCTCGTCCATGTCCCCGCGGGCATAGAAGCGGCGAGCGTCGGCGGTCCACTGCCCAAGTGGGAACCCGGCGAGCGAGGCCGGCCACCCCTCGGCTTCCGCCTCCTGGTCGTCGACGGCAGGAACGCGGAACGTGAACGGCACCTTCAAATCGCCGTGCACACGGGCGTAGATGACGGCCGCCTCCACGCCGCGCCGCCAGTGCTCGTGCTCCGGGTTGAGGACCCGCAGGTTGATGAACGCGGCCAGGGCGGCCGGGTCGCGGGGCGTGGAGAACTTCAGCAGCGCCTTGGCGGGGCCACTGACGCCCCCGGAGCCCTCACCGCTCCCACCCGTGCTTTTCCCGCTCTCGTCCTTGGCTACGGGCTTGTAGCGGCTCGGGGCCTGCTGCTCCGCGAGGCTCTCCACGATCCGCGCGTCGTGCGCCCGCAGCGCCTCCAACAGCTTGGCCAACCCGCCGAACGCCCGGGACGTGAGCATGTTGTCCGCCGTCTCACCCGGCCCGAGCAGCACCGGCACCACCAGGCTTGCCACCTTGCCCTCGCCCGGCTGCATCCGCAGCGCCCGCCCCACCGCCTGGACCAGGTCCGGCATCGACCCGCGCACATCTGCCCAGTACACGGAGTCACATTTTTTGGTGTCGACCCCCTCACCCAAGACCTTCACCGAGCACAGGAAGCACTTCTCCACGACGGTGCCGTCCGTGGTGATCCCTTCGGCGAACTCGCCCAGCAGACGCCGCCGGTGGAGCGGCTTGTGGTCGCCACAGAGCCAGTCCGCCCAGATCGTCTTGGGGTACAGCTCGGGGTCGGATGCGTGCAGCTGCGCGGCTACGTCGGGAAGGCCGGCCGCGAACGCTTCGGCCTCGCGGACCTGGTGGTGGAAGACCAGCGTGCTGCGGAAGCCCTCCTCGGCCGACGCCTTCACCAGGGCGGTCTGCAGAGCCGCGAGCCGGGCCCCACGGACCTCTGGCGAGCGGCCTTCGGCGCCCAGGAGCTGCGCGGCCTGGAGCGCGGTGTCGGTGACGTCCACGCATACGACCTGGTAGGGGGCACAGATTCCCCTGTCGATGGCCTCCGAGAGCGTCAAAGTGAACGCCCTGCTGCCGAAGGGACCGTCGGGGTCGTCTTCCATGCTCGCGACCAGCTCGCCGGGTGCGCCGGCCTCGTCCTCGTCCCCGAGCTGCCACAGCCGGGGCGTGGCCGTCATGTACAGGCGGCGCAGGGACGGGATCTTCTGGTTGTCGTGAACGACCGCCCACGGCTTCCCGATCCGGCCGGAAACCCGGTGGGCTTCGTCCACGATGATCAGGTCCCAAGCCGACAAACCCGCAGCGTGCGCCCGCTCCAGCGTGCCGAGCCCGAGCGAGGCGTACGTGGCGTACACGGTGACCTTGTCCAGGCCGCGCGTCCACTCCACCAGCTCGTCCACGTCCGTGGTGTTGGGGAAGGACACCTCCTCGCCTCGCAGCGAGGACACCCCGATCATCGGCCCCCGGCGGCCCCCCTCGCGCCACGCGGCCTCGGTCTGGGCGAGCAGGTCCAGCGAGGGCACGAGCACCAGCACACGGCCCGCGTGGAGCTCCTCCGCGCTGCGGACCGCCACCCGGGTCTTCCCGGACCCGGTCGCCATGATCACCTGTGTCCGCAGACCCCGCTCCGGCACTAGCGATCTTGCAGGCAGTTCGAGGGCACGGAGTACCGCGTCAATGGCTTCTCGCTGGGCTGCCTCTCGCTGGTCAGCGCGGTCTGTGCTCGACATATTCGCCTGCCTTCTCCTGGGGTGCCGCCCGGTCGATTCGAGCGGCGGGAAACGGGAAACCTGCACGTAGAGGAGCCCCAAGGGCTACGGTTGGACTGACGCGATCGGCTGGTTGCTCTCCCTCACCGGAGCATCGGCAAGGCCGTGGGATGGATCTCGATAACCCTTCGGAGCGGTCCGGGGTGGTGTGCTCTGAGTCCAGAGTCTATCTCGCCATCAAAAATGAAGCACATGGAGCCCCAAAATTCCCTCTAACGTGGCTGAAAGCTGTTAGTCTTGCCTTATCGCAACCCAATCAAAAGCCTTGACGCCCCCTCAGTCCCCGGCCCCTCTGCGAGGGGCCGGGGTTCCCGCGCCCCGTCACCCGCCCGACCACCCGTCACCTCCCTTCCTCTTGCTGCTGCTTGTGCGTAAGCCCTGCGGGTGGGCCGCGCGGAGCGTGGCACGCCTTGCCAGCACGGGAGTTGGGCGGTCCGCCCTGGGTGGCTGGAGCGCAGCGGAGGCCACCGGCTGGCCGGAGGCCGGCCGCGCCTCGCAACGCGAGGCGCTTGCCCTGCGGTTGGCGGTCGCGCGGAGCGCGTGCCGCCTGGCGGTGAGCGGAGCGAGCCGCATCCGCTCACGCGGAGCGGGAGCGGTCGGGGCGCGGAGCGCCCCGCCTCGCTTCTTCGGGCGCAGCCCGAAGGGATGCTCGGCCCTGCCCCTGCCGCGCCGGGCCTTGTCCCTGCCCTGCTCCGCCGTGGGCTCCGCCGCCTCACCGCGCGGGGAACCCGCCGGAGCCGA
>NZ_JBEOSZ010000086.1:0-16194 GCF_040303285.1 Streptomyces sp. NPDC096046 | reverse complement strand
GCTGTCGCAGCTCAACATCCTCCTCGCCACCCTGCTGATGCTCTACATCCTGGTCGTGGGAGAGCCGTTCCGGCTGCTCAACGCCGTGGTCCAGAACGTCGGGGACTACGTCAGCCGCTTCCCGTCGATGACCCTGAACACCTTCGCCTACGACCAGCCCACCGAGTGGCTGGACACGTGGACGCTCTTCTTCTGGGCCTGGTGGGTCGCCTGGGCGCCGTTCGTCGGGCTCTTCCTGGCTCGCATCTCCCGGGGCCGCACCCTGCGCGAGTTCATCGCGGCGACGCTGGTCATCCCGTTCCTCTTCACCGGTCTCTTCCTGGCGATCTTCGGCAACAGCGCCCTGTTCCTCGTGCGTGACGGGAACACCGAGTTCGGCGAAACGGCCATGAACATCCCCGAGCAGGGCTTCTACAGCCTCCTGGAGCAGTATCCGGGATTCCTGTTCAGTGCCGGACTCGCGACGTTCGTGGGGCTGCTGCTGTACGTCACCTCCGCGGACTCCGGGGCTCTTGTCATGGGCAACCTCAGCGCAGAACTGCCCACCCCGGTGACCGACGCGCCCGCGTGGCTGCGCATCTTCTGGGCGGTGGCGACCGGGTTGCTCACCCTCGCCATGCTCATCGTGGGCGGTGTGCAGGCGCTCACCAACGCCACCATCATCATGGGGCTGCCCTTCTCCTTCGTCATGTTCCTGATCATGGCCGGGCTCTATCTGGCGTTGCGTACCGAGCGGATGAAGGTGGAGGCGAGGGCCACCACGCTGCCCGGGGCGCTCTCCGGACGTATGGCGCAGCACGGTCTGCCCGGGGCGCCCAACTGGCGGCGCCGGCTGGCCCGGACGATGGCGTTCCCCGGCAGGCGGGCGGCCGCGCGATTCGTGGACCAGGTCTGCCGCCCGGCCTTCCAGGAGGTCGCCGGGGAGTTGCGGGAGCAAGGAGCCGAGGCGGAGGTCCTGGAAGGCACCGTCGAGGACAACGGCCTCACCCACGTGGGCCTGCGGGTGCCGATCGGGCCCGACGACGAATTCCTGTACGAGGTATGGCCGGTCGAACTGCCGACCCCCGCGTTCGCCACCCGTTCGGTCAGCACGCACGACACCTACGTGCGTTTCGAGGTCCGGCTCGCCGAGGGCAACCAGGACTACGACGTGATGGGCTACACCAAGGAACAGCTCATCGCCGACAGCCTCGACCAGTACGAGCGGCATCTGGAGTTCCTGCGGGTGCGCCACGAGGCGGCCACCCGCTCGGGCTTCCCCGACCATCGCCCGGACGCGCCGGACGCACACCTGCCGGGGGAGTAGCCACCGTCGGGCGAGGTGACGGGCCGCCGACGGACCAGGTGATCCCCGGTCTCCACACCTGAACGGCGGCCGTCGTGGAGCCTCCCTCCGCCTCGAAACCCGGCACGGGCCCGGCGAGGTCCGGGTCGCCGAACTCCGTGCGCAGTGCCTGGAAAGCGGTCACCTTGTCCGCGCCGAAGCGGCGGATGTGGGCGGCGTATTCGTCGGGGGAGAGGTACGCCGTCGGCCGGGACTTGGTGTGGAACTTGTCCGCGTACATCACCAGCCTCTCCTCTTCCGTCGCCGCCACGTAGTCGGCGGGAGGGAGGGGCAGTTGCCGGCTCACGATGTCGTGCCGCGTGAGTCCCACTCCGGTGTGGTGGGAGCAGAAGCGGCGGAGGGTTTCGGGGAAGCCCTCGGCCGCGAGGATCTCGTGGCCGAGGAGGCCGTGCCGGATGTAGTTCTCGTGGTCCAGCCGTCCGTCGCCTCCGTAGAGGCGGTAGACGCCGATGTCGTGGAGGAGGCAGCCGGCGCGGACCAGTTCGGCGTCGAGGTGAGCGAGGCGGGGCGCCGCAAGGAGCTGCTCGGCGATTCCCCAGACGATCTCGCAGTGCGTGTGGACGAGGGTGAACGCCTCGGTGGTGGGCGCGTACTTCTCGTGCAGCGCTTGGATCTCTGCGGGGCTCGGAATCCTCACCGGAGGAGCATAACAACGCCCGATCCGCTGATGTCGGGAAGTTCCCACGCCACCGGTTTTCACGCGATCGGGTGGGGCTTCGGGGAATGGGCACGGGTCGGCTTCGCGGGCCGTTCGAGCTGGTGACGGGGGCTTCTCGTCCATCGACATCACGGCAGCTGGAGCACACCATGGGCCTGCACTTCCACCGCAACCCCGACGGCACGACGACCGGGCGCAACGAGGCCAACGGCTTCGCCGTGACGCATGCCGACGAAGAAGAGGTGAAGCGGCAGTTGTACGAGGACGCCGGGTGGGAGTACACGCCTCCACCGGCGCCGGTTCCGCCCGGGTTCCATCGGTTCTCCCTCGTCCACGAGGAGTCCCGGGCCTTGGGGGCCGGGGACGAAAGGTATGCGGGGCTGAGGGCGCGTCCCCCGGAGGGGTGCGTGCCGGTCGACCGGGGGTGCTTCGCCCTGGAGTGCGAGCGGCCTGGCAAGACGCTCATGGACGCGGTCGCCGGTACCGTCGCGGAGGTCCGCCGAGAACACGGGCTGGTGATGAACAGCCTGGGTGTCGAGAAGCCCCAGGAATGGTTCGACGCGGACAACAAGAACGGATACGCGGCGGAGATCGTCGTGCACTTGTTGCTGATGGCCGCCGACCGCGCCCGATTGCTCGGGTACGGGCGCAAGGACGTGGTCCGGTTGCTCGATGCCACGGGGATCGAGTAGTGGAATGCCCTGGTGGGTGGGGGCTGACGCCCGCGGGAAAATTCGTTGCCCAGGACGCCGCCCCCTGACAAGGTCGCGCCCATGCCCACCTTCTCCGCTCCCGATGGCACGACCCTCGCCTACCACGTGACCGGAGGAGGTCCGCCCTTGCTCTGTCTCCCGGGCGGCCCCATGCAGGACTCCGTCTATCTGGGGGACCTGGGCGGTCTCACGGCCCGCCGCACCCTGATCCGGCTGGACCTCCGGGGCACGGGCCAGTCCACGGTGCCGCGGGACCCGGCGTCGTACCGGTGTGACCGGCAGGTCGGCGACGTCGAGGCGCTGCGTACGGAGTTGGGTTTGGAGCAGGTTGATCTGTTCGGGCACTCCGCCGGGGCGAACCTGGCCGTGCTGTACGCGGCACGGTATCCGGAGCGGGTGGGCCGGCTCGCGCTCGTCACACCCAGCGTCTTCGCCGTCGGCCTCGACATCACCGCCGAGGACCGGCTGGAGACGGCCCGACTACGCCGGGACGAACCGTGGTTCGCACCGGCGCAGGCGTCCCTGACAGCGATCACGTCGGGCCGGGCGAAGCCCGCCGACTGGGATGCCGTCGCCCCCTTCTGGTTCGGCCGGTGGGACGGCGAGGCGCGCCGGTTCCGCGCTGCGGAGCAGCAGCAGCGCAACGACGAGGCAGCGGCCCTGTACGCGTCCGAGGGTGCCTTCGACCCCGGCGCCACGCGTGGCGCTCTCGCCGGGTTGCCCTCACCGGTGCTCGTCCTCGCCGGGGAGTACGACATCGCCGCGCCCGTGCGAGTGATG
Organism: Streptomyces sp. NPDC096046; assembly: GCF_040303285.1. NCBI lineage: Bacteria > Bacillati > Actinomycetota > Actinomycetes > Kitasatosporales > Streptomycetaceae > Streptomyces > Streptomyces sp. NPDC096046. Next base: position 12,698 of record NZ_JBEOSZ010000086.1, on the reverse strand, counting down.
AAGGAGTACGCCGCCCTGTTCCCGCAGGCGGAACTCGTCGTGCAGAGCCGAGCGGGGCACTTTCCGTGGCGGGACGGGGCGGATGCGTTCGTGACGGCCCTGGCGGCCTTCCTGGATCAGGCGTCCGCTCCACTGCCCGGCACGTAGTCCGGATCCACCTGCGCCGTCAGGTCCCCGCCCGTACGCGCGTCCGCCCAGGCGCGGACGTTGCGCAGGTGGAACTCGACCGCGTGGCGGTGGAGACGGTCCCAGTCGCGGGGGTGGGAGTCGACCGCCTCGCGCAGGACCGTGAGGGCGTGGCGGTTGTGCGGCTCCAGCGACGCCAGTGCGTCCGGGCCGGACCCGGCTCGGCCCTGTTCCGCCGCGCGGATCCAGGGGGAGTGCACCAGGTGGGTCAGGAGGTCGTCGCCCACCTGCTCCTTGAGGAAGAGCAGGTCGTCCTCGCCGGTCACCTTGTTGCCGACGACCGCGATGCGGATGCCGAACTGTTCCGCGTGGTCGCGGTACTGGCGGTACACCGAGACGCCCTTGCGGGTGGGTTCCGCCACCAGGAACGTGATGTCGAAGCGGGTGAACAGGCCCGAGGCGAAGGCGTCGGCGCCGGCCGTCATGTCGACCACGACGTACTCGCCGGGGCCGTCCACCAGATGCCCCAGGTACAGCTCGACCGCGCCGAGCTTGGAGTGGTAGCAGGCCACACCCAGGTCGGACTCGTCGAACTCGCCCGTCACCATGAGGGGCACACCGCCCGCCCGGCCGACGTGCCGGGCATGCAGTTCGTCCTCGCCGAGCGGACGCAGCAGGCGGGAACCGCGGCCCGGCGGGGTCGTTTTGATCATCGCCTCGGGGGAAAGGATGCGGGGGTTGTCGCCCCGCAGGAAGTTCTTGATCCAGGGCACGTGCGCGCCCAGGGGAGGGGCGGACTCCTCCTCGCCGCCGAGCGCCTCGGCCAGGTGCTGGTTGATGTCGCCGTCGATGGCGAGAACCGGGGCGCCGGAGCGCGCCAGGTGGCGGGAGAAGAGCGCGGACAGCGTGGTCTTGCCGCTGCCGCCCTTGCCGACGAAGGCGATCCTCACGACCGCCTCACCTTTTTGAAAATGGATGTCATGTAGTTAGGTTTAGGGAGTGGGCCACGTCGGTGTCAAATCGCTTACTCCGTACGGGATTTGTGATGACCTTGGCGTGGATCACCCGTTTGACCGGCGTGTTCCGTTCGACGCGTTCATCGGCGCCCGCGACAGCCTCCTGGACACCGGCGACCCCGTCGGAGTCCTCGGCAGCGACTACACCTGCGACGGCGGCTACAACCTGGCCCGGCTGTGCGACGAGAAGAGGCGACCGGGCCGTCGCCGAGGCCGTCGGGACCGACGGCACCGGGGAGCGGCAGGACGCCGCCATGGCCGCCGAGGCGGCGATCCTCGGCACGGACGCGGTCGTGCCGCTGGCCCACCAGCTGATCATCGCCGGCGTCTCGACCAAGGTGCGGGGCGTGCTGCTCGACCCTTACGAGCGGACCCTGGTCGGCACCGGGACGCGTCGCCGACCGGCCCGTTCAGGCGGGCAGTCGTGTGTCGATCACGCAGCTGATCTCGACGAGCTGTCCGGGAAAGGTCAGTTCGGTGACGCCCAGGGCCGTGCTGACCGGGCGGTGGGCGCCGAAGTACGCCCGGTTGGCCTCCGCCACGACCTCGGCGTTCCGCACCAGGCCCACCGCGTACAGCGTCTGGGACACGATCTGGTTGCGCGTCGCGCCGTAGTGGGCCAGGACCCTGTCGAGGTTGATGTAGGTCCGCTCCAGCTGGGCGGTGAGGTCGTCCTCGGGGTGGAAGCCGCCCGCCTCGTCGAACGCCAGCTGCCCGGAGACATGGATCAGGTCACCGGACCTGATCGCCTGGGCGTAGCCGAAGTGGCTCTCGGCCGGGATGCCGTGGTCGTAGACGTCGGTGGTGGTCACAGTCGGTGTCCTTCCGTCGAGCGCGTATCCGCGCTCTCTTGCGGTTACTGAGAAACCGTAGGAGAGTGAGCGCCGACCTGGAAGAACGCACTTTTCGGTAACGGGGGAACCAGATGGTGACCAAGCAGTTGAGGGACCTGCCCGAGAACGCGGACCTGCGGCGGGCGGACTCCCTGGCGCGGGAGATCTTCTCCGACGTGGCCAACAAGTGGGCGCTTCTGATCATCGAGGCCCTCGGCGAACGCACCCTGCGCTTCAGCGAGTTGCGCGACGAGGTCGAGGGCATCAGCCACAAGATGCTGACCCAGAACCTGCGGATGCTGGAGCGCAACGGCCTGGTCGACCGGACGGTGTACCCCACCGTGCCGCCCAGGGTCGAATACACCCTGACCGAGCCCGGCCGGGCCCTGCGCGCCACGGTCGACGCGATCTGCGGCTGGACCCACCACTACCTCGGTCACATCGAGGCGGCGCGCGGCCGGTTCGACGACTGACCGCCCCGCCGTGGCTGCCGTCAGCCGGCGACCAGTTCCCGCACCTGACGGGGCGCCACCGGCTCCTCGACGCGCGAGGTCCGGTACAGCCACAGCACATCCCGCCCGAACGACCAGACCAGCAGGCCCAGGGCCAGTGCCGCGACACCGAAGTTGACCGTGTGGGGCAGCAGATCGGCGCCCGCCAGCAGCAGGAGCACACCCTGGAGCGCGGCGACGGTCTTGCGGGCGGTGCTCGGCGGAAGGGCGGCGGTCAGCCAGGGCCACACCTTGGCCGCGGCGACGAAGACGTAGCGCATACCGCCGATCAGCAGCACCCACAGGCCCAGTTGCATGGACACGTACACGCTCAGCACCAGGATCAGGAACGCGTCGACCTCCATGTCGAAACGCGCGCCCAGCGGGGTCGAGGTGCCGGTGCGGCGGGCGACCTTGCCGTCCACGCCGTCGAGGATCAGCGCCACCGCCGTCAGGCCGACGAACAGCGACACGGGCGGCGAGCTCTGGAAGGAGTCGGCGACCAGGGCGGTGACCCCGCCGACGAGGGTGGCCCGGCCGAGGGTGACCCGGTTGGCCGCGCCGAACGAGCGCAGCCGCGAGCGGTGCAGGGCCCGCGAGAGCACCGCCCAAGTGGCGATCGCGAACGCGAGGCCCGTCAGCCAGCCCGCCGGTCCCATCCCGATCGCCGTGCCGATCAGGACCAGCAGCAGGACCTGCACGCCCGCCCCCAGCGCGGTCTCCTGCTGTACGAGCCTCGCGTCGTAAGTGTTGTTCAGGGCCACCGAACGTCCTCCGGCCGTGTGACAGAGTCGATCAACGCCGCTACGTTGTGCGCGGCCTGTGCACCCCTCGGTACGCAAGCAGCTTCCCGATCGTTCAGGAGGACCTCGATGAAGCACACCGGACGCGCGTTCTGGATCGACTCGCCTGGGCGAGCCTCGATCCGGGACGTCACCCTGCCCGCGCCCGGCGAGGACGAGGTACTGGTCCGCACGCTGTTCTCCGGCGTGAGCCGCGGCACCGAGACGCTCGTCTTCCGCGGCGGCGTGCCCGTCAGCCAGCACACGGCCATGCGCGCACCGTTCCAGGAGGGCGACTTCCCGGGCCCGGTGAAGTACGGCTACCTCAACGTCGGCGTAGTGGAGGAAGGGCCCGAGGAGCTCACCGGCCGTACGGTGTTCTGCCTCTACCCGCACCAGACGCGCTACGTCGTGCCGGCCACCGCGGTCACCCTCGTCCCGGACACCGTCCCCGCCGAACGAGCCGTGCTCGCCGGGACCGTGGAGACCGCCGTGAACGCCCTGTGGGACGCCGCGCCCCTGGTCGGCGACCGGATCTCCGTGGTCGGCGGTGGCATGGTCGGCTGCTCGGTGGCCGCCCTCCTGGCCCGGTTCCCCGGCGTCCGCGTCCAGCTCGTCGACGCCGACCCGTCCCGGGCGAAGATCGCCGAGGCGCTCGGCGTCGGCTTCGCCACCCCGCAGGACGCCGACGGGGACCGCGACCTGGTCGTGCACGCCAGTGCCACGGAACAGGGACTCGCCAGGTCGCTCGAACTGCTCACCGCCGAGGGGACCGTCCTCGAACTCAGCTGGTACGGCGACCGGCGGATCGGTCTCCCGCTCGGCGAGGCCTTCCACTCCCGGCGGCTGGTCATCCGCAGCAGCCAGGTCGGCACCGTCTCCCCGGCCCGCGCGAACCGCACCTACGCCGACCGGCTCGCCGTCGCCCTGGGCCTGCTCGCCGATCCCGCGCTCGACGCCCTGATCACCGGTGAATCCGCCTTCGAGGACCTGCCCGAGGTGCTGCCCCGACTGGTCTCCGGCGAGGTCCCCGCGCTGTGCCACCGTGTCCGTTACGACGAGAACGATGGACGCATCGGCTGACGATTCGTTCCATCCGGTACGACTTCGCCACGACAAGAGCGCCTGACCTGAGAAAAGACGTACCGAAGGCTGAACAAGGGAAGGCAAGGAGCCGTACTACCCGGCATCCCCGGCACTCGAGAGCGGGGAGCAGACGCGCCGCACCTGGAGGGTCGTCCGTTGTTCAGCATCACCGTCCGCGATCACATCATGATCGCTCACAGCTTCCGTGGCGACGTCTTCGGACCGGCCCAGCGCCTCCACGGCGCCACGTTCCTCGTGGATGCCACGTTCCGGCGCGAACAGCTGGACGAGGACAACATCGTCGTCGACATCGGGCTGGCCACCCAGGAACTCGGCGCGGTCGTCAGCGAACTGAACTACCGCAACCTCGACAACGAGCCCGACTTCGCCGGAGTCAACACCTCCACGGAGTTCCTCGCCAAGGTCATCGCCGACCGGCTCGCCGAGCGCATCCACAAGGGGGCGCTGGGCGAGGGCGCCAAGGGCATCGCGGGCCTCACGGTCACTCTGCACGAGTCGCACATCGCCTGGGCGAGTTACGAGCGTGCGCTGTGACCGACACGACGATCGAACGGCCCGGGCAGCCCGGACCGGCACCGGCACGGCTGAATTATGTTCCCGTGCAGCACGCCTCCCAGAAGAACGCCGAGATCATCCCCATGTCCCTGCGCACCGTGCACTTCGTGCTGCCGGGCGGCGTCGACGACCCGGCGGCACCCAGCGGCGGCAACGCCTACGACCGGCGCGTGTGCCTGGACCTGCCCGGCTTCGGCTGGCAGGTCACCCAGCACGCCGTGGCCGGTGACTGGCCCCGGCCGGGGGCCGACGCCCGTACGGCACTCGCCCGCACCCTGGGCGGACTGCCCGACGGGGCCGTGGTCCTGCTCGACGGGCTCGTGGCCTGCGGTGTGCCGGAGGTTGTCGTCCCCGAGGCGGAACGGTTGCGCATGGCCGTCCTCGTCCACCTCCCGCTCGGTGACGAGACCGGGCTCGACACGGCCGTGGCCGCCGAACTGGACGCCAAGGAGCGGACGGTGCTGCGGGCGGTGCCCGCGGTGATCGCCACCAGCGACTGGGCGGTGCGCCGTCTGGTCGCCCACCACGGCCTCCCTCCCGAGCGAGTCCATGTCGCGGCCCCCGGCGCCGACATCGCACCGCTCGCGCCCGGCACCGACGGTGTCTCGCGCCTGCTGTGCGTGGCCGCAGTGACCCCGCGCAAGGGCCAGCACCGGCTGATCGAGGCGCTGGCCACGGTGACCGACCTGCCGTGGAGCTGCGTGTGCGTCGGTGCTCTGACCCAGGACCCGGAGTACGTCGCCCATCTGCGGTCCCTCATCCGGAAGCACGGGCTGGAGGACCGGCTGGAGTTGGCCGGGCCGAAGTCCGGTGCCGCGCTGGACGCCGCCTACGCCACCGCCGACCTGATGGTTCTGACCTCCTACGCCGAGACGTACGGCATGGCGGTGACCGAGGCCCTGGCCCGGGGCATCCCGGTGCTGGCCACGGATGTCGGCGGGGTGCCGGAGGCGGTCGGCCGCGCGCCCGACGGCGGGGTGCCCGGCATCCTCGTCCCGCCGGAGAACCCCGCCGCCATCGCCGCCGAACTGCGCGGCTGGTTCGGTGAGGCGGACGTGCGACGCCGGCTGAAGGCCGCCGCCCGCAGCCGCCGCGCCGCCCTCGGCGGCTGGGCGACGACCGCACAGAGCCTGGCGGCGGTCCTGCGCCGGCTTCCGACCGAACCCCGGAGGGCCGCATGACGAACCCGGTGACGACCCAGCAGAGCGGTACGATCCCGGCCCAGCCCGGCCCGAGGGAGGTCACGGTGACGGACGACGTGACCCCGGGCCCGCGGCCGGCGGGGACGTCGGGGCCGGAGCAGGCCGCCGCGGCGGGCAGTCCGGCTCCCGGCGGGACGTCCGGGCCGCGGCAGGCCGAGAGCACCGCGGCCCAGGGCGGAAAGCCCGGGCCGGGCGCGGCCGGTGACGCCGTGCTGCCCGGGCCGGGGTCCGGTGCCGCGTTCTTCCCCAGGCCGGTCCCCGGCGCCGTCATCCCCGGCGCCGGACCCAGCGGCAAGCCCGGCGCCCGGCCGACCGTGAAGCTGCGGGACGCCGACCCCGACGACCCGCCCCGCTACGCACCCGAGTGGCTGGAATTGCGGGAGCCGGCCGATGCCGCCGCGCGGGCGCACGACTTGCTCGACCCGCTGCGGATCCGGCTCGCCAACCTGCCGGGCAAGTCGGGCGTCGTCATCCACGACGTGGGCTGCGGCACCGGCTCGATGGGCCGCTGGCTCGCGCCCCGCCTCGACGGCGCCCAGCACTGGGTGCTGCACGACCGCGACCCCTACCTGCTGCACTTCGCCGCCGTGGCCTCCCCGCGCTCGGCCGCCGACGGCAGCCGGGTCTCCGTGGAGACGCGGCGCGGTGACATCGCCCGCCTCACCCCGGACGCCCTGCGGGGCGCGTCCCTCGTCACGGCGTCCGCCCTGCTGGACGTCCTCACCCGCGAGGAGATCGACACCTTCGCCGCCGCGTGCGCCGGAGCCGGCTGCCCCGCCCTGCTGACGCTGTCCGTCGCCGGGCGCGTGGAACTGACCCCGTCCCACCCACTGGACGCGGAGATCGCCCAGGCGTTCAACGACCACCAGCGCCGTGACGGCCTGCTCGGTCCCGACGCGGCCACGGCGGCGGCCGAGGCGTTCTCCGCACACGGCGCGACCGTACGGCTGCACCCGAGCCCCTGGCGGCTCGGCCCCGAGCAGGCCTCGCTCACCGAACAGTGGCTGCGCGGCTGGGTCGGCGCAGCCGTCGAGGAGCGCCCCGAGCTGCGGGCCGAAGCAGACGTCTACCTGACCAACCGGCTGGCGGCCTGCGCCGCGGGCGAGTTGCGCGTGACGGTCCACCACATCGACCTGCTGGCCCTGTCCCGCCCGGTGGGCGGAGCGTCATGAACCCCCAGGCGACGGGAACGCGTCCGCGTGCCATGCCCACCCACGCCCCGCCGTCCGCGACCGGCAGCGGTACCCGTGCGCCCGCGATATCCAGTGCGGCGGGCACGGTCCGGACAGAGGTTGTCGTACCGCGCCCGGCCGTGGGCGAGCAGGGCGGGCCTGTCGCCTTGGACCAGGTCGTGGGTGACCGGAGTGAGTCCGTCGCTTCGGACCCGGCCGGATGTGGCCGGACGGCGACGACCGCAGCCCCGCCGTCCGGCCCCCTCCGCCTCCGCGCCGCCCTCGCCCGTCTCCGCTCCTCCCGTGTCCGTACGCACCTCGGCACCCTCGCCGGAATCGCCATCCTGGGCGTCCTGTTCTGGCGGCTCGGTACCGGTGTCTTCCTGGACGGGCTGCGGCGCATCGACGGGGTGTCGCTGCTGCTGGCGCTCGGCATCGGCCTCGTCACCACCGTGTTCAGCGCGTGGCGATGGGCGATCGTGGCCCGGGGGCTCAGGATCCGGCTGCCGTTCGGTCCGGCCGTCGCCGACTACTACCGCGCGCTGTTCCTGAACGCGGCCCTTCCCGGAGGCGTCCTCGGCGATGTGCACCGGGCCGTGCGGCACGGGCACAGCGAGGGGGATCTGCGGCGGGGCGTCAAGGCCGTCGTCCTCGAACGGGCCGCCGGGCAGATCGCGTTGTTCGCCGTGGGGGCCGTCGTCCTGCTGACCATGCCGTCCCCGGTGCTCGCCGAGGCCCGGTACATCGCCCTGCTCACGGCCCTGGCCGCCCTGGGCACGACCGCCGTCGTCCTCGCCCTGCGCATGAACCGATCGGCGCCCTCCCGCCGTGGCCGCGCGTTGCGCACGGTCCTCACCGAGGCCCGCGAGGGGCTGCTGTCGCGGCGGAACGGGCCCGCGGTGGTTGTCTCCTCCGTGGTGGTGCTGGCAGGTTACGTCGCGATGTTCGTACTCGCCGCCCGTGTCGCCGGGACCGCCGGCTCGGTGGCCGTCCTGCTGCCCCTCGCGGTCCTCGCCCTGCTGGCGATGGGGCTGCCGCTGAACGTCGGCGGCTGGGGACCGCGTGAGGGCGTCACCGCCTGGGCGTTCGGCGCCGCCGGCCTGGGTGCCGGACGGGGGCTCGCCGTCGCGGTCGTCTACGGGGTGCTCAGCCTCGTGGCGAGCCTGCCCGGCGTGATCGTGCTCGTCGCCCGCTGGTACGCGGGTCTGCGGACCGGGCCCCGAGCCGTCCCCGAGGCCCTGGCGCCGCAGGGTGACTACGCCTCGGAAGTCAGCATCGAGAAATACGTCCCGAAGGAATCCGCGAGGCTCGCCAGCAGTTCCTTCCCCTTTTCCGCCGAACCCAGTGAAGGACGGCCGATGACACCCGAATCGGTATAGCCGGACATGCCGAGGGTGAGCAGATGACGCCGGTCGTCAGCGACGAAATCCGAGGTCTCATAACCGGGTCGGAGCATTTCGGGATGAGCGTGCAGAAGGATGGAGGTCTCTATTTCCCCCGCGTGCATGTCGGTGAGCAGCGAGGTGACCACCCCCGCCCGTTCGCGCGCCGCCTCCCAGTCCTCCGGGGCCGGGAAGAGCGCCATCCGCTCGCCGCCGGCGGAGGATTCCTGAACCACGTTGCCCAGCACGTAGTTGCCGCCGTGCCCGTTGACCACCACCAGGGCGTCGACCCCGGACCGGCGCAGCGAAGCCGCAATGTCCCGTACCACCGCATGAAGGGTCACCGAGGAGATGCTCACGGTCCCCGGCCAGGCCGCGTGCTCGTGCGAGCACGAGATCGTCACCGGAGGAAGGAGGTGCACCGGGTACGCGCCGGCTATCTCCCGCGCGACGGCACAGGCGACGAGCGTGTCGGTCGCCAGCGGGAGGTACGGACCGTGCTGCTCGAAGCTCCCCACGGGAAGCACCGCGACCTGCCGTGAGACACCGGCGCCCCGCGTCCGTACGTCTTCCGTGGTGTCCGCCGGCACCAGATCACTCATCACGTCACGGCCTTTCGTCTCTGCTTAGGAACTCGAGAATCATGACAGAAAAAATTGGCGTACTCGGCAAGAAGTCGGCGCAGCGGACCGGCGTGGAACGCGTCGTGAATGCGCCCTTGCCCACCGTGTACGGGAAATTCCAGGCGGTCGGTTACCTGGACCATGACCGCGGTGACGAACAGGTGGCTCTGGTCCACGGAGAGATCGGTACGGACGACGTCCTCATCCGGCTGCACTCGGAGTGCCTGACCGGTGACGCCTTCGGCTCCCAGCACTGCGAATGCGGTGACCAGCTCGACGCGGCCCTGCGCGCGGTCGTCGCCGAGGGCGCGGGCATCGTCGTCTACCTCAGAGGGCATGAAGGCCGCGGCATAGGCCTGCTCGCCAAGCTGCGGGCGATGGCCCTGCAGGCGGAGGGCCTGGACACCGTCGAGGCCAACCTCGCGCTCGGCCTGCCGGTCGACGCCCGTGACTACGGTGTCGCCGCCCGGATCCTGGACGACCTGGGCGTGCGGTCGGTGCGCCTGATGTCCAACAACCCGCGCAAGCGCGAGGCACTGGTGGACCACGGCATCACGGTCGCCGAGCAGGTCCCGCTGCTGATCCCGCCGTGCGAGAACAACATCACCTATCTGCGCACCAAGCGGGAACGCCTCGACCACCACCTGCCCCACCTGGACGCGGTGGTCAGCTCCTCCTGACGCGTACGCTTCGTGGACGTCCGCCCCTTGAGCGTCGGCCCTCAGCGGCCGGCGCCTCACGCCGGAGGCCCACCTGGTATGACCGAGCTCCATCTGTGGCTGCGCCACGAGGACCGCACGACCGAACGACGCACTCCGATCGTGCCCGACGACGCCCGGCGGCTCGTCGGGCACGGAGTGCGACTGACCGTGGAGGAGTCCCCGCAGCGGGTCTTCCCGATCGAGGAGTACGAGGCGGCGGGCTGTCGTGTCGCGCCCGCCGGCTCCTGGGCGACGGCGCCGCGGGACGCCGTCGTGCTCGGCTTGAAGGAACTGCCCGACTTCCCGGCCGAGCTGGCGCACCGGCACATCTTCTTCGGCCACGCGTACAAGGGCCAGCCGGGAGCGGCGGACCTGCTGGGCCGGTTCGCCGCCGGGGGCGGGGCGCTGTTCGACCTGGAGTACCTGGTGGACGACACCGGACGGCGTCTCGCCGCCTTCGGTTTCTGGGCCGGCTACCTGGGTGCGGCGCTGGCGGTGCTCCGGCACCGGGGCCGGCTGCGGGCACCGCTGACGCCGACCACCAAGGAAGACCTGGACGAGACGCTGCGGCCCGCCGCCGGGGACCGCGACTTCACCGGCCTCGTCATCGGCGCCCTGGGCCGCAGCGGCCGCGGTGCCCGCGCGGCCTTCACCACCGCCGGCGTGGACCCGACCTGCTGGGACCTCGCCGAGACCCGGGACCTGGACCGCCCCGCGCTGCTGCGGCACGACGTGATGGTCAACGCGGTGCTCGCCACCACCCCCGTCCCGCCCTTCCTGCGCGAGCGGGACCTCGACACCCCCGGCCGCCGGCTGCGCACCCTGTGCGACGTGACCTGCGACGTCGGCTCCCCGCTCAACGTCCTCCCGGTGTACGACGACACGACCGACTGGGACGAGCCCGTACGGCGGCTGCGCGACGAACCCCCGCTCGACCTGATCGCCATCGACAACCTGCCCTCCCTGCTGCCGCTGGAGTCCAGCACCGACTTCTCGGCCGCCCTGCTGCCCCAGTTGCTCGATTTCGGCGTCTCCGGGCCCTGGGGACGCTGCCTGGACCGGTTCCGTGAGGCGTCGCGGGCCCACGGCCTCGACAAGGGGGAGCCCTCCGACCACTGAACCGGCCGTCGTGGCAGGGCGGTTACTGCTCGATTCGGTGGGTGACGCCGAGGAGAGCACGATGGCCCGCTGCGTCGACCGGTGGCGGGTGTCAGTCCGACAGGGCCTCGTGCACCATTCGCTTGAGGTCCTTGAAGACCGTGTGGGAGGTCTTGGGCCGCACCTGCGTCATGAACTGCACCGTCAGGTCGCGGCCCGGGTCCACCCAGAACGTCGTCGTGGCCACGCCGCTCCAGCCGAAGGCGCCGAGTCCGGACGGCACCAGGGTGCGGGACGGGTCGATCACCACGGAGCAGTTGAGGCCGAACCCGAGACCGTCGTTGCCGGGTTCGTCGTGGGCGGGGCGACTGCCGAAGGCCCGCAGATCGGCGCCGCCGGGCAGGTGGTTGCGGGTCATCAGATCCACGGTCCGCGGCGTGAGCAGCCGCACGCCGTCCAGTTCGCCCCGGCGGCGCAGCATCTCCATGAAGCGGTGGTAGTCGTGGGCCGAGCACACCATGCCGCCGCTGCCCGACAGAAACCGCGGACGGCCGCGCAGCGGGAGCCCCGGGATCGGCTCGATGCCGCCGCCCTCCTTCTCCCCGTACATCTCGGACAGCCGGTCCGCCTGCGCGTCCGTCACATGGAAACCCGCGTCCGTCATGCCGAGCGGCCCGAAGATCCGCTCGGCGCAGAACGCGTCGAGCGGCTGCCCGGACACGACCTCGATGATCCGGCCCAGGACGTTGCTCGCCACCGAGTAGTTCCACTCGGTGCCCGGCTCGAACTGCAGCGGCAGGCCGGCGTACACGTCGATCGTCTCGGCCAGGTCCGCGCCCGGCGGCACCGACGACTCCAGACGGGCCTCGCGGTACAGGGCGTCGACGGGGTGGGCGTGGTAGAAGCCGAAGGTCAGACCCGAGGTGTGGGTCATCAGGTGCCGGACGAGTATGGGGCCGTCGGCCGGGCGGGTCTCGACGCCGGCCCCGGAGCCGCTGACGTAGACCCGCGGGTCGGCGAAGGCGGGCAGATGGTCGGCGACCGGGTCGTCCAGCGACAGCCGGCCCTCCTCCACCAGCAGCAGTGCGGCGACCGCGGTGACCGGCTTGGTCATGGAATAGACCCGCCACAGGGTGTCGGGCTCGACCGGGAGCCCGACCGCGATGTCGCGCAGCCCGTGCGTCGCGAGGTGGGCGACGCGCCCGGCCCGCGCCACGGAGACGAGGAAGCCCGGCAGACGCCCGTCGTCGACCAGCCGGGCGAAGTGCCGGTCCAGGCGGGCCAGCACCCGCGGATCCAGCCCGGCCTCATCCGGATCGACCTCTTGTCGCAGCTGTGCCATGGCTCTTCTCCCGTCGCGCTCGTCGAGGTGAGATCCGGCATACCCCGCCCGGACCGCCTCAGACCCCATCGTGGTGCAGGAACGGTTCATGATCGCGCAGGAACGGGCGAGCGACGGCCCCGAGGCCGGGGGTGCAGGACTGATGGTGGGTGAGCAGGGGGGTGCGCCGGATCGCGGCTGATTAACCCACCGGAGAGTCAGTAGGGGGTGGCCGGTCATGCTGCGCCCGGGTGCCACCGGTGTCAGGGGGTCTCGCGCCGGACGTTCA
>NZ_JBEOSZ010000085.1:0-17280 GCF_040303285.1 Streptomyces sp. NPDC096046 | reverse complement strand
GCGGCGGGAGTTCGCACCGTCGGTCACCCCCGCGGGTGACGATGAGCATGGTGACCCACTCGACCAGGGCGTGAGGGAGGTCGAGTGCGGCAGGATAGGAAACCAACAGGGCTCCTGTGCCGGTGGGTTGAGACGTCGAACACCTCCCTCAACGGCACCGGGGCCTTGTGCGATGCGGCCCTCACCTCGACCCGACCGGCGTCACCCGATCAGTGGCCACGCTGAAAACGCTCAGTGATCAAGGAGCGCCGCCCTCAGTTCAGAACAGGTCATCAGGCCGCGACAGTCGAGATTTCGCACACAGAGAAGGCTCTATAGTCGAGATTTCGCACACCGAGGCGATCAACCATTACGTTCTGGCCGGAATTTGGAGTCATAAGAATGCCACCAGAAAAGCTCGTAAGGGACAAAATTCCTCAAATCATCCGCAAAACTGGCAAAGAGCCGATCATTCGCCTCGCGGGCGAAAATGAGTACGACGACCTATTGCGAACAAAACTCGTTGAGGAAGTAGACGAGTTCCTGGCCTCCGAGAACGACCCAGAAGAACTGGCCGACATCATGGAAGTCCTGCTGTGCCTTGCACGACGTGCCGGCGTGAGCGCTCGACAACTAGAGCAGATGCGCCAGGAGAAGGCCGACAAGCGCGGCAGCTTCGACGAGCGGATCGTATGGCTGGGGAATCGGCAAACAGGTAGCCCCCCCTCCGCGTAAGCCTTTCGCTCATCCAGGTGGCGGGCGGGCGCGTCGGCCAGCACTGGCACCGCAGAGCCGCTGGGCCGTGGCCGGCCTGAACCGCCAGGCACTGCGGGTCCGCTCGGGGCAGATCACCGAGATCGCTCCCGAAGCACTCCTCTTGCACTACGAAGCCTTCCACCAGGGCATCGCCGTCGGGCCTTCGCTCCATCCCCGAGCACCGGGCCGGAAACAGACAGGCCCAACTGAAGATCACCGGCTGCCACCAGTCCTAGGCCGTTTCTGATGGCTCTTGGACGGTGTCGCGGAGCCAGATGACGATCGCGGTGACGGTCAGGGTGCCGTTGAAGATGTAGTCGCGCTTGTCATACCGGGTGGCCACCGCGCGGAACTGCTTCCACTTGTTCACGCACCGCTCGACCGCGTTGCGACGGCGGTACTGGGCCTTGTCGAAGGCCGGAGGCCGGCCACCGGCTCGTCCCCGGCGCTTGCGGTGGCTGCGGCAGCATCGCCAGCGCCTTCCGCAGCCCGGCCACATCGATACGACCATGATTGAGCGCGTCGTACAACGCGCCGTGCCCACGCCGGTGTTCCGCCAGCAGCGTCAGATCGACCGGCGAGGTCACCCGACCGTCCTCGCAGAGCATCGCGTCCGTAATCTCGAACAAGGTGTCACCGCGCCAGGTCAGGCACGCGTAGAGGTCCTCGCGGAAGTGGGACGTGAAGTCGAAAGCGTCCCGCCGGGCATCGTGGTCGAGCACACACTCACCTCTGCAGCCATCGCATGAACGTGATTCCGTAGCGGAACGCATGCTCATACAGGGGCCTTCCACCTGTCTGGGGGATGCCCAGGTGAGTGAACCTGCGCGACTCGGTGTTCGAGATCAGAGACCGGGAGGCAAACTCAGGCGTTCCACCACGCCTCGGTGCCACAGCCGACCTCGTAATGCCACCAGCCTTCCTCCTGACCTTGCGTCAGAAGGGCCTTGACCCCGGCGAAGTCCGCGCCAGCCAGCGCGGTGAAGGCCACCATGGGGAACTCCTCACTGAAGACCTCGCCGCCAAGGCTGAACTCCGAAAGGCGCTGATGCACTGCCTGCGGACTGCGCCCCAGGGGGCCGGAGGGCACGGGCACTACACGGAGCGTGCAGTTGCCTGAGGAGCTGACGGGCCCGACGGCCCAGTGGAGCCCGTCGGAGTCGGTCCGGTACCGCACCACATCGCCTTCGGCCACCCCATCCTGAAGGAAGGGGGCGTTCTGCACTCTGGCGGTGTCGTCTCCGAGCTTCGTCGCCCACAGCCCCTCTGTGTCTTGCGGGAACCATCCCTCACGAGGGACAAAGCGGAACCAGACCTTGATCTTCTCGACCGCGCTCTCCATGACGGTCATCATGCGCCGACCGGTAACACCGCCCCACACTGGGTCCGATTCGGACGATCAACCGGAGCTGTCCAGCCAATGCCTGAGGATAAGTAGGGGACTTCGCATCCTGGGGCATGGCAGTGACCTCCGAACGAGGGGTGTCCCCGATGCGGGGAGCAGCCTCTGACAGGGGAAATCGCGGGGGTGACCGACTGACGTCTTACGGCGCACCGGGTGGGTCGAGGGCCAATGTAATGGGCGGCCGCACACGAAATACGCCGCGTGCGGGCACCGCGGCCGTCGGTTCCGGTGCCTGTTTTCCGGACCACTCGTAGTTGCGGGCCAGCAAGCACCTGCGCAGCGTTGCCGACGGTCGCCGACCTCATGCCCGAACATACTTGCGCCAGGGTGACCCCCCTTGCCTCCATTTGACAGGCATCACCCAAAAGGCAACGCTGCACAGTGATCCAGTCGGGGGCGGTTTCTACGGTGCTGGACATGACGTCAGCGGCTTACAGTCCCCTCAGGGGTACGGCCAGGGAGGCCTGCTGCCGCTCGGCCTTGGCGGCGACCATGATGTAGTCGCCGATGAGGGCCAGCCACAGTCCGCCGAACGCGCCGCGCAGCAAGAGGATCCAGTCGAGGACGATCAGCAGGACGCCGAGAACCTGTCCGCTGCGGCCAGCCGCCTGCTCATCCGCGCCGACCCACTCATCTGCGAAGTCTCCGACGGCAGCAGCACCGCCTCGCACCTGCGACGGTCTCGAGTCTACGACGAGGGCGGACGCGGACTGCTGCTGGTCGCCCAGGTCGCCGAGCGCTGGGCAGCCGCCAGAGCCTTGCTTGCAAGACGATCTGGGCCGAACAGCCCCTGCAAGATGGGCGTCCCAGCGAGCGCCACAGCCGGCACGGGGCGAGCGGCTGACGCACACCCGGCGCTGCTTACGAGGCAACTCACCTTCCACCTCCGCAGCGGCGCCGGCGTCGCTTACCACGTGACCCGACGGGGGAAGCACCGTGAGCGGAACGATGTCCCGAGCAGACCTCATGCAGTGCGGCCGAGCGCGGGGCGCGTACGTCGGTACCGCGAGGTAGCAGCGTCGCGAGGGCGCGAGGAGAACACATCCGGGCCCGTCCGGGACAGGACGGGCCCGGATGCACGGGCGCGCGCTGTGCTCGGTCAGCAGACCGCGGGCATGCGATCCCATCGCTGCTTGCCGACCAGGGCGTTGCTCCCCGAGCGCGTGGTGACCTTGTTGTCGTTCCAGCCGGTGAGGACCGTGTTCCAGGCCGCGGCCATGATGGAGCCCGAGTCGCAGAAGTAGTACCAGTGCTGGCCACGGTCGGTGATGTCACACGGCGAGGTGTACGCCTTCGCTTCCAGCCCCGACTCAGCGTCCAGGCACTCGCCGGAGGCGACGTTCTGCAGGAGGAAGACGAGTCCCCCGCCGCTGTAGATGATCTTCCGCCAGTTGCCGCGCGCGTTGTCGCCGTCGCACCGCTCCATGACCAGCGGGTCGTTGGAGCGCTCGTACGCGGTGAGGCAGACGCTGCGGGAGTCGCGGAACTTGAAGCGGATACGGTTGTCGTCGCTGGCCTGTGCCGGGGAGGCGACGAGGGAGCCGATCGTCAGGGCACCCGCGAGCGCGGCGGCGGAGAACCCCTTCACGTATGCGTGGTCCACCGGTCGCCTCACCACTGGCAGAGGGTGTCGCCGTGCAGCGGGACGCCGGTGTTGCCGCTTTTGAACGACTCAAGGTCCTTCCAGCCGCACACCTCGACGGCGAACAGATCGCCCCTGGTCCTGATGTAGTGCTTGCCCTGGAGGTCGATTCCCTTGCGGTCGGTGGCGGCCACGATGTTGATGTCCAACCACACGCGGTCGCCGGCGTTGTGGACCGTGCCCAGGCGGAAATCATCGAACTTGCCTCTGTTGCCGCTGCACGCAGCCTGGGCGTTGCCACTGGTGGTGGTGAGCAGGCAGTAGTCGGCGATGTAGTTGGTGGTCAACGTGCGGATCCGGATGTTGTACGAGCCGGCCGCCTGCGCCGTGGGTGCGGTGGCGGTCACGAGTGCGACGGTCGCCGCGAGCGTGGCGCCCGCTGCGAGCATCTTCCTGCCGACGCTGGTCTTCATGGTGGTTCTGTCCTTCGTGTGTGAGGGGCGGGCCCCATACGGGCCGGGTGCGGGCAGGCTGCCTTTTCGGAGCCGTCGCCGGGCCCGGTCCGCGGCGCCGAGTGCCTGCGTGCGGATGGCCGCCAACCGGCTTGTGAACGGGTTACGCAGTCACGCTAGATTCGCCCCGGGCCGCGACGTGCCTCTCCGTGCACCGGACGGTTCCTCCCGTGCACGGAGCGACCAGAAGGAACCACAGCGGGCCGAGGGCACTCCCAGCGGCCCGGGACCAGGAAAGACGAGGGGACGAGGATGGGCGTGGCGCCCCCCACGGTGTGCACGAAGCTGATACCGCCGAGGGAGCGGTTGGATTACTGGCGTGAGGCGATAGGCCGGACCTACCAGGAGCTGACCTCCGTCCGGCTGGACATCTCCACTCCCACGGACGACCCCTACATGGGCGCCATCTACGCCGGCCCAGTCGGCCCCCTGGGCATCGCCACGACGCACGGCGACCCCTTGCAGGTCCGCCAGCCCTTGCCGGCGGCCCCGGGCTCGGGGGGCGACCACCTCAACTTCTGTCTCCAGGACAGCGGGAGCCTGGTGATCGAGCAGAACCGCGAGACCACCGTGTTGACGCCCGGTACCCTCACGCTCTTCGACACGGCCCGCCCGTACACGGTCACCTACCCCGCGCCCTTCCGGATGCACGTCTTCCAGGTGCCCCGGCGGCTGCTGATCGTGCGTCCTGCGGACCTGGCCCGCATGACGGCGGTGCCAGTGGCCCCCGACTCGGACGCGGCGTCCCTGGTCATCCCCTTCCTGACGGGGCTGGCCGCCAACAAAGGACGTTTCGCTCCCCACATCGGCGACCAACTGGCGCGCAACGCCGCCGATCTGCTCGCCACCCTGATCGCCGAGCGCCTGGACCGCCAAGCCCCGGAGACCGGCGTCGACGCCGCCGCTACCGCGTTACGGGTCCGGCTTCGGGCCTTCATCGACCGGCACCTCGCCGATCCGGACCTCTCGCCACAGACGATCGCCGACGCCCATCACATCTCCGTGCGCTATCTGCACCGATTGTTCGAGCACGAAGGCGCCACGGTGGGCCGCTGGATCCTCCGGCGCCGACTCCAGGCGGCCCGGGGTGACCTCGGCCGCGGAGGGCCGGCCGGGCCGACGGTCACCGCCGTGGCCCAGCGCTGGGGCTTTACCAGCGCCTCGCACTTCAGCCGGGCTTTCCGCGCCACCTACGGTGTGCCGCCCAGCGAGTGGCGGGCTGATCGGTCGGCACACCCGCCCGACTGACCAGACCACCACGGTGTCCAAGTCGACACTCAGCGAGTTCGCCGGGGCGAGTTCGACTGGATGGTGCGGCTCGGCTGGGACCGCTCCCCGCACAGTTCAACATCGACCAGCCCCTCGGTGACGCCGTGGCGATCGTCCGCCACGTCCTGGCGGACCGGCTCGGCGTGGCCCTCGCCGACGACTCCACCCTCGACAGACTCGATGACGCAGCCCGTGCTCTGGTCCTCGCCCGCGGGCCCGTAGGAAGCGCTGACCTGAACGCCAGCGAGCCGCTGGCCGAGGAGACCATGGGGCCGCTGCTTGTCTGGGCCCTGCGCATGGTCGACGACTTCGCCGACGACATCCTCGCCGGGTATACCGACTCCCAGCGCCTGGCAGAGGCAGGCCGGACGGTCCCGAGCACGCCGGACGGTCAGACCGCCCTGGAGGCATACCTGGATCCGCTGGTCGCCTCCCGGGCACCGCTGCCCGCCGTACGGCTCAAGGGCCACGAGGGGTACGGCTTCGCCCGCTACTACGTCGGCGGCCTCACCGGCGCTTCCCGCCATCAAGTCGCCCTGTACGTCAAGCGCCACGGCCTGGTCGCCGCAGCTGCGCAGCGGCCCGGCCCCTGCCCGCTGCCCACTCCCGTCACCGGCCGCATCGCGGGGCACCCGTGGCGCGAGGCCCTCGACTTCGCCGAGACCCCAGGGCTGATCCGGCTGCTGGTCACCGCATCCTTCATCGTCATCGCCTACCTCACCGGGATGCGTCCGGGCGAAGTGCTCGGTCTCCGCCGCGGCTGCTGCCCCGACCCGGAACCCGACGACTCAGGCCGCACCGGCCGACACCTGATCTACGGCCACGAGTACAAGAACGCCACCGACGACCGCGGCAACCACCACTCCGCCGGACACGAGCGCGACGTCCCGTGGGTGGCCATCACCCCAGTCGTGACCGCCATCCGGGTACTGGAGCGCATGGTCCCGCCCAGCGAACTGCTGTTCAGCCACGCCGTCCACGGCGCCATGGCCGGCCCCAGCACCGGCTCCCTGCGCTTCTCGGCTATGCGCACCCGGATCGAAGACTTCGCCTCCTGGGCGAACACCGAAGCGGCCCGCCACGGCCTGCCCGGGGAAGCCATCCCGCCCGACCCACACGGCGCCGTCGGCACCCGGCGCTTCCGCCGCACCCTGGCCTGGCACATCGCCCGCCGCCCAGGCGGACTGGTCGCCCTCGCCATCCAGTACGGCCACCTGCGCACCGCGCTGGTCTCCGAGGGCTACGCTGCGCGCAGCCGCGACGGCATCCACGACCTGATCGACATCGAGACCGTCCGCGCCGTGGCCGACACCGTCGCCGACCTCAACGACGAACTGGAGGCCGGTGGCGGCCTCTCCGGCCCGGCCGCCCGGCGCGCCATCAAGGCCGCCGCCCGTGCCCCGCGTTTCGAGGGCACCGTCATCAACGCCACCACAGCCCGCCGCCTCCTCGCCAACGACGACGCCCTCATCCACGACAACCCCCAGGCGCTCCTGCTGTGCCACTACAAGCGCGAACAAGCCCTCTGCCACCGCACCGGCGTCCGCGATACCCCACGGCTCGATCACTGCGTGCCCCGCTGCGGCAACATCGTCCGCACCGACCATCACGCCACAGCCTTGCGCGAGCGCGCCGACGCCCTCGACAAACAGGCCACGCACATGCCTCAGCCGATCAGCGAACGGCTACGCGACCACGCCGACCGCCTGCGCGGCATTGCCGACACCCACGACCACACCCGGATCACCCTGAAGGACACCACACCGTGAGCGGAGCAGCAGACGAACGCGACCGCATCCGCGCCGCCATGCACCGCATCCAGACCGGTCGACCCGAGCACTCCAACGGGGCCCTGACCATCGTGGCCCTCGCCATCGAGGCCGGCGTCCCCCGCAACGCCCTCACCCAGCGTCACCTCGACCTGAAGAACGAGTTCCACGCCAAGGTCAAAGAGCGCGGACAGCCCACGGACACCGAGATCCGACTCCGCAAACAGGTCGTACGGCTCAAGGAACTCCGCGAGAGGGACAAAGCCGAGCTCGAACAGCTCCGCGCCGACGTCGAAGGGCTCGTCCGCGTGGTCAACCAACTGACCTTGGAGAACCAGCAGCTGCACAAGCAGCTGACCGCCTCGTCCAATCCAGTGGTGCGCGTGCTGCCCTTCCTCCCTGATAACAGAATCGTGCACAGTGGCGATGAGACGTCGAGTTCTTGATCGTCGATCATGGTTGTGCTTGGGGAACGCGAATCGTGCAGCGATCATCAACGACCGAAGGATCACGGCCCTGGCGGCTGATGTGATCGCTGACTCGTCGCGGAGACAGGGCAGCGCCCACGGCCCGCATCCGTGGCCGGGACACAAGCCTGGCGCGAACCACCGGCGGGTGTTTGTCGACCGGCTCCTGGCCACCCTCGTCCATCATCGCCACGGAGTTCACTCGGGACTTGCCAGGCCGACTGGCCCGGCGCAGACCAGTCGACCATCAACCGGGCCATCAGCCAGGTGCGGCCGCTGCTCGCCGAGCGAGGGTGCACAGTCAGTCCGGGAGCGCGGCTGGGGACGCTGGCCGAGGTCGTGGACATGTCCGCTCGCCGTAGCCATACCAGAGCAGGGCCTACTCAGTGATGGTGATGCCCTGGCGTCGACGACGGTGACGACGTGCCGTCACCTTCCCCAGGCTCGGCCGCTGTGGATGCCGTCGCGTCGCCAGATGCTGCGAGGACATCGACGATGAAGACGACGGTGGACTTCGCCGGGATGTCCTTCTGGGCTGTCGCTCCGTAGGCCAGCCCCGGCGGAGTCACCACGAGCACCCTGCTCCCTACCCGGATGCCGACCAACGCTTGGTCCAGTCCCTCCACGAGGTTGCCGCGGCCGATGACGACGGTGGAAGGGCCCTGAGACCAGGAGGAATCGAAGAGGCTGGCCTGATCTTTTCCGCGGTTGGCCGCCCATACCGCGCCGGCGCGGCGGATCACGATCGTCTGACCAGCCTTGACACGAGGGCCGGAGCCTTCCACCAGCGTCTGGGAGAGCAGGTTCCGGGGCGGGGCGGTGTCCGGCACGGCGATCGTGACAGCCGAGTGGCCGGCCCGCACCTGGGGCAGTCCGTCAGGCACAGCTCGCTGCTGTCCCTGGATGGTGGAGTCAGCAGCGATGATCTTCACGATGTCGACGGCGAACACGACGGTGTCGGTGCCCCCGACACCCAGCCGGGCGTTGCCCGCCACGCCGTAGGCGGCAGCCGGCGGGGCCACCACCAGCACTCTGCTGCCAGCCTGCTGCCCTTCGACGGCGCGATCCAGCGCGGGGAGTACGGCGCCCTGGCCGACAGGGAAGACACGCGGTGTGCCGCCCTTGCCGTAGGTGCCGGGCATGCTTGTGCCGCGCTGCCAGGTCTTGGCGGTGTAGTCGACGATCACGATGTCGTTGCTGCGGGCCTTCCGACCATGGCCCGGCAGCACGGTGGTGATGACGAATTTCCCGCTGGGCTGCGCTTTCGGGATGGTGATCGTCGGCTTCCGGCCGAACTTCCCGGACACGGTGGGCAGCGCGGTGTCCGTTGCCGCTATGGCAGGCACCGCCTGCCGGGAGACGGACACGGTCGGCACCGGCATCGGCCGGTGACTCTTCTCACCGGGCGCGGGCGAGGACTCCGAACCACTGCATCCTGCCGACAGCACCACGGAGGCGAGGAGCAAAACTGAAAGAGCCCGCATATTTACTGATTCTCCTGACTGATCGATATCGCTGTCGTCTGCGGCCGCCCGCACGGGAGGCTGCCTCGTGGCATGCGGAGTCGGTTATCCCGCGCTTCCGCCCGTGCAGGGAGCACCCGGCTCAGGGGTCTGCTCGCCCTGCACGTACTTGGTGAAGAACTGCGCGACGCGCGGATCCGACGCCGCTCTCACCGACAGTTGACGTCCCCAGGCGGTCAGCGTGATCGGTGATGACTGCTTCTTGTACGGGCTCATGAACGTGTACGGCGTCTTGGAGACGCGGTCGGTCAGGACCCTGATGTCCGCGTCGGCGGCCGTGTCGTTGTAGGTGACCCAGACTGCGCCGTGCTCCAGCGAATGGACCGCGTTCTCGTTCCGTATCTCATCGCTGTAGACTTCTCCGTTGCAGTTCGCCCAGGCCTGGTCGTGATCGCCCCCAACGGGAGGGGCCATCGAGTAGTCGACGGACTCGGAGACATGGTTCCGCCCCAACGCTCCCCACCTCTGCTCGCCCGTGAGCAGGCCTTTCCTGATCCGCTGCTCTTCCCTCTTTTCCGTGAATACGGAGTAGGACACACCTGTCACCGCAGCAGCGGTCACCAGAGAAGCCACGATCACCACGGTCCTGACAGCCCGCTCGCGCCTGCGTTCCGCACGACGCATGTTCTCTATCCGGGAGTGACGCCCGGCTTTCTTGCCATCTGCTTCGTTATCCACAAGAGCACCTCAGGGGTTCGGGCCGGTCCGCCTTCAGAGAAGGCGGACCGGCCCGCTGCCGCTACGTACCTACTGAGCTACAGCATCAGCAGCGATCCGTTGAAGGTCATTCGTAACGGACTCAGCGAAACTTTCCCGATTGTGTGGCCCTCTCACGTATGCCGTGGCGGAAAGCGACGAGCCATCTGTCCTGTTAATGACGATGCCCGTCTTGCGCGTGGCTCCGTGCAACCTCGGCCGATCGATTGATGAAATCTGCGCCCAGGGGACTTTGTAGCTCCGAAAGAGATTTCGCACGAGCAGGTGATCCGGCGTCGTGACAATTGCCAGACGCGCTATACGGACGGCAAGCACGACGCCGACCAGCGCGGCCACCGTACAGACTGTGCGCTGCATAACGCTCGGATCGCCACTGTCCGCGACAAAGATGCCGGATGCAGAGATCATGGTGTATCCGAGGCAGACGCAAACCCCCAGGAGATTCCATCCAAGGCGCCGAAATATGTGCCTGTCCGGGGTTTTTCGACTCATGGGCACCTCTGCGAGATGTAGCAGGCAGTGGATGGCACGTTGTAGTACCCGTTGAATGCGTATCCACCCCAGCGGGTCTTCCAAGGGTATCTTCTGGTCAAGAAACCCACTTTGGCGCCGATTCCTACCGTGATCAAGTTGAAGGCAATTCCGCGCCTGCTCCAACGCTGCCTTCTCGGCTTCTGATACTCATTGATCAGGTACGACGCCACGGATGCACCGGCGCAAACATACCAGGCGAAGAAGCATGCCCCGATCGCCAGCCCGCTCGCGATTCTTCCTCTGTTGCGCCAGATCGCACTTCCGGCGCTCCGGCCCCACCGCTTCGCCCGATTCCATGCCTTGGAGAACCAGTGCTTGCCGTCGAGGTCGTACTTGTTGACGGGGTCGCCGTGGACGTACTCATAGGCGTTGGCGTTGCCGCCGTGGATCGGGTCGGTGGACAGGAAGCGGCCGATTCTCGGGTCGTAGAGCCGGACGCCCATGAGGACGAGTGCCGTGGTGGGTGAGGTGGGGCGTTGTTTGCCGCCGAGCCAGCCGTAGCGGGCGGGGGTGCTGCCCTGGCGTGGGTTGCCGTACTCGTCGTAGTCGAGGACGGTCGTGGGCTTGGTGGTGTCCAGGGGGTGTTGGACGGCCACGTCGCCGTGGATGTTGGTCAGCTGCAGGACGATGTCACCGGTCTCGCTGGTGACGGCTGTGAGGTCGCCGGCGAGGGACTGGACGTTGCGGGTGATGGTGCGGGTGGTGCTGTTCTCCAGGGTCCAGTCGGGGCTGTCGCCGTCCGCGCCGTAGTGGCTCGTCTTGGCGGCGGTCAGGGTCCAGGTGCCGTCGGTCTGCTGGGTTTCGGTGGTCCAGGAAGCCAGGCGGCCTGCAGGGTCGAGGCCCCAGGTGGTGCGCTTGCCGTCGGCGGTCTGGCGGCGGACGAGGTCGTTGGTGTGGTAGCCGATGGCCGTGCCGTCGGCCTGTGCGGTGGTGCGGCCGAAGGCGTCGTAGACGGTGCCGGTGGCGATCAGCCGGTCGGCGCTGTCGTAGCCGTACGAGGTGGTCGTGGCGCCGGTGGACGTGCACGCCTGGCCGGGTGCGGCGGTGGCGGTGTCCAGAGCCGTGCGGTTGGTGTTCTTGTCGAAGGTGTAGTCGCGGCGGGTGCAGATGTCGTCGGCGGTTTCGTCGACGCGGGTCAGCCGGCCGGTGGTGTCGTAGGTGTACTCCTGGGCGATGGTGGCGCCGGTGGTTCCGGCGTGGGTGACGACCTGGCCGTGGACGGATTCGCCGACGGTGTCGGCGAGCAGGACGGTGCTGTCGCTGTCGCGGGTGTAGGTCCGCGCCAGCGGGGCGCCGGTCTCGTCCTCCTCCACGGTCAGGGTGAGGCCGCCGGGCAGGTTCTCGTTGGTGACCGAGCCGTCGGCGTCGTAGGTGGCGGTGAAGGTTCCGGCGACGGAGTCCGTCATGGACGTGGCCAGGCCGCGGGGTTCGGTGGTGGTGTTGTAGGTGTAGGTGGTGGTGGACGGCGCTGAGTCGGTGACCTTGGTCGGCCGGTTGAGGGCGTCGTACTCGGTGGTAGTGGTGTTGCCGGTGCCGTCGTTGTAGGAGATCTGGCGGCCGAGCTTGTCGTAGCCGTAGGCGATGGTGGTGGTGCCCGCGGTGACGGTGGCGGCCTTGCCGGTGGTCTCGTCGTAGGTGGTGGTGGTGTCTGCCACGGCGGTACCGATGCCGCCGGTGATGGCCGTTGTCGTGGGGCGGCCGGCCGTGTCGGTGGTGATGGTGGTGGTGCGGGTGACTCCGTTCGCGGTTTCGATGGTCTTGGCGGTGGCGCCGAAGCGGTCGTACTCGGTGACGGTGGTGGGCAGCTGGGTCGGGTTGGTGCCGCCGCCGGTGATGGCGCCTGCCGGTCCGACGGAGCAGACCAGGTCGGCCCATTCCGGGCGTCCGGCGCAGGTGCCGGTGCCGGTGGCCGACCAGTAGGCCGTCACCCGCGCTCCGGCGTCCGTGCCGTTCGACTTGGGCTGGGTCGTCTTGATCACCCGGCCCTGGGTGTCGTAGTCGGTGGTGGACGTGATGGCCAGTCCTGTCGGGTCCTGGATGGTCTTGGTCGGCAGGCCCTTGGCCCAGTCGTACTCGGTCTTCGTGGTGCGCACGTCCGCGTCGGCCGGGTAGCCCTCCAGATAGGCGCCCGTCTTGACCGTGGTGACCTTGTCGTGGACCGGGGCGTCGACGGGGCGGCCCTCGTCGTAGGTGTTGACCGTGTGCGAGCGCACCGGGATTTCACTGCCGGCGGGCAGGGCATGGGCGTCGCCGAAGGCGGCCACATTCTGGGTGAGGGTGGCCAGGTGCAGCGGCCCGAATGTCTCCAGCAGACGGTGTCCGTCGGTGTTGTACACGGAGAGGGTGGACAGTTGCCGGGCGCGGTCGGCGGTGGACTGGGCGTCGATGCCCAGGCTGGTCAGCCGCTCCAGGCCGGTACCGGAGGTGGCCAGGGCCAGCTTCCGGTTGCCCGCGCTCAGCTCGCGGACGGTGTTGCCGAACTGGTCGTACTCGGTCATGGAGATGTGTCCGCCGGGTGTGGCGGTGTTGACCTCGCGCCCGGAGGCGTTGGTGTAGGTGAGCGAGGCCCGGGTGTAGGCGCTTGCCGTCAGGTCGGCCCCGTTGTGGGAGGCCGGGACGGCGTCGGAGGGGAACACCGCGGTGGCGTCGGTGGGAACGTCGGTCTGCCCCCAGGCGGCCACGTTCGTCTGCCCCATCGGGTAGGGGGCCTTGGTTCCGGTCAGCGGCACGTCGTAGACGACCGAGGTGGAGGCGGTGCCGTTGGTCTGCGTCGCCGATCCCGGTGTCAGCGTCGGGCGGGACGCCTTGAGGAGCATGCCTGCACCGGCGGTGGCCGCGTTGCCGGCCGTGCCGTAGGTGAAGGTCCACGCCAGCTCGCCCGGCGGAGTCAGTTCGGTGACGCGGCCGGCCGAGTCGTAGGTGTAGGTGGTCTTCAGCGCCGGAGAGACACGGGGGTCCCAGACCTCGCGCAGACGGCCGGAGTCGTCGTAGTTGTAGGCGGCGATGGACACCGCGGTCGAGGTGGCCGCACCGGGGGCGGTGGACCACAGGCGGATCCGCTTGACGCGGCCGACGTAGTCACCGAACGACGTGGAGGTCGCTGTGGTGGACAGCGGGTAGAGGTACTCCAGCACCCGGCAGCCCTTGGTCGACGGGTCCGTCTCGCAGGTCGATGCGGACACCGCCGAGGTCGGGGCGATGACCCACTTGGGGCGTGCCACGGTCTTGCCGTTCACGGTGGTGGTCTGGGAGATGACCTTGGTGGTGGAGTTGCTCGTCAGCAGGTAGGTCGACGACACGCTCCACGTGGTCACGGCCGGGTCGGTCTTGGCGAACGTGGTTTTGATGCCCTCGTGGACGTCGGTGACCGTGAAGGAGCCGATCAGCGACCCGGTCAGCTCCAGGTCGTCCGCGCCCGGCTCGGCCTTCCAGCCGCCGCCGCTGGTCGCGGTGAAGCCGGTCTCCTCACCGTCGACGTCGACCAGGACCACGGATGTGTCGGAGGTCTTCTTGATGTAAGACCAGTCGGATTCGGTGATCTCCGCGACCGTGCCGGAGGTCCACTGAGGGCCGAAGATCGGCGCCTGGCCCTCCTGCTTGGCTCCCGCGTCCGGGCGGCGAGACGAGGCCGTGCGCGTCACGCTCATGTCGAACCCGGAGGCGTCCGTGGCCGACAGGGTGTAGTCACCGGTCAGAGTGTTCACGCTGCCCGGGCCGACCTCTTCGGACGGTGCGGTGCCGGCGTCGCGGTCGACGGTGACGGTCACCGGCTGCGAGTGGCCGGTGGTGGTGCCGTCGGTGAACGCGGCCCGGATGTCGATCGGGCCGTCCTCGGTGAAGCTGTTGGTGATGTTCCACACCAGCGCCGGCGGAGCACCGCTGGGTGCGGCCAGCGGCCAGGAGGCCACAGCCGATCCGTCGGAGTTCTTCGTCACGTCGGCCAGGGGCACGTTCTGCCAGGTGTCGGTCTCGCCGCGCCGGTACTGGTACGTCACGCCGGTGTAGCTGGTCTTGCCCGTGGCCGCCAGCGCGACCCGGCGTGCGGGGCGGTCGCCGTCGCGCGGGGTGAGAATGGCGGCTCCGTCGGCGCCGACGCCGAACTTGTACTCGGTCGTGGTGGTGGACAGGTTGCCGCCGGAGTCGATGGTCTTGGCGTACAGGGTGTGCCAGCCGTCGGCCGGGTTGACGGTGACGGTCAGTGGGTCGCCGCCGGTTCCGTTGGTCGTGTCGTCGATCCTCTTGGGCGTGTTGGGGTCGTTCAGGCCCCATAGGTAGCCCTGACCATCTGTGGAGCTGGTGTCGAGGGTGCACTGGGCGCCGTCGTTCGCCTTGGCCGTCCACGTGTCGGCCGAGTACGGGTCACAGGTGATGGCGGGTGCGGCTGGCTTGGCGGTGTTCAGCACGAACGTGCTGTAGCCGGTCCAGGACCCGTACAGCGACCCGTCGTAGCCGCGCACCCGGTAGCGCAGGTGTGAACCCGCGGGGAAGGCGTTGGCCGAGGGGATCGTCAGCTTCGCGGTGGAACCGGAGGCCACGCCGGTGGTGGTGGCGGTGTAGGTGTAGGTGGTGTCGTTGTAGGCCGGGTCCGGGGTGATCTCGAACTGGGCCTTGACCGTGCCGCCGTCCGCATCGCTGACCTTCGCCGACAGCTGCGGGGTCAGCGAGGTGACGTACCGATTGCCGTTGTAGGCGTTCACCACGCTCGGCGAGATCGCCGGCGAGGTCGGCTTGGCCGGGTAGGAGTTATAGGTGACCGTCAGCGACGGCTCGACGTCCGGATTGTGGGAGCCGTCGACATAGTTCGCCGACCGGTAACGCCGCCAGGTCAGCACATCGGTCTCATCGACAGCGGCCAGGCGGACGCCGTAGTTCGGCGAACCGTCCGCCCACGCCTGCACGATCGCGTCCACGTCCCAGGAGACAAGACCGGCAGGGCAGGAGGAGCTGTAGCCCTTCGCAGCGGTCGAGGTGACCGCACCCGTCGTCGTGGTCGAGGGCTGCGCCGACCAGGAGATCGCCGACGGATCCCAGTCGGAGGTGACCCTACGCGCCTGCACACCCGAGCCGGACGTCGAACAGGTGGAGGAGTAGTACGAGTACAGCCGCAGATCGGTGTCCACGATCTTCTTGCCGGTGTACTGGGACACGTTGAACTTCAGGAACGAGCGCGCCTTCTGCACCCCGTCGTAGGTGCCGGCCTTCAGCTCCGTCGACCCGCGCTGGCTCGTCGGGTAAGCGTCGTACTGGATCCAGGTGTCCGTGGTCGGGCCCGCCAGCGTGTTGGTCGGGTCGATCACCACTGGATAGGTGACGTCCGGATCCTGCAGAAATGTTTCGCTTGGCTTGAGCACCAGCGTCTGGTCCCCGTCAGGGGCCGTCTCCACCGTTGCGCTGACCTTCGCCGTGCGCTCAGGCTCCTGGGACTTGGCGTCCTCAGCGGCCCCCCACATCACCGGCGGCGGAGCAGCAGCAACCTGCTTGCCCTTGGAGTCCTCCCAATGCAGCCGCTGATCCGATGTCTCCGAGAGAGTCAGGCCCTCGGCCTCGACGGGCAGGCGGAACTGAACCGGCCCGCTCGGCCGCTCGCGCAGCACCACCGAGTGGGAGAACCCTTCCGGAAGCGCGGAGACCACCACGTCGCCCCCGGGAACCACATTCGGGTAGGTGGCCGTGTTGCCTTTCAGGACCGGCTTGGGCAGCGCGCCGTCCCAGCTCACCCCGAAGGTCTTCTCTCCGCGGCTGACCTGTGCCAGCGGTGCGGTGCTCCCGCCCGCGGAGAAGGCGATGTCAGCGGCGGCCGCCTTCGGCACGATCTCGCCGTCCGCCTCGGACAGCGTCACATCCACCGGCTGCCACTTGCCCGCGGAGTCCTTGGTCCGGATCGGACCGGTGAAGGACTCCACCGTGACTGTTCCGTCCGGGTTGGCCCAACTCGTCGTGGACTCGGTGCGCGCGTTCAGGATCTCGATCCGCCGGTCCTGCAACCGGGCCATCAACTGCGCCGACGCCTCGTCCTTGGCCTCAGCAGGACCCAAGGGGGGCGGTGACTCGGCAGTTGTCGTCTGTGAGGGCAAGGCCACCGCCTGCCCCGACGTCGCCACCATCGTCGCGGCCTCGGCGGCCAGCAGCACGGCCACGGCACCAGCTATCAGCTTCAAGGGGCGTTCTGGGAAGAAGACTGTGCGATCGCGACGTCTCTCGCCTGGGACGTCGCTGTCCTCGCCCTCCGAGAGGGGCGGGGGGGCCAGGGGTCTGCCCATTCTGGACTCCGTATCTCCTGCTCACGTGATCAGGTGAGCAGGAAGATATCTGGAGAGAAAAGATCAAATAGGGTACAGAAAGGCGCGTGATGGGCAATTCACTAAGCCGTCTAGAATGTGATCTTAGTCACAGTTGATTGATTTCCTGGACCTCTTGCCTTCCTGATTGCTAGTCAACCCTCTGTGGCCTCAAGGGATTTACTCAAGCGATACGTTTTCCCAGCGCAAGGCGCGTCGCTATTCCCGCTCGGTGGCAGGCGCAGGCGCGGCTCTCGTGACACCAGCCGATGACACTGCAGCACTCACGATCTCCCGCTCCGTCGAGTGTGAAGCAGTCCCATCAACCTGTGACAGCTTGCCGTTCTGGGCAGCCCGGCCACCAGATCCTGAGTAGCTGTTGTCGTTCCGAATTTGAGGGCGGTGTTTTCGCTGGTCAGACATAGGGCCGGTGAATCGGTGGAAGTGGTGGCGTGTTGTGTCGTCGCTCCCCGGGAGGTTTCGGGTGCC
>NZ_JBEOSZ010000084.1:0-18221 GCF_040303285.1 Streptomyces sp. NPDC096046 | reverse complement strand
CGGGCGCTTGCCGCTCAGCGCGTAGGACACGGTGCTCCGCGAGACACCGGCACGCTTGGCGATCTCACCGATGTTCACGAAGAACTCCTTGCTCGTCGAACCGGTTCGCTTGCCAGGAACGTAGGAACCGCTCCGGCTCCTGTCAACACCCGTGCGGCGCTTCCCTGTTCGCTCGGCCGCCCCGTCAAGATCCTCGCGTCGCAGGCATTGTCGACCGCGGGACCCGATGCTAGTTTCGCGAACCGGTTCGACACAGCAAGCCCTACAGGCAGCGGTGCGGCAGACCCTCATGCCCCATCCGCGAAGCCGTCGTCCCCGCCACCCGACACCACACCCCTACCCCCGCGCGCACCGGATACCGAACCGGTTCGACGCACGTGCCGACCGCGACCGCTGCTCGACGCGGCGACGACACCACGGCACGACGACACGACGACTGAGGACGCATCCATGCCATCCGCTGACAGATTCACGCGGCGCCGGGCCCCGGCCGCCGTGGCGCTGACCCTCGGGGCGGGCCTGCTCGCCGCACCGGCCGCCCCCGCACAGGCCGTCGAGGCCCCCCGGCCCGCCGCCCACTACTCCTTCGACCAGGACGATCTCTCCTCCGGGAAGATCACGGACAGCTCGGGCAACGGCCTGACGGCGACGCTGGTGAACGGCTCCACCGCCCGGTCGGTCGACGGCACGGCCGGAGGCAAGGCGCTGTCCCTGCCCGGCGGCGCCCCGGCCTCCGACGGCGCGTACGTCCGGCTGCCCCGCCAGGTGATCGCCGGGACGACCGACCTGACCGTCTCCGCCCGGGTGAAGTGGAGCGGTGACACGTCGCCCTGGCAACGGATCTTCGACCTGGGCACGGACACCACCAGGTACCTCTTCGCCACCCCGCACAGCGGCGGCGGCCTGTTCCAGACCTCCGTGACCACCGGTGGCGGAGGCGCCGAGGCCCAGGTCCGCGGCTACGCGAGCCTGCCCGCGAACGAGTGGCGGACGGTCACCGTCACCCTCGACACCACCGCCGGCCGGCTCACCACCTACCTCGACGGCGTGGCCGTCTCCTCCGCCGCGACCGGCATCAAGGCGGGGGACCTGCTGGACGGTTCGGCCACCGCCGCGGGCTACCTGGGCAGGTCCCTTTACCCGGACCCGCTGCTCAAGGGCGCCATCGACGACTTCACGGTGTGGCACGCGGCACTGAGCCCCGACCAGGTGGCCGGTACGGTCGGTGCCGTGCCGACCGTCCAGGAACTCATCCGGACATCGTTCGACGTCCGTACCATCGGCGGGACCGCCCCCTCCCTGCCCGCCGCCGTCCGCTCCTCCTTCTCCGACGGCTACGACCGCGACATCCCCGTCACCTGGGACGCCGTCCCCTCCGGCCAGTACGCCGCGCCCGGCACCTTCACGGTCGCCGGAACCGCGGCCGGACGCGCGGTGAAGGCCACCGTCACCGTGGTCCGCGAGGGGCAGCTCACCGTCGACCTCGGCTCGAACACCGGCGCCTTCCACGGCGGCGCCTCGGGCACCCTCTACGGCGTGTACGGACCGGACGTCCCCACCAACAACCTCATGGAGGGAATGGGTCTGCGCACGGTCTCCACCAAGGCGCAGGACGGACCGCAGCACCCGGGTGCCGACGCCTTGGAGGTGGTCAAACCACTGGCCGACTCCACCGACGGTGACGTGTACATCTACATGACCGACATCCACCGCGGCTTCCCGTACCAGTGGCCGGGCGACACCCCCGCGGAGAAGCTGAAGCTCTACAAGGAGAAGATCGCCAAGCAGGTCGACCAGGTCCTGAAGCTGCCGGAGCAGTACCGGGACAACATCGTCTTCGTGCCGTTCAACGAGCCCGAGGGCAACATGTTCGGCACCGGCGAGTGGAGCTACGACAAGGTCAGCTGGCTCAACGACCCCGATGCCTTCTTCGCCGCCTGGGACGACGCATACCAGCTCATCAAGGACAAGATGCCCGACGCCCGCGTCGCCGGCCCCAACACCAGCGTCCTGTACGACCAGGTGAAAGGCTTCCTCAGCCATACCCTGGCCGCCGGCACCCTCCCGCAGGTCGTCACCTGGCACGAGCTGAGCCACCCGGAGGCGGTGCGCCAGAGCGTCGCCAAGTACCGGGCCTGGGAAAAGGCCCTGTTCCGGGGCACCGACCGCGAAGGCACCCAACTCCCCGTCAACATCAACGAGTACGCCTTCAACTACCACACCTCCGTGCCCGGCCAGATGATCCAGTGGGTGTCCGCGATCGAGGAGTCCAAGGTCGACGCCGACATCGCGTACTGGAACATCGACGGCAACCTGTCCGACTCCGCGGTGCAGTCGGGCCGCGGCAACGGCCAGTGGTGGCTGCTGAACGCGTACGCCTCGATGAGCGGGCACACGGTGAGGGTGACCCCGCCGTTCCCCGGCGAGAACTACACCATGCAGGGCGTGGCCACCCTCGACGAGCAGAGGAAGCAGTCCCGGTTGGTCTTCGGCGGCTCCACCGGCAAGGGGCACATCACCTTCGCGGGCGTCCCCAAGAAGGTCTTCGGCGAGCGCGTGCACGCCTGGGTCCGGGAGATCGAGTGGAGCGGGCAGGTCGGCGACTCGTCCGGCCCGAAGCTGCTCGCGGAGTCGAACCTGAGGGTCGGCGACGACGGCACGGTGGGCCTCGACTTCGGCGACGGGGCCCTGCCGAAGCTGAAGGAGTCCTCGGCCTACGAGGTCGTCCTCAGCCCGGCCGGCGAGGCGAAGGGCACCCAGTCGCCGCCCGTGCGCTGGCAGTCCTCGTACGAGGCGGAGGACGCCGCGCACACCGGCTCCGGCTGGTCGAAGAACGGTCCGGAGGGCTCACCGAAGGACGTGTCGAAGTTCTACACCTCCGGCGGCTACGACGTCGGCGGCCTGCGCACCGGCTCGGACGTCACACTCGACTTCACCGTGGACGTGCCCGAGGACGGCACCTACGACCTGAGCGTCTTCGCCAACTCCCTCAACACCTTCGACAAGGTCAGGGAGCAGGGCCCCACCAACGTCTTCCTGCGCGTGGACGGCAAGGCCGACAGCGAACGGGAACTGCACCTGCCGCTCGGCTACAAGTGGGTCGTCTGGGACCACACCGACACCGAGGTCGAACTGACCAAGGGCCGGCACACGCTCACGCTGGCCGCGAAGAGCGCCGACGGCAAGCGCACCACCCGGGGAGACGCCATCGTCGACCGCCTCACCCTCTCCCTCCCCCGCCCCTCCGCGGACACCCGGGTGTACGAGGGTGAACTGGCGTGGCCGGCCGGCGGAGCGCGCCCGGTCTACGACCTCCCGAAGCCGGCGGCCACCGGCTCGGGCGCGATGCGCCTCGCCAAAGGCCAGAGCGCGACGTTCTGGGTGTACTCGCCGGCCGACCGCGAGGCCACGCTCAAGGCCGACACCCTCGGCGGCACGGGCGCCCGGCTCTCCGTGAACGGCCATGACGTCCTGCGCCTGACCGGGAACAGGAGCCGAGCGGCGGTCTCCCTCTCCGGCGGTGTCAACAAGGTCACCGTGACGGCGGGCGCGTCCACGACCCTCGTCGACCGCCTCACGGTCACACCGACCCAGGGCACGCTGCCGGTGCGCACATACGAGGCCGGGGACGCCGCTCTGGCCGGTTCGGCCGCGCTCGCCCCGCTCGCCCCGCTCTCCCTCGCCACCGACGGCACGGCGATCACGGGCATCGGAGGAGCCCCCGGCAACCACAACACGGCGACGTTCACCGTCACGGCCGACCGGGCGGGGCTGTACGCGCTGCGCATCCGCTACTCCAACCCGGAGCAGTCGGAGGCCACCCATTACAACCCCGATCCACTCGCCCGCCACGCCGACATCAGCATCAACGGCGCCCCGGCGCGGCGCGTCGGCTTCCCGCACAGCTTCCACCAGAACAACTTCTGGGAGCTGACCGTCCCGGTGCGGCTGGAGAAGGGGAAGAACACGGTCGGCTTCCGCTCCGAGGAACTGCCCGACTTCGACGGCACCACCTACGCCTCGGACACCTTCCCGGGCGTGCTGCTCCGCTCCCGGTACGCGCCGCTGATCGACCGGATCACGGTCGCGCCCTACGCGCGCGAGGTGCGCTGACCCGTTGACGCGCGGCGCCCGGGACCGTCCCCTCGATCGTCCCGGGCGCCGCGCCGCTGTGCGGGTCGCTCCGCGGGGACGTCGGCACGGGATCGTCGGTCATGTCAGCTGCCTCCGATACCCAGGGCGGTGAGCGGGACGAGGGCGAGGGTGAACACGGCGATCAGGCCGTGGGCGAACAGCACCGGGAGCGGGCAGTGCCGTTTCGGCGGGGACGGTCTCGGCCTCTCCCCGCACGGGGCGACGGGGACCGCACCCGAGCCGGAGCCCGCTCGTCCAGCGGCAGGGTGAGCGAGCCGAGGGGAAGAGCGAGACCCCCGCCTCCTGGCTCTCCTGCGGTTGCCGCGACTCTCGCGCCGGGTTACCACGTGATTACCGCGTGTCAGCCGGGAGCGCGGCCAACCCAGGGAGAAGT
The DNA here is from genome assembly GCF_040303285.1 of Streptomyces sp. NPDC096046. Classification (NCBI taxonomy): domain Bacteria; kingdom Bacillati; phylum Actinomycetota; class Actinomycetes; order Kitasatosporales; family Streptomycetaceae; genus Streptomyces; species Streptomyces sp. NPDC096046. The sequence continues at coordinate 13,693 of NZ_JBEOSZ010000084.1, read as the reverse complement.
CACATGGCAGTGGAGATCAAGCCTCTGTTGAAGCCTTCGAGGCTCAGACGCCGCGCGGGTCTGGCGGGCGAGTGCCTGGCGGAGTTTCTGGGGACCTTCGTCCTCATCGCCTTCGGATGCGGCGTGGTGGCGATGGCCGTCGCGGCGCTGCCCGGTTCGGGGCGAACCGAGGGGCCCACCGTCATCTTCCTCGCCGCCGGAGACTGGCTGCTGATCACCTGGGGCTGGGGCCTGGCCGTGGCCCTCGCCATCTACGTGGCCGGCGGTGTCAGCGGCGCGCACATCAACCCGGCGGTGACCTTGGCGTTCGCCGTCCGCCGCAAGTTCCCCTGGATCAAGGTCGTGCCCTACTGGGCGTCCCAGGTGCTGGGCGCCCTGGCCGGAGCGGCCCTGGTCTACGCCGTGTACCACGACGCCATCAACGCCTTCGACGCCGCCATGACCGGGCCCAAGGTCAACGGCCACACCCTCGCCTCCTTCTCGATCTTCGCCACGTTCCCGGCGCCGTACTTCAACGGCGGGATCTGGGGTCCGCTGATCGACCAGATCGTCGGCACCGCCTTCCTGGTCTTGCTGGTGGTGGCCCTCATCGACCTGCGCAACACGGCCGTGAAGGCGAACCTCGGACCGCTGATCATCGGTTTCGTGGTGGCCGCCATCGGCATGTCCTTCGGCGCGAACGCGGGGTACGCCATCAACCCGGCCCGTGACTTCGGGCCGCGCCTGTTCACCTGGATGGCGGGATGGCAGGACCTGGCGTTTCCGGGCAGCCTGGCCGGGGCCTTCAGCGACTACTGGTGGATCCCGATCGTCGGGCCGCTCGTCGGCGGCGTGATCGGCGTACTCGTGTACGACCTGTTCATCGGCGACGTGCTCCACGCCCGGGCCTTGGAGGGCGAGCTTCCGGAGCCCGGACGGACGCGTCCCACCACCTCCGACAACGAGTGACGCCCCCGGGGAGACCGGTCCGCGAGCGCGCGGGTGGCCCTCGTCAGGGACGCCCTCGGGGCATCGGGGTGCCGACGCCCAGGGCGAGGAGCGCGAGGACCTTGACCGCCTCGGCCGCGATGTGCAGGACATGCGCTCGCGGCCGGGGCGGGCCATCACCGGCACGGATCCGGTCGGAGCGGTGGTTGAGAGCCGGCCGGATCACGGGCAGCCACGCACCCGCCACGACCACCGCGCCACCGGCCGGGCACGACGACGGGGGCAGGCGAGGGTCACCGGCCACGACCGCCACGGTCACGGCGCCGGCGAGCACCGCATCGACGCGGTTGAGCACCGGGAAACAGTCGGCCGGTATCGAGGCCACGCGGTCGCACCGGGCGCCCGGAACTTCGGCCGCGCCTCCGGGAAGGAGAGCGCCGGCACCATCCCGAGCCGCACAGACGAGACGGCCGCCGCCATCGCACCGGCGCCATCCATCCGCGCCTCCCCTCACTTCGGTTCGCTCACGCGCCCGCCGGGACGAACGCGGCCGATGTTCAGATTCTCCGTGTATCCGCCCGTGAACGGCGCGGATCGCCTGCCGCGCAGGGGAACCGGCCCGGGCAGGCCCGTATCGGAGGGTGGGACGACCCATGACTGACCCTCAGACGCCCCTCGGCCCGGCCGACGCTGCCGTCCCGCGGGTCCTGTGCAACACCGCGTCGCTCGCCGAGTCCGACCCGGCAGCGTCCGGCGCCCTGTGGCGACTGGCCGAGGCCGGCCGCCAGTTGGACGCCAACCTCATCCACGTCCCGCCCCGTACGTCCATCGACGCTCATACCGAAGCCGACCTCGACGTCCTCCTGCTCGTCGTCACCGGTGACGGCACTCTCGGCTCCGCGGCCGGACCGAGCCCGCTGGAACCCGGCAGCCTGGTCTGGCTGCCGCACGGCAGCGTCCGCAGCGTCGCCGCGGGCGAGAGCGGCCTGTCGTACGTGACGGTGCACCGCCGCCGCCCCGGCCTGCGGGTCCAGGGCCGGCCCGGCGCGTGACAGTGGCAGCGGGAAGCGGAGTCCAGGCGGTCCTGACCTGCGCGGGGCCGGTACCGTGCGCCCGGGCGACGCCCAGGACCTCCGGAGCCATCTGACGTCCGGTAGCGGGTCGGTAGCGGCGAAGTGGTTCACCGGCCCGCCGCGGTCGAGGTCTCGCGGGCTCCGGGGTGAGCACGAGTATTGACGGTGGTGCCGCGCGCGCCCTACGGTCCCATCCGGCAGCACGAACGTCGTTCGATATATCGATCGAGGGCGGTGAAGCGACTTCCCTTCGGAGGCCGGGCACGCACGCCCTGAACGGGCGACGGGTCGGTGACGTATCGGCGACGGGTCCACACCGACATCCGCACCGAGCGGGTCGAGGGGCCCACCGCCGTGAAGGACAACACCGTGACGGCACCGCCGGAGAACCGGCACACGCGGGTGCCGCACACCTCTGACACCTTCTGAACGCTTCTGCGAACGACCCCCGCAGGAAAGGCAGTTCGGCAACCCCGCACTTCCCCTTGGAGCAGAACATGAGCGCGAACCCCCACCTCTCCCGCCGCGGCCTGCTGGGCATGACCGCCGCCGTACCGCTCGCCCTGACCCTCGGCACCGGCACCGCCCACGCCGCCGACTCGGCGTACGCGATGGTCTACTTCACCGAGTCCACCGAACTCGGCGACGGCACCGACTACGGCCTGCACCTCGCCGTCAGCCCCGACGGGCTCAACTGGACGCCCCTCAACCAGAACAACGCGCTGGTCACCCCCACCGCGGGTGCGCTCGGGCTGCGCGACCCGTTCCTGATGCGCAAGCAGGACGGCACGTTCGTCGTGCTCGCCACCGACCTCAAGGGCACCGACTGGAACTACAACAGCCAGTACATCCACGTCTGGGACTCGGCCGACCTGCGCACCTTCACCGGCTACCGGCGGCTGAAACTGCACGACATGGCCACCCACAGTTGGGCACCCGAGGCGTTCTGGGACGCGGGCCGGCGCCAGTACGCGGTGATCTACTCCTCGGTCGACTCCAGCGGCCACAACGTGATCATGGTCAACTACACGACCGACTTCGTGACCGCCTCCGCCCCGCAGGTCTTCTTCGACCCCGGCTACGACGTCATCGACGGCGACATGGCCGTGGGTGTGAACGGCTACAACTACCTCTACTTCAAGAAGAACCAGACACTGGTGGGCGCCAGATCCACGACCCTGGACCCGGGCAGCTTCACCGAGTTCAGCACCGGCGTGGCGCACGGCGGCACCGAGGCACCGACCCTCGTGAAGTCCCTGACGTCCGGCACCTGGTGGCTGTGGGGCGACACCTACACCCCCAACGGCGTCTTCTACGCCTGGCAGTCCGGCAACCTCGCCTCCGGCACCTGGACGGCCCTCGACCAGAAGAGCTACACCCAGCCGGTCAACTCCAAGCACTGCGGCATCACGACGATCACCGCCGCCGAGTACGGCAACCTGCTCGCGAAGTGGGGCGCGCCGACCTGGAACCGGCTCAAGTCCTACAACTTCCCGGCCCGTTACGTCCGCCACTCCGGCTACCTGGGGCGGATCGACGCGTACCCGATCGAGCCGTACAAGGACTCCCTGTGGACGCTGGTCCCGGGACTCGCCGACAGCTCCGGGGTCTCCTTCCGGTCCGTCAACTACCCGACCCGCTACCTGCGGCACTACGACTACGCGCTCCGCCTCGACGCCAACGACGGCACGTCGACGTTCGCCGCGGACGCGACGTTCCACCGCACGGCGGGCCTGGCGGACGCGAGCTGGTCCTCGTTCCGCTCGTACAACAACCCGACCCGCTACATCCGCCACACCGACTACGCCCTGCGCATCGACCCGATCTCCACGACGACCGAGCGGCAGGACGCCACCTTCCGCGTGGGCTACTGAACACCGGGGGCGCGAAGGAGCGGGATGACGCGGATCTCAGGGTGCCGGAGACCGGGTGAGGCGTCGCCCGAGCGTGGGGACCTTCGACCGGCACCCCATCGAGCCGAGACGCCGAAGCGGACGCCGGCCGGGGAGCTCACCGTCGGGTGGTCGTCGTGGCGTGTGTGGTCGTCGAGAACGACACCAGTCGAGAACAACGCCACCCGCATCGACGGGGTACCCGGGATCAACGCGTGTGTGATCTGGTACGTGTCCCTTCGCGGGACGCGAGCCACGAGAGGAAGGCAGTCTCATGCGAGGAGCGGTGAGCCGGATCCTGGTGACCGGTTCCGCGGACGGGCTGGGGCGTGCCGCGGCGGAGGCGTTGCTGACCGCCGGGCACGACGTGGTGGTGCACGCCCGGAACGAGGAGCGCGCGGCGGCACTGGAGGAGCTGTCCGGTCGTGGGGCACAACTCGTGGTGGGCGACTTCGCCGACCGTGACGCGGTACGGAGGGTCGCCGACGAGCTGAACGCCTCGCGGCCGCTCGACGCCGTCATCCACAACGCCGGGGTGTGGAGCGGACCCGCGGTCATGCCCGTCAACATCGTCGCGCCGTATCTGCTGACCGCCCTGCTGCGGGGGCCGCGCCAGCTGGTGTACCTGAGCAGCGACTCGCATCTCGGCGGCCGTCCGTCGCTGGACGGGGTCGACTGGCGGGGCGAGAGCGCCGGGCCGTACGCCGACAGCAAGCTCTTCGTCACGACGCTCGCGGCCGCGGTGGCCCGGCTGCGCCCCGGGGTGCTGAGCAACGCCGTGGACCCCGGGTGGGTACCGACGAGGATGGGCGGGCCGAGCGCGCCGGACGACCTGGAGCTCGGCCACCGGACGCAGGAGTGGCTGGCGTCGAGCGACGCACCGGAGGCCCTGATCACCGGCGGGTACTGGTACCACGGCCGCCGGTCGGAGCCGCATCGCGCCGTCCACGACACGGCGTTCCAGGACCGGCTCGTGCGGGTGCTGGCGGAGGAGACGGGCACCGCGCTCTGAGCCGACGGCTCACCCTCAGCCGCCTCGGCGTCCGCGAGCGGCTCCCCGCTCCTCAGCCGTCGAGCGGCTCGTGGCCGAGCCGGCCGGTGTGGACGCCGCCCGCAGTGGCGTGCGACGGCCGCACCGGCTGACAGCTCCTCGACCGGTACGGCCGCTCCTCACATGGGAGGGACCGGGCGGGGCACCCGAGTGGCCGTCGCCTACCGAACGAGCCGAGCGGGGAACCTCGTGATGAACACCGACGACGCTGACAAACTGCTGGACGGACTGACCGTGGACGACAGTCGCCGCGAGCAGCCGATCGTGCTCGACGGAGAAGGGCGCCCCATCCGGACATGGCGGGAGAACTATCCGTACGACCGCAAGGTGGGCCGCAAGGAGTACGAGCGGGCCAAGCGGGTCCTGCAGATAGAGATGCTGAAGCTCCAGCGGTGGGTCAAGGACACCGGTGCCCGGGTGATCGTCGTGTGCGAGGGGCGTGACGCGGCGGGCAAGGGCGGCACGATCCAGCGGTTCATCGAGCGGCTCAACCCGCGTGGCGCACGCGTGGTCGCCCTGGACAAGCCCACCGAGCGCGAGTCGGGCCAGTGGTACTTCCAGCGGTACATCGCGCATCTGCCGACCGCCGGGGAGATCGTCTTCTTCGACCGTTCCTGGTACAACCGGGCCGGCGTGGAGCGCGTGATGGGCTACTGCTCCAAGGACGAGTACGAGCTGTTCCTCGACCAGTGTCCGGCCTTCGAGCGGATGCTGGTCGACGACGGCGTCCTGCTGGTGAAGTTCTGGTTCTCCGTGTCCCGCTCCGAGCAGCGCACACGCTTCGCGATCCGGCAGGTCGATCCCGTGCGCCAGTGGAAGCTCTCCCCCACCGATCTGGCCTCGCTGGACCTCTGGGACGACTACACCGAGGCGAAGGTGGACATGTTCCGCGCCACGGACACCGCACACGCCCCGTGGACCGTGGTCAAGAGCAACGACAAGCGGCGCGCGCGGCTGGAGACCATGCGCAGTCTGCTGTCGCGCATCGACTACGCCAGCAAGGACAGCGAGGCGGTCGGCTCACCCGACCCCCTCATCGTCGGCGCGGCCGACACCCTTCTGGAGCCCGGTGAGGAGGACACCACGCTGTCCCCCACTCCGCTGTCCCCCGGTGCCGACGGACCCGGCAACCACCCCGAGACGGACTGACCACCTCCGGGCCCTCCCGCACAGGGCGAGGGGGCCCGTCCGTTCGCACAGGGCGAGGGGGCCCGGTCCGTGTCAGCGCTGGGCGGCGGCTCGTGTTTCCGTGCGGTGGTCGTAGTACGCCCAGACGGCAACCGCCAGCACGGCGGTGAGCCCCACCGTCAGGACCCGCAGGGCGCCACTGGTCAGGTAGGCGACGAGACCGGTGAGCCCCGCCCCGCCCAGCATGATCAGGCGGCTCAAGAAGCGATTCTCGGGCGGCTGGGGGTCCTCCCGGTCCTTGAGGTCGTGCAGAGCGTCATGAGCCGGATGTGCGGAGCCGCGCCGGGAGCGAGCGCGGTACGCCAGTCCGTAGCTGATCAGCGCGTACAGCGCGAGAGCGCCCAGGACCCAGAGCCAGACGTAGGGGTCGTCACTCGATCCACGTGCCAGGTACACGACACTTCTCCTCGGAACCGATCCTCACCGGGTGAGCGGAAGTCGACTGCCGCCGCGGTCCTACCGACCGGCGCCGGCGCCGGTGCCGTCGGGGTCGGCCGGGCGGAAGCATGCCGTCACCGTCTTGCCGTGCCGCTGACAGCTGACGCCCCACTCGTCGGCGAGCTGCCGCACGATGGACACCCCGCGGCCGGAGGCCTCCCCCGGCTCGGGGTCGCGCTGGCGCGGCAGCGTCGGGTCCTCGTCGTGAACGCTCACGTGCAGACAGTCGCCGTCCCACGTGAGGACCAGGTGTGCGTCACTGTGCGCGTGGATGTGCGCATTGGTGACCAGCTCGGACACGGCCAGCACGACGGCGTCCACCGTGTCGGGTTCGGCAGCGGCCCACGGCAGGGAGTCGAGCCGCTCGCGCGTCCACTCCCGTCCGGCGCGGACGCCTTCGGACATACGGAACGAGTGCGCCCACCCCATCGCCTTCACTGCCACTCCCCCGGTCCCCTCTCCTGTGTCCGCACAGTCGGTGCTCAGACCGTGTACCCGGTCCCCGCCCCGACAGGCATGACGGACCGGACGCCGACGCGATGGTGATCGACGTGACGGGCCTGCGAGAGCCCCGCGCCAGGTCCACTCCGCCTCCCGCTCAGCGATGACGTCCGCCCGGGACCGGTGACCCGTCACCCCTCGCGGAGCGAGCAGGACCCGCCCCGATGCGGATGGTGGGCGGGCCCTGCTCGTGCGCACCATTGTCGGGACCGCACCGGCGGGTGGGCCACGCGTGAAATCCGCCGATGTGCGCGCGGCGCGCACACCCCGCGCGCACGGCGGACATCCCGCGCACGTCCCGGGCCCCGGATACCACCCCGGGGCGCTGCCGCACGCCGCGTCACACGCTCCGGTGCCGCGTCGCGCCACCCGATCACTCCTTGGTGCCGCCCTCACCTCACATGGCACGGCCCGGTGGGGGTACGCGGTCCGCATGACCAACGGCACAAGCGAAGACGACGACCGGACCCAGCAGGTGGAGAACGCCGAGGCGGAGCGGGCTGCCGCCCGCCCCTTCAGCTACCCGCGTCCGGAGCGGCGTGCCGGGGTGCGCGCCACCCGGCACATCAGCCGCGACCAGGCCGACGCGGACAGCGTTCCCGGCGTCCCGGGCGGCTACGGCACCACGAGCGGCGGCCAGGCCGGCGGCCGGGGCACGCCCCGGCCCGGCGGTGAGGACACCGCCGAGGAGTCGGGCGTGACCGATGTCGCCCAGGGGCGGGAGCCTCGTCCCGACCGGGGAGGTGACGACTCGTAAGGACGTACGTCACCGGCGCACGGAGCCGGGTGCGACCCCGGGTAGCACCCGTCGGCCTGCGGAGACGATACTGGCAGACGCACGTACCCCCGCTCACAGATGGACCCATGCAGACCTCCCTCACCGCCCGCTCCATGACCCCCGCCACGGTGTGGCCGGCGCGTGGCCGCCATGCCTCGGGATCCGCGGAAGACGTTCTCCGGCGCTCGCTGCAGCAGCGCAAGGACAGTCACGCCATCGACGACTTCCTGGAGTTGCCCGAAGACGGTGCCGCCCCGGCGGAGCGGGTCTTCGAGGCCCGCTGGCGGGCCGGCGACGACGTGCCCGTGCGCGCCCGGCTGAGCGTGCGGCCCTCCGTGGCCGAGGTGCCCGGGCAGGAGTGGATCCTGGTCGCCGAGGCCGAGGCGCCGTGGGACGAGACCTGGCCCTCACCCACCGCCCTGTTCTGGCCGGAGGAGCCGGACACCGCCTGGGAGCAGGACCCCGGCACACGGCTGGCCCTGGGCGCGATCAATCCGCTGCCCCGGGACGACAAGGAGATCCGCCGTCTGCTGAAGAACGCGGTGCGCGGCGGATGGCACATCCACGTGGTCGTCCACGAGGCGATGACCACCGACGACCGGGGGCGTACGCCGCTGGCACGGTGGCTGCCTCCGGGCCTGCGCCACCGTGTGGTGGAGCATCACGCCGCCCCACAGCAGCTGCGCGGCCTCAACTGGGCCCTGCGGGCCTTCGATGTGCAGGTGCCCCGTGGTGGAGCGGTGGTGCTGCCCGGGGTCCCGGAGCCGGAGGGTTACGACGCTCAGGACTTCTCCGTGCGCGCGGTCTTCCTCGACGGGTCCGAGCCGACCGACCTCGTCGACGCCGTGAAGCGGTTCGCCGCACTGCCCAGGCCTCTGCCGGACGGGGCCGAGGACGCCCTGACCGCGCTGCGGGAGGACTGGCACCTGCTGACACTCCAGGAGGAACTGGAACGTCAGCGCGCTCTGGTGGCCATGTACGCCGAGGCGCTGGAGGCCATGACGAAGTCCCGTGACCTGTACCGGGAGGCGGCCGAAAGCGCCCACGAGGCCCTGGCGGCCTACCAGGAGTCCGCGGGCATCGCTCCCGTCGGACCGCCGCCGTCCGGTCCCCCCGCGGTGTCCCCGCTCCAGCAGCTCACACGGACATTCGAGCGCTTCAGGGTCAAGCGTCCCGCGATCACGGCCGGTGACGAGAAGAGCACCACGACCCAGCACGTGGCGCCGGAAGGGTAAGCGCCTTTCCGCGTGCGGCGCGTGTTCACTGGCCCCGGCGTTCACGGCGGAGACCCTGCGGCCGGACAGGCGGGCAGCCGGTCGGCCGCAGGGAAGCCGACGTCCACGTCGGTCCGCCGACGGGATCGGGGCGCCGCCCCTTTCGGTCATGCGGTGGACCTGACCGGCCGACATCGGCGGCATGAGTGGACCTGACCGGCCGACATCGGCGGCTCGGTCCGGTCCGGCCGAAGGGGACGCTCCGGGTCTCACTCCGCCATACCGTGGGCCTCGGACGCCGGCGCGGTCGCCCACTGTCTGGCGGCGACGGGGGCCAGCACGCGGAACACCAGCGCGACCAGGGCCAGCAGCGCCGCGCACACGGCGACGCCCGCGGCGAGCCACGGCGGGGCGAGCGCCAGGTCGACGGCCCTGAGCAGGGACGCCGACGGGAAGGAGTTGCCGTAGGTCTGGGCCCCGGCCAGCACGGTGGGCACCAGCACCGCACCGGCGAGCACCAGCGCGACGGGGCGCAGGGCCAGCAGCAGCGCCAGCACCGTGCACAGCACCGACAGACCGAGGGCGAACGCGTGCATACGCAACGTCCCGTCGCCGCGCTCCAGCGGGAAGTGGACCACCGCGCACACGGCGAGAGCCAGGGCGGCGAGCCAGCCGGACCAGGACACGGACCTGGCGAACCGGTCCGCCGCGCTGTCGCGGTCGGCGGGCGGGGCGTCGAGGGGCATGAGGCGTCCCCGTCACCCCGTGCCACTCGTGTGAGCCACCGGGATGACCACCCGCGCGGAAAATCCGCCGACTCGCCCACATGTCGGTCCCGGCCGCAATACAGCCGCCGGAAACGGGAATCCAGCTAAGGACACCCCGTGCCTCGGCACGCCATGAGGAGGGCAACTCGTGGATACGACCACACAGGTGATCATCCTGACGGCGGTTCTCGCGGCCGTCGTCCTCGTCTTCGCCGTCGTCGTCCTCGTGCGGCTGGTCCGGACCCGGCGCGAACTGCGGCGCGCGGGCCTGCCCACGGGTCCGCGCTGGGTCTTCTGGGGCGCGGTGCTCTATCTCGTGCTGCCCACCGACCTGCTGCCCGACCCGGTCTACCTGGACGACATCGGCGTCCTGCTGCTCGCTCTGCGCACCGTCCGCGGCTCCCTCGGCGAACGGGAGCGCAGTACGACACACCGGCCGGACCGGCAACCGGCCAATAACTACGGAAAGTAAGGAAACCAACCACCCGTTCGACTCGTATAAGTCTCTGGAAGCCGAAACACGTCGGCGTACCGGGCGGCCGCGCCCCCGGGGCGCCACTTGATCGGCGCAGTACCGACGAGGGAGAGACGATGCAACCGTTCGCGCTCAACTACGCGCGCCCGGCAGTGGACTTGGAAGCTGCCATTCCGTACGTGTACGACGCCGGACTGCAGTTGAACGTGCTCCGCGACGGCCGTGTAGCGGCCTGTGACTTCGCCCTGTTGAGAGAGTTCGGCACCACCACCTCCACCGCCGGCTCCAAGACGCACTTCGACGACTGACCGCGGGTCGCCGAAGATGACCGTACTGATCCTCACCTGCGAGGAGGACGTGACCGCGGACATGGTGGTCGTGCACCTGAACGCGACGGGGGTACCGGTGGTCCGCGTCGACCCCGCCGACCTGACCGGTGGCGTCGCGCTGTCGGGGGAGTACGCGCACGGCCGGTTCCGCGGTCATCTGTCCGCCGGGGGGCGGCTGGTGAGCATCGGGGGGCTCCGTTCCGTGTGGGTACGCCGCCCCGGCGCACCGGCCGCGCGGGCGGCCCAGCCGTCCGCATGGCTGACCGAGGAGGCCGCCCAGGCGCTCTACGGCATGCTGCGGGGCTCGGACGCGCGCTGGATGAATCAGCCCGACGCGGCGCGCCGGGCCCGGCACAAGCCGTGGCAGCTGCGACTCGCCCAGAGATGCGGCCTGCCCGTGCCCGCGACGCTGATCACGACCTTCCCGCGCGCCGCCCGCGAGTTCGCTGAGCGCTACCCGGATCTGGTGGTCAAGCCGGTGTCGGGCGCGCATCCGCAGGACCCGCCGCGCGCCGTGCCGACCAGCCGCGTCCCGCCGGACACCGACTTCTCCGCCGTCGCGTTCGGGCCGACCCTGTTGCAGCGGCGGATCTCCAAGCGGGCCGACATCCGGCTCACCGTCGTGGGCGAGCGGATGCTGGCCGCACGCAAGGCGACCGCCCAGGACGCGAACCCGGACGAGGTCGACGTGCGGTTCGCCGCGCCCGGCTCACCCTGGGAGCCCGTCGATGTGCCGTCCTCCATCGGTCCAGGCGTCCTGTCCTACCTGCGTGAGGCGGAACTGGCGTACGGCGCCTTCGACTTCGCGGAGGACTCCGACGGGACGTGGTGGTTCCTGGAGTGCAACCAGTCGGGGCAGTTCGGCTTCGTCGAGGTGGAGACGGGTCAGCCGATCGCCCGCAGCATCGCCGAGTGGCTGTCCCGGCCCGTGCCGGTCCAGCCGTCCCATGTCAACGGCTGGAACACGAAGGTGGGTTGAGCGCCGGGGCCGGCGCGGACCGGGCCCGGTTCCGCCGCCCCGTTCACTGGGGCCGGGGGCCGGGGAGCATGCCCGCGCGCTGCCAGCCGGCGCCCGGGGAGTGCGGGCGGTCGTAGCCGAGGGACTGTGAGGGCCGCATGACCAGCTCCAGTTCCCTGCTCACACGTTCGGCCTCGCGGCGCACCTGTGCGGGGACATCGCCACGCTCCGCGATGAGTCGGTCGTAGATGGGGGAATCCTGGAACACCCGTCAACGTGCCTTTCTGCTCGTCGGCCCCGTGCGGGGCGAGACTGCGAGTGTAGGCGGCAGGATGTCCCGGAGTGTGAATTCCTTGGGATGACTTGACGCAGACCCGGACATCCGTGACAGGGAAAACGGCGCCTTCTCAGGCTCCCGTCGTGGAACCCGGCCGGACGATCATCAACACGGTGACCGTCGCCCACAGCACATTGAAGATGCCGGTGAACATGGCCAGTTGCACGGTGCTCCCCCGGTCCACATCCTGCTCGGACTTCAACTGGCCGAGCACTTCCTCCTGGCGGGGCAGGACGAAGGCGACCAGGATGCCGGCGGCCGCGGCGGTCAGGGCGATGGAGGTGACGAGCCATCCGCTGCCGAGGACGCCCATGGCGGCCGCGGTGGCGAACCCGAGAAGCGGGACGGTCAGCCCGAGGCCGGCGTAGACGCGGCAGATGCGGTGCAGCAGCGCGACGGTGCCCACCCCCGCCGCGTCGGGGGCGGCGCGGCGTGCCGCGGGCGGGAACATGCTGGCCGCGACGGTCACGGGGCCGATGGCGACGATGGCGGCCAGGACATGGAGGGACAGCAGGATCTTGGTCACCGGGGCTCTTTCCAGGATGTGATCGACGGCGCCGCCCACGGTAGGACGCCCCGGTGTGATCTCCCCAGCGGCTGGAACGACAGCTTCCAACGGGTTCTCGCCAACTGCCTTGACCTGCTTCCTCTCGTCCCGGACCGCCCAGGGCCCCCGCTCCGCGCGGCTGGCGGGAAGGCACCTAGGGTGGCGTTCATGCACTCCGTGGCGATCCTTGTCCTCGATCACGTGGTGCCGTTCGACATGGCGGCGCCCCAGCAGACGTTCGCCTGGACTCGTTTGCCGGACGGGCGGCCCGCCTACCGGGTCCGGCTGTGCGCCGAGACACCCGAGGTGCGCGCGGACGGGGGCTTCACCCTGCGGATCGAGCGGGGGCTGGAAGCGCTGGCGGAGGCGGACACCATCATCGTGCCGGGCTGCTCCCCCGACGGCGTGCCGCCGTCCGCGCGGGTGCTGGCGGCCCTACGGGAGGCGGCCGAGGCCGGCACCCGGATCGCCTCGGTGTGTGTCGGCGCCTTCGTGCTGGCGGAGGCAGGGCTGCTGGACGGTCTGCGCGCCACCACGCACTGGGTGGCCGCCGGCGAGCTGGCCCGCCGCTTCCCGCTGGTCGAGGTCGAGCCGGACGTACTGTACGTCGACAACGGCCGGATCCTCACCTCGGCCGGGGCGGCCGCCGCGCTGGATCTGTGCCTGCACATGATCCGGCGGGACCTGGGGTCGGCCGTCGCCGCGAACATCGCCCGCATGTCGGTCATGCCGCTGGAGCGGGAGGGCGGGCAGGCCCAGTTCATCGTGCACGAGCATCCGCCCGTGCCCCGGGGCTCGGCGCTGGAACCGCTGCTCGAGTGGATCGAGGACAACCTGGCGCACGAGGTGACGCTGGGTGCGCTGGCGGCGCGGGCCGGGATGAGCGAGCGGACCTTCAGCCGCCGCTTCCGCGAGCAGACCGGCACCACACCGCTGCAGTGGCTGCTGCGGGCGCGGGTGCGCCGCGCCCAGTACCTGCTGGAGAGTTCCGACCACTCCGTCGAGCGGATCGCACGCCAGACGGGGTTCGGCTCGCCGACCGCGTTCCGGGAGCGGTTCCGCAAGGTGGTGGGCACCACGCCGTACGCGTACCGCACGGCGTTCCACGGGCGGCGCGCCTCGCCGGCCCCTTCCTATCTCCTGAACGCCGGTCACGAGGCCACGGTGAACTCCACGGTCAACGGCTGGTACGCCCTGTTCCGCAACCCCTCCCAGCTG
>NZ_JBEOSZ010000083.1:0-18468 GCF_040303285.1 Streptomyces sp. NPDC096046 | reverse complement strand
CCCGCCGCACACCACCGAACCGCGGCCCAACCCCGCCGCACACCACCGAACCGCGGCCCAACCCCGCCGCACACCACCGAACCGCGGCCCAACCCGGCCGAACACCACCGGCCCGCAGCCCCACAGGCCGCACCCCGGTGGACCGGAGACCACCGGGCCATAGGTCCGTAGGGCCACAGGGCCACAGGGCCACAGGTAGGGAAAACCCCCCACCACAGACGCCGACGGACTCCATGGTCCGGCGACCTGCGGCGGAGCAGGGTGGAGATACGGGAGCACAGCCGCAGGACGAGGAGAAGGACGACGCCGATGGCCACGGAGTACGGACAGGGATACGGGCTCGACAGCGGGTCCGGGTTCCCCGGGAGCACCGAACGGCGGCACCGGCTGCCCGCCGCGCTGCGGGCGCCGGTCGAGGGCCGCACCTGGCGCGAGCTCGCCCATGTGCTGCTCAGCCTGCCGATCAGCATCCTGCTGTTCACCTACGCGGTCACGATGGTGTCGCTGGGGGCGGGCCTGCTGGTCACGTTCCTGGGCATCCCGGTGCTGGCGGCGGCTCTCGCCGGGTGCCGCGGCTTCGGCGCGATGGAGCGGACGCGGGCACGGGCCCTGCTGGGTCTGGAGGTGGATGAGCCGGAGCCGCTGCGGGTGAGGAAGGCGGGGGCGCTCGCGTGGATGGGGGCCGTCCTCAAGAGCGGCGCCTCGTGGCGGGCGCTGCTGTACGCGGTGCTTCAGCTGCCCTGGGCGGTGTTCTCGTTCGTCGTCGCCGTGAACGTCTGGGTGCTGGGGTGGGCGCTGCTGACGTATCCGCTGTGGTTCTGGGTCTTCCCCATGTATGCCGGGCAGGACGGCGTCCAGCTGTACGGCGACGAGGCGTACCGGATCTACCTGGACAACCCGTTCGAGATCACGGTGACCGCGCTGGTGGGGCTGCTGTTCACGATCGCCACGCCGTGGATCGTGCGGGCGCTGACGATGGTGGACCGGCTGCTGGTGCACGGGCTGCTCGGGCCGTCGCGGCTGGTCTCGCGGGTGGTGGAGCTGGAGTCGGACCGGGGGGTCGTGGTGGACACGGCGGCGGCCGACCTGCGGCGCATCGAACGGGATCTGCACGACGGGGCGCAGGCCCGGCTGGTGGCGCTGGCGATGGATCTGGGGCTGACGAAGGAGAAACTGCACGAGGACCCCGAGACGGCCGCGCGGATGGTGGACGAGGCACACGGAGAGGTGAAGACGGCCCTCCAGGAGCTGCGGGACCTCGCCCGGGGGATCCATCCGGCGGTCCTGACCGACCGGGGGCTGGACGCGGCCCTGTCGTCGGTCGCCTCGCGCTGCACGGTGCCCGTGCGGGTCGAGGTCGACCTGGCGGAACGGCCGGCGCCAGCGATCGAGGGGATCGCGTACTTCACGGTGTCGGAGCTGCTCCAGAACGTCAGCAAGCACGCCCGGGCCACCTGGGCGGGCGTCGAGGTGTGGCGGACGGAGAACCGGCTGATGCTGCAGGTCGTGGACAACGGCGTGGGCGGGGCCGACACGGCGCAGGGGTCGGGACTCGCGGGGCTGGCGGAACGGCTCGACGCGGTGGACGGGATCCTGGTGGTGGACTCGCCGGCGGGCGGTCCGACCCGGGTGACCGCGGAGTTGCCGTGGCGGGGGGCGCACGTGCGCTGACCGCCGCGGGGGCCGGGCCCCCTGATCCGTGACGGGCCAGAGGTGTTCACCTCTGGCCCCGGAGCACCTCTGGCCCCGGAGCCTTCCCCACCTCCCGTTCGGCCGGTTCGGCCGGTCAAGAAGCCGGTCCCGTCCCCATACACCCCCCGACCCTGAAATGCTGGACCCGTCGCACGGGTGGGCGCGGAGCCGTTGTGGGCCGCGGACGGGCGGCATCGGGCTGTGGGGGGCCGAACATCGTGGAGGACAGGGTGCGGGTGGTCATCGCCGAGGATTCAGTGCTGCTCAGGGAGGGCCTGACCCGGTTGCTGACCGACCGGGGGCACGACGTCGTCGCCGGTGTGGGTGACGGTGAGGCTCTGATCAAGACCATCACCGAGCTGGACGCGCAGGGCGAGCTGCCGGACGTGGTCGTGGCGGATGTGCGGATGCCGCCGACGCACACGGACGAGGGAGTGCGGGCGGCGGTGCAGCTGCGCAAGGCCCACCCGGAGCTCGGGGTGCTGGTGCTGTCGCAGTACGTGGAGGAGCGTTACGCCACGGAGCTGCTGGCCGGGTCCAGCCGGGGTGTCGGTTATCTGCTGAAGGACCGGGTCGCCGAGGTGCGGGAGTTCGTGGACGCCGTGGTGCGGGTGGCGGAGGGCGGTACGGCGCTCGACCCGGAGGTGGTCGCGCAGCTGCTGGGCCGCAGCCGTAAGCAGGACGTGCTCGCGGGGCTCACCCCGAGGGAACGTGAGGTGCTGGGGCTGATGGCCGAGGGGCGGACGAACTCGGCGATCGCGCGGCAGCTCGTGGTGAGCGACGGGGCGGTCGAGAAGCACGTCAGCAACATCTTCCTGAAGCTGGGGCTGTCCCCGAGCGAGGGAGACCACCGCAGGGTGCTGGCGGTGCTGACGTACCTCAACTCCTGACACACCTCCTGACACACCTCGATGTGAGGCGTGTGGAAAATCCGGACAAGTCCGGGCACGTAATCATCTCAAAGTCGTGTCCAAGATGCGAATGACCCGAGGAAGGCGACCCTTGCGGTCGTAGGGTTGATCCTGGGAGGGCCTGCGGCATGGCCTCTCCCGGACAGCCGCCTCTAGGGAGGTCCAGTTCAGTGACCAGCCAGGTCAGTAGCCCAGCGGAGCAGGCCGACGGAGCAGTCGTAGGAGAGCAGCGCAAAGCGGCGGGCGCGAAGGATGTCCGTCGCCTGGACCGGGTGATCATCAGGTTCGCGGGGGACTCGGGTGACGGTATGCAGCTCACCGGTGACCGTTTCACCTCGGAGACCGCGTCGTTCGGGAACGACCTGTCGACCCTGCCGAACTTCCCGGCCGAGATCAGGGCGCCCGCCGGGACCCTGCCGGGTGTGTCGTCGTTCCAGTTGCATTTCGCCGACCACGACATCCTCACGCCGGGTGATGCGCCGAACGTACTGGTGGCGATGAACCCGGCCGCGCTGAAGGCGAACATCGGCGACCTGCCGCGTGGCGCGGAGGTGATCGTCAACACGGACGAGTTCACCAGGCGGGCGATGCAGAAGGTCGGCTACGAGACGTCCCCGCTGGAGGACGGGTCACTGGACGGCTACCACCTGCACCCGGTGCCGCTGACCACGCTCACGGTCGAGGCGCTGAAGGAGTTCGACCTCACCCGCAAGGAGGCCGAGCGCAGCAAGAACATGTTCGCGCTGGGCCTGCTGAGCTGGATGTACCACCGGCCCACCGAGGGCACGGAGAAGTTCCTGAAGGCGAAGTTCGCGAAGAAGCCCGACATCGCGGCGGCGAACATCGCCGCGTTCCGGGCGGGCTGGAACTTCGGTGAGACGACGGAGGACTTCGCGGTCTCCTATGAGGTCGCGCCGGCGGCGACGGCGTTCCCGCCGGGTGTGTACCGCAACATCTCCGGCAACCTCGCCCTGTCCTACGGGCTGATCGCCGCCTCGCGGCAGGCGGATCTGCCGTTGTATCTGGGGTCGTACCCGATCACTCCGGCGTCGGACATCCTGCACGAGCTGAGCCGGCACAAGAACTTCGGCGTGCGCACGTTCCAGGCGGAGGACGAGATCGCCGGGATCGGCGCGGCGCTGGGGGCCGCGTTCGGCGGTTCGCTGGCGGTGACGACGACGTCCGGGCCGGGGGTGGCGCTGAAGTCGGAGACCATCGGTCTGGCGGTCTCCCTGGAACTGCCGCTGCTGATCGTGGACATCCAGCGCGGTGGGCCCTCCACCGGTCTGCCGACCAAGACCGAGCAGGCTGACCTGCTGCAGGCGATGTTCGGGCGCAACGGCGAGGCTCCGGTCCCGGTGGTCGCCCCGCGCACCCCGGCGGACTGCTTCGACGCCGCGCTGGAGGCGGCGCGGATCGCGCTGACGTACCGCACGCCGGTGTTCCTGCTGTCCGACGGGTATCTGGCCAACGGCTCCGAGCCCTGGCGCATCCCGGACCTCGAAGAACTGCCCGACCTGCGCGTGCGGTTCGCGCAGGGCCCCAACCACACGCTCGACGACGGTGCGGAGGTGTTCTGGCCCTACAAGCGCGACCCGCACACCCTGGCCCGCCCGTGGGCGATTCCGGGCACGCCGGGTCTGGAGCACCGCATCGGCGGCATCGAGAAGCAGGACGGCACCGGGAACATCTCCTACGACCCGGCCAACCACGACTTCATGGTCCGCACCCGCCAGGCCAAGATCGACGGCATCGACGTCCCCGACATCGAGGTCGACGACCCGGACGGCGCCCGCACCCTCGTGCTCGGCTGGGGCTCGACGTACGGCCCGATCACCGCGGCGGTGCGGCGGCTGCGCCGGGCCGGGGAGTCCGTCGCGCAGGCGCACCTGCGCCACCTCAACCCCTTCCCGCGGAATCTGGGCTCCGTACTGGAGCGTTACGACAAGGTGGTGATCCCCGAGATGAACCTCGGGCAGCTCGCCACGCTCATCCGGGCGAAGTACCTGGTCGACGCCCACTCGTACAACCAGGTCAACGGCATGCCGTTCAAGGCGGAGCAGCTCGCCGCGGCTCTGAAGGAGGCCATCGATGGCTGAGACGTCCACGCACGGCACGGGCACCGTCGAGGCGCTGTCCCTGGTCCCCAAGGCCGAGGGCAAGCAGTCGATGAAGGACTTCAAGTCGGATCAGGAGGTGCGCTGGTGCCCGGGTTGCGGTGACTACGCCATCCTGGCGGCGGTGCAGGGCTTCATGCCCGAGCTGGGGCTGGCGAAGGAGAACATCGTCTTCGTCTCGGGCATCGGCTGCTCGTCCCGTTTCCCGTACTACATGAACACCTACGGGATGCACTCCATCCACGGCCGTGCCCCGGCCATCGCCACAGGGCTGGCCGGCTCCCGCCGCGACCTGTCGGTGTGGGTGGTCACCGGTGACGGCGACGCGCTGTCCATCGGCGGCAACCATCTGATCCACGCGCTGCGCCGCAACGTCAACCTCAAGATCCTGCTGTTCAACAACCGGATCTACGGTCTGACCAAGGGCCAGTACTCCCCGACCTCCGAAGTCGGGAAGATCACCAAGTCGACGCCGATGGGTTCGCTGGACGCGCCCTTCAACCCGGTGTCGCTGGCCATCGGCGCCGAGGCGTCGTTCGTGGCACGGACGGTGGACTCCGACCGCAAGCACCTGACCGAGGTGCTGCGCCAGGCCGCCGCCCACCAGGGCACCGCCCTGATCGAGATCTACCAGAACTGCAACATCTTCAACGACGGCGCCTTCGACGCGCTGAAGGACAAGCGGCAGGCCGAGGAGGCCGTGATCCGCCTGGAGCACGGCAAGCCGATCCGCTTCGGCGCTGGGGGCACCTCCCGCTCGAGCGAAGCCGAGAGTGGGGGACTGGCCAAAGGTGTCGTGCGCGACCCGCTCACCGGTGATCTGAAGGTGGTCGCCGTGACGCCGGACAACGAGGACCGGGTGCTCGTCCACGACGCGCACTCCCCGTCCCCGACGACGGCGTTCGCGTTGTCCCGCCTCGCCGACCCGGACACCCTGCACCACACCCCGATCGGTGTCCTGCGCTCGGTCGACCGGCCCGTCTACGACACGCAGATGGCCGACCAGCTCGACACGGCGATCGAGCAGCACGGCAAGGGCGACCTGGCCGCACTGCTGGCTGGCGGCGACACCTGGACGGTCGTCGGCTGACGCCGCCGAAAGGCACCCTCGGGGCCCGGGCCGTCTAAGGGGTCCTTTCACTATGAGCGTCCGATCAGGGCACGTGGTCCGGTGCCGTGCATCGCAAGGCGCCGGGCCCTCGTAGCGGAGCTACCAGGGCGTTTCGGCAACGCGGCGAGGTGCGGTGCCAGGCCGCGCGACCCGGACGGGCATAGTGAAAGGGCCCCTAAGACGCGGCCCGGGCCTCGTCGTACGCCCGGCGGGCCTTCTCCACCTCGTCCATGCGCTGGTGCGTCCACGCCGCGAGGCCCCGGACCTGCTCGGCGGCCTCGCGGCCCAGGTCGGTGAGGGAGTAGTCGACGCGCGGGGGGATGACGGCCTTGGCGTCGCGGTGGACGAGGCCGTCGCGCTCCAGGGTCTGCAGGGTCTGGGTGAGCATCTTCTCGCTGACGCCCCTGCCACCGGCGCCGATCGCGCGGCGCAGCTCGCTGAAGCGGTACGTGCGTTCCAGGAGCTCGATCAGGACGAGCACGCCCCAGCGGCTGGTGACGTGCTCCAGGACCAGCCGGTGGGGGCACATCGCCTGGAGGTCGCCCACACTCTTACTTACCGTCATGCCAGTACCTTACTTCAAAGTGGGTACTTTCCAATAGTTAGCGCATCTCCTAGGGTTAGTGTCAACGCACCCCACAAGGAGAGACCCCACCATGAGCATCGTCGTCACCGGAGCCACCGGACACCTCGGCCGTCACGTCGTGGAGCAGTTGCTGGAGAAGGTCCCCGCCGAGCAGATCACCGCGGTCGTCCGCACCGCGGAGAAGGCCGCCGACTTCGCGGCCCGCGGTGTGCGGATCGCGGTCGCCGACTACAACACCCCCGCCTCCTTCGACGGCCTCTTCGCCGCCGGCGACAAGGTGCTGCTGATCTCCGGCAACGAGTTCGACAAGGGCCGCGTGCGGCAGCACCAGGTGGTCATCGACGCCGCCAAGGCCGCCGGTGTCGCCCTGCTCGCCTACACGAGCGCCCCCAGCAGCCTGACCGCCGCGCTCGCCGACGACCACCGCGGCACCGAGGAGCTCCTGCTGGACTCCGATGTGCCCTACGCGCTGCTGCGCAACGGCTGGTACCACGAGAACTACACCGAGAACCTCGCCCCGGTGCTGGAGCACAACGCGGTCGTCGCCGCCGCCGGCGAGGGCAAGGTCTCCTCCGCCGCCCGTGCCGACTACGCCGCTGCCGCCGTCGCGGTACTGACCGGCGAGGGACACGAGAACAAGACGTACGAGCTGGGCGGCGACACCGCGTGGAGCTTCGCCGAGTACGCGGCCGAGCTGAGCCGGCAGACCGGCAAGGAGATCGCCTACCGCGCCGTCTCCCCCGAAGCCCTCGTCGGCATCCTGACCGGCGCGGGCCTGCCCGAGCCGTTCGCGCAGATCCTCGCGGGTGTCGACGCCGCCATCGAGAAGGGCGAGCTGGTCGTGTCCACCGGTGACCTGTCCCGTCTGACCGGCCGCCCGACCACCCCGTTCTCCGAGGCGATCGCGGCCGCCCTCAAGAGCTGACGCCCCGCCCCATTCCCTCACCCCCCGGGATGTCATGACCGTATGCCGATACGGGCATGACAGCCGGGGGCGCTCGGCGTTACCGTCGGGGACGCGGACACACGCCAGGCGCGAAGGAGGGGCCCGTGACCGGCAAGCCGAGGGGTGAGCGGCACATAGGACTGCTGAACGGCTTCGCGGCCTACGGGATGTGGGGGCTCGTCCCCCTGTTCTGGCCCCTGCTGAAGCCGGCCGGCGCGGTGGAGATCCTGGCCCACCGGATGGTGTGGTCGCTGGTCTTCGTGGGCGCCGCCCTGCTCGTGCTGCGCCGCTGGGCCTGGGCCGGTGAGCTGCTGCGGCAGCCGCGCAAACTGGCGCTGATCACGGTCGCCGCGGCGGTCATCACCGTCAACTGGGGCCTGTACATCTGGTCCGTGAACTCCGGGCACGTGGTCGAGGCCTCGCTCGGGTACTTCATCAACCCGCTGGTCACCATCGCGATCGGCGTGCTTCTGCTGAAGGAGCGGCTGCGGCCGGTGCAGTGGGCGGCGGTCGGCACCGGATGCGCCGCCGTCGTCGTACTGACCATCGGCTACGGCCGGCCCCCGTGGATCTCCCTCTGCCTCGCGTTCTCCTTCGCCACGTACGGGCTGGTGAAGAAGAAGGTGGGCCTCGGCGGCATCGAGTCGCTGGCCGCCGAGACCGCGATCCAGTTCCTGCCCGCTCTGGGCTTCCTGGCGTGGCTGACCACGCGGGGCGACTCCACCTTCGCCGCCGAGGGTGCGGGGCACGCGGCCCTGCTCGCCTCGGCCGGTATCGTCACCGCGCTCCCCCTGGTCTGCTTCGGCGCGGCCGCCATCCGTGTGCCCCTGTCCACCATCGGCCTGCTGCAGTACTCGACGCCCGTCCTCCAGTTCCTGCTCGGCATCCTCTACTTCCACGAGGAGATGCCGCCGGAGCGCTGGGCCGGGTTCACGCTGGTGTGGCTGGCGTTGACGCTGCTCACCTGGGACGCCTTGCGCGCCGCGCGCCGGGCCTCGCGCACCCTCACCGACGAGATCAGCGTGCCCGGCGCCACCAGGGCGACCGGCACGGTCAGCGCCGCGCGGAACGCCGACAGCGTGGCCGCGGGGCCGGACCCGGTGGACGCCAGGCCGTAGAGCGCGGCCACCGCCGAGCCGCCGATCGCCGAACCGAACCGGGTGGCGGTGGCCGGCAGCCCGCCGGCCAGGCCCTGCTCCGACCCCGCGTCCCCGTCCGTCGCCGCGAGCGTCGGCGGCCCGTAGAGCACCACGAGGAGATCGCGGCGGCCCGGGACCGCGTACGACTCCCGCGTCGCGCACGCCGCGGAGGCTACGGCTTCGCAGGGGCGTGGCGGGCGCGGTGTGCCCGGACCTTCTCGCGGTTCCCGCAGTGCTCCATCGCGCACCAGCGGCGGCGGCCCGGGCGGGAGGTGTCGACGAAGAGCAGGTGGCAGTCGTGGGCGCCGCACTCGCGGATCCGGTCCGCGAACGGACCGGTGAACAGGTCGATCGCGTCGCGGGCGACGGTGGAGAGCAGGTGGGCGCCGGTGGCGCCGGGCGCCCAGGAGCGGATGCCGCCGGGCTCGATGCGGGCGGTGAGCGGGGGCCCGGCAGCGGCGGTGTTGACGACGTCCAGGTGGGCCGGCTCCAAGGGGTGGCCGTGGGCGCGACCGGCGGCGAGCAGGAACACGGCGTCGCGCAGGGCGCGCACCAGTTCCAGTTCCGCAACGGAGACGGTGAGGTCGAGCCCGTCCGGAAGCCGGCTGCGCGCGGCCCAGGTGACCAGGTCGGAGGGCTCGTGCAGCACCTCCCAGCGGGCGAAGGCCCCGGGGCCGCCCGTCGCCGTCAGCTCCAGGCACAGGATGCCCGGGGCGAAGCGGTAGGGCTTGCCCTCGTGCGAGACCAGCGTCAGACCGGGTGGTCGTTCCGGCGTTTCCCCTGCGCGTCCACTCACCTAACCAATATAAGTGGTTACATGACGCAGACACCGCCCTCCCCCGCTCCCGTGCACTGGAAACTCGTCATCGACGCCGATGACCCGCACGCGCAGGCCGACTTCTGGGCGGCCGCCCTCCACTACGAGGTCGAGGACAACAGCGCCCTGATCGGGAAGCTGCTCGGCTTCGGCGCCCTGCCTCAGGAAGCCACGGTCGACTTCCACGGCCGCCGCGCCTTCCGGGATCTGATCGCCGTACGGCACCCCGAGGACCCGTTCGACGAGGAGAGCGGGACCGGGCTGGGGCGGCGGCTGCTGTTCCAGCGGGTGCCGGAGGCGAAGACGGCCAAGAACCGGCTGCACCTCGATCTGCACCCGGGCGAGGGGCGGCGCGAGGAGGAGGTCGCACGGCTGGAGGGGCTCGGGGCGAGCACGCTGCGGCGGGTGAAGGAGCAGGGCGGTGCATGGGTCGTGATGGCGGACCCGGAGGGGAACGAGTTCTGCGTGCAGTGACCGGGGCGCCGGAGGCCCGCACTCCGTAACGCTCTGGCCGAATAGCTACCTTGACGGAGAGTCAGTACCAGCTTCACCATCCAGGCACCCCATTCACTGTGGGCGGCCCGTGGACACCCCACGGGCTTCCCGACGGAATCCGGAGCCCCCACATGAAGCTCTCCGTTTCCGCGCGCGCCGTCGCGGCCGGCGGCATGGCAACAGCCATGCTTCTGACCGGCGGTGCCGTGGCCGACGCCGCGCCCTCCGCTCCCTCCAGAGCGGCCGCCGCGCCGGACATACCCGTGGCGAACGTCAAGGCCCACCTGTCCCAGCTCCAGTCCATAGCCACCGCCAACGGCGGCAACCGGGCGCACGGCCGGGCCGGCTACAAGGCCTCGCTCGACTACATGAAGGCCAGGCTGGACGCGGCCGGATACACCACCACGGTCCAGCAGTTCACCGCCTCCGGCCGCACCGGCTACAACCTGATCGCCGACTGGCCGGGCGGCGACGCGAACCAGGTCGTCATGGCCGGCTCGCACCTCGACAGCGTCTCCTCGGGGCCCGGCATCAACGACAACGGCTCCGGCTCGGCCGCCGTCCTGGAGACCGCACTGTCCGTGTCCCGGGCGCAGTACAAGCCCACCAAGCATCTGCGGTTCGCCTGGTGGGGGGCGGAGGAACTCGGCCTGGTCGGCTCCCGCTACTACGTCAACCGGCTGGCGAGCGGCGACCGTTCCAGGATCAGCGCCTACCTGAACTTCGACATGATCGGCTCGCCGAACCCCGGCTACTTCGTCTACGACGACGACCCGGCGATCGAGAAGACCTTCAAGGACTACTTCGGCGGCATCGGCGTTCCGACCGAGATCGAGACCGAGGGCGACGGCCGCTCCGACCACGCGCCGTTCAAGAGCGCGGGCGTGCCGGTGGGCGGCCTGTTCACGGGGGCGAGCCGGACGATGACGGCGGCGCAGGCGGCCAAGTGGGGCGGCACGGCGGGGCGGGCCTTCGACCGCTGCTACCACTCCTCCTGCGACACCACCGCCAACATCAACGACATCGCCCTGAACCGCAACAGCGACGCCCTCGCGTACGCGGTGTGGGAGCTGTCGGAGTAGCCCCCCCCCGGGGCGGGCGCCTACGGGTTGCGGGCGGCGCGTTCGGTGAGACGGCCCATGCGGGCGCGGGCCGACTCCAGTTGCTCGACCTCCTCGGCGGCCGGACCGCCCTCGGCGGCGAGCTCCGTCCACAGGCCGATCAGGTCGCGCCCCAGCTCCAGCCCCCGCGCCGGGTCGCGCACCGCGCGCCAGGCGGTGGCCGCGCTCTCCACGTTGCCGTAGGCGGCCTCCGCGTCGCCGGCCCGGCGGTGGGCACCGGCCAGGTCGAGCGACAGCCGGCAGGCGCGGACCGGGTCGCCCGCCAGGTAGGCGATGTACGCGGTGAGTTCGCGCAGCCGGAGCACCTCGGGGTGTTCCGGCCCCAGCGTCCCCGACGCCTGCGCGACGGTCTGCTCCGCCAGAGCGGCGGCCGTGTCGATCCGGCCCTCCTTCACCGCCTCGTTGATCCGCGCGACGGGCTCCGCCAGGAGCGCGGGCGCGGCGGGATCGCCCGGGGCGGTGAGGGGCTCGTCCCCGAGCACGGCCTCCGCTACGGCGTCGAAACCGCGCGGGGGTGTGGGCTTGAGATCGGATTCGGCAGCGATCAGGGCCTCTTCGGAGACCGGTACACGTCGCGGAGCCGGGCGGGCCTCCGGGACGGGGAGCGGCCTGGCGTCCATGGGCGGGGGCGGGCCGAACGCGCCGGTGGGCGGCGCGACGGTGCCGGGTGGCGTCGCCGTCCCCGGGGCCGGCGGAGCGTCGTCCGGCACGGAATCCGCCGACCCCGGCACGGCTCGCAGCTCGAACGTCGGTACGGGTTCATCGACCGGCTGCGGCTCGGGCACCGCCCGGAGCCGGAACGTCGGGGCCGTGTCCCGGCCGGACTCGTGCGCGGGGCGCAACACATGCGTGGCGCTGTCACTCGGGGCGGACGGGGCGTGCGGCGGCTCGGGCGGGGTCGCGGCACTGCCACTCCGGGCGTCCTGCGGCCCGGACGGGATCACGGTTCCGCCGGGGGCCTGTTGCGGCTCGGTCGGGGTCGCCGTCCCGCCCGGGGCGTGCGGCGGCTGCGGCGGCTGCGGTGGCGCAAGGGCGCCGTCGTCTCGCACGGGCCGCGGCTCCGGCGGCGTGAGGGCGGCCCCATTGTCCCCGGCGTGCCGGGGCGCCGGTGGGGGCGTGGCGACCGGCTCGGCCGTGAAGCGGCTGGAGCCGTCCGGGTCGACCTGGAGCGGGACGACGTAGCCGATGCGCTCGTCGTGGATCGTGGCGAGGACGGGGTGGCCGGTGGCGAGGGCGATGTGGTGCAGGCGGTTCAGGACGGCCCGCTGGATCTCCTCACCAGGAGCCGCGAAGACCGGCACCCCTCCGACGGAGGCACCGTCGGAGACCCCACCGGCCGCCCCTCCCGCGTCCGTTCCGGCCCGGGGGACATGGACGTCGATCGGCGCCGCCGGGGTCGCCGCGCGTGCGGCCTGCTTCTGTTCCCGCTTCTTCTCGCGGCTGAGTCGCGACATCGTCCCCTCACTGGGCGTCGTACACCTACTGTCGAGTGTGTCCGCTCGCCCCCGTTTCTCACGTCACCGCGGTGTCACAGGCTCGTCCCAAGGGCCGCGGGCAACGGCACGGGTCGTTCCGCGGAGCGTGAGGGCCGGGCGCACGAGGGAGGAGAGGGTCATGCGCACAGGCACGCGACAGGGACCGGAGATCTGGCTGCGGGGCCCGGTGACCAGGCCGGAGCCGGGGCCGCCGGAGCCCGCGCCCGCCCATGCCGCGGGGCGGCGCTTCTCCTGGGTCGGCACGCACGGCGGCGCGGGTGTCTCCACCCTCGTGGCGGTCTACGGCGGTCATGACAGCGGCCGGTCCTGGCCCGGGCCCGGTGATCCCCCGTCGGTGCTGCTGGTCGCCCGGACGCACGCGGCCGGGCTGGACACGGTCGCCGGAGCGGTGGAGCTCTTCCGGCGCGGTCAGGCTCCGCCCGGTCTCGACCTGGACGCCGTCGTCCTCGTGGCGGACGCCCCGGGCCGGCTGCCACGTCCACTCGCCCAGCGGGTCAGGTCCCTGGAGTCGGTCATCGACGTGTACCGCGTGCCGTGGGTGCCGTCCTGGCGGCTCGGCGAGACGGGCCACCCGCCGCGCGAGTCGGCGGACCTGGCCCGGCTGACGGGAGCGGCGCGCTGACGGCCGTGCCCCTGCCGGACCGGCTGCTGTCGGACCGGCCCCCGCCGGACCGGCTGCTGTCGGCCGGGGAGATCGCGGCGGGTGTGCGCGCCCGGGCGCTGCGTGCGGCAGACGTCGTCGCGGCGGCGCTGGAGCGGATCGAGCGGGTCGATCCGGACCTGTGCGCGTTCGTCGAGGTGTGGGGTGAGGAGGCGTTGCGGCGGGCGGGTGAGGTGGACACCCGACTCGACCGGCGGGGTGCGGACCCGTCCCTGCCGCTCGCCGGTGTGCCGATCGCCGTCAAGGGGCGGCACGGGCTGCGCGCGGCGGACGCGCTGCTCGCCGCCGGGTGTGTGGCCGTGGGGGCGACGTCCGTGCCCGGGCCGGGCACGCCCTGGCAGACGTGGGGGCTCGGAGCCGGGGGCCGGACCGTCAACCCGTGGCGGGCCGACCGTACGCCGGGCGGTTCGTCGGCCGGGGCCGCGGCGGCGGTGGCGGCCGGGCTGGTGCCGTTGGCGACGGGTGGCGACGGGGCCGGGTCGGTGCGCATCCCGGCGGCGTGGTGCGGGGTGGTGGGGCTGAAGACGACGCGGGGACGGCTGCCGTCGGGCGATCGTACGGGGCTCACGGTCCGCGGGGTGCTCGCCCGCTCGGCGCGGGACGCGGAGCTGTGGTGGCGTGCGGAGGCCCGGGAGCCGGTGCCGGCCGCGGTGACTCTTCCCGTCACCGCCGTCTGGTCCCCGGACCTCGGTTTCGCGGGGCCCGACCCGGAGCCCGTCGCGCTCGCCCGGGCGGCGGTGGAACGGCTCGTGGTGGCAGGGGTGCTACGGCTGGTACGGCCGCGCACGCCGGTGCGGCTCGCGGATCCCGGGCCGGCCTGGCTCGCCCTGCGCACACCCGGTGCCGACCCGGCCGGGGCCCGCCGTATCCGGGCGGTGAACGACCGGCGGCTCGCGGACCTGTTCGCCGGTGCCGATCTGCTGCTGACACCGACGTCACCCACCGCCCCGCACGGCCACGAGGGCCCCGGGGACCGCTACTCCACTGCTCTGACCTGGGCGTTCAATCTCAGTGGGCACCCGGCGCTGAGCCTGCCCGCGGGGATCGGCGACGACGGCTGCCCGGCCGGGCTGCAACTGGTGGCTCCGCACGGGCGGGAGGCGCTTCTGCTGGCGGTTGCGCGGGAGGCGGAGGCGCGCGAGGAGGGCTGACCGACGGCCCCGACGGACACCCCTGGCGGACACCCCTGGCACATTTACTTGCGTACGCATATGATGCGCACGCGTGTAATTGACGTACGCCGAGTTTCCAGAGGGGCACCCATGACCCGCCGTTTCCTTTTCGTCCTGGGCAGCGCTCGCGCCGAGGGCAACTCCGAGCTGCTGGCCCGCCGGGCCGCCGAACAACTGCCCCCGGACGTCGAACAGGAGTGGATCGACCTCACCGAACTCCCCCCGCCGGACTTCGAGGACCTCCGCCACGACAGCGACCACGTCCGGCCGACCGAAGGCAACGTGGCCCGGCTGCTCGACGCCACGCTCGCGGCGACGGACATCGTGATCGTCTCGCCGCTGTACTGGTACTCGGTCTCCGCGCAGACCAAGCGCTACCTGGACCACTGGTCGGGCTGGCTGCGCACGCCGGGCCTCGACTTCAAGGCGACCCTGGCCGGGCGCACCCTGTGGGGCGTCACCGCCCTCGCGCACACCGAGGAGGTGGTCGCCGACCCGCTCGTCGGGACGCTCCACAACTCGGCCGCGTACCTGGGGATGCGCTTCGGCGGGGTGCTGCTGGGCAACGGCAGCAAGCCCGGTGACGTGCTGACCGACACCGCGGCGCTGACCCGGGCGAAGACCTTCTTCACGCAGGAGGCACCGCTCGCCCGGTTCCGGTACGAACAGTGACCTGGGGCGGGCGCTCGAAGCCAGTGCCGCAGCAGGCACTAGGCCGTGATGTCCTTCGCCGTGAAGCGTGCCCACGCCGCCGACCCGAACACCGCCGCGTACAGAGTCTGGAGGCCGAGGTTCTTGACCAGGTCGCCCCAGTAGACCGGCTCGCGCATGAGGTCGGCGAAGGAGAGCCAGTAGTGGGAGAACAAGTACGGCTGGAGGGCGTGCAGTTGCGGGATCTGGTCGAGGATCTGGACCGTGATCAGCAGGCCGACCGTCGTCGCCATCGCCGCGATGCCGCTGCCCGTCAGGGTCGACACGAACAGGCCGAGCGCGGCGACTCCGATCAGTGACGCGGCGACGGCCAGGGCGATCAGCAGGGCCCTGCCCAGGCCCTCGGCGAAGCCGATCCGCGTACCGGAGAGGGTCGTCAGGTCCCCGAGCGGGAAGAGCAACGCGCCGACCGCCAGGGCCGATACGGCGACCATCAGCGTGGCGGCCAGGCAGAAGACGACGACCGTCGCGTACTTGGTCAGCAGCAGACGGCTGCGGCCGGCCGGGGCGACCAGCAGATAGCGGAGCGTGCCGGAGTGGGCCTCGCCGGCGATCGCGTCGCCCGCCACCACTCCGACCGCCATCGGCAGGAAGAACGGGAGCGTGGCGGCCAGGCCGGTGAAGACCAGGAACAGGCCGTTGTTGGTGATCTGCGCGATGAAGGCCGGACCTCCGCCGCCCCCGCCGCCGGGCGACGAACCGTCCCCCGTCTCGATTCTGACGGCGATGCCGACGAGGATCGGCACACCCGCCAGCACGGCCAGCAGCGCGAGCGTGCGCCGGCGCCGGAAGGTGGTGACGAGCTCGTTGCGCAGCAGCCCGAAGGTCCACAGCCGGCTCACCGGCCGTGCGGATTCCACGACTTCAGCCCGCGACATCGAAGCCCTCCCCGGTCAGCGCCACGAACGCGTCCTCCAGCGAGGCCCGTTCGACCGTGAAGCCGCGCACCCGGACCCCCGCCGTCACCAGTGCGGCGTTCACCTCGGCGAGGTCGCGCTGCGGTGGTTCGCCGGTCACCCGGTCGCCGGTGACGACGAGGTCGCCGACGCCCTGCTCCTTCAGCACCCGTGCCGCCTCCGCCGGGTCCGGCGTGGTCACCATCAGCCGGCCGCGCGCCCCGGCGGACAGCTCGGCGACCGGCCCCTGCGTGATCAGCCGGCCCCGCGCCATCACGGCCGCGTGCGAGCAGACCTGCTCGATCTCGTCGAGGAGGTGGGAGGAGAGGAAGACGGTCGTGCCGTCCGAGGCCAGCTCCCGGATCAGGGTGCGGATCTCCCGCATGCCCTGCGGATCGAGGCCGTTGGTCGGCTCATCGAGGACCAGCAGCCGGCGCGGCCGGAGCAGCGCGGCGGCGAGGCCCAGGCGCTGTTTCATGCCCAGGGAGTACGCCTTGGCCTTCTTGGACCCGGCGGCCGTCAGGCCCACCCGGTCCAGGGCCGAGGCGACCCGGGCCGAGCGGGTGCGCGGATCGGTGGCCGGGTCGGCGCTGTCGTAGCGGATCAGGTTGTCGCGGCCGGAGAGGAAGCCGTAGAGGGCCGGTCCCTCGATGAGGGCGCCGACGTGCGGCAGCACGGCGCGGGTGGCCCGGGGCATGGGCTGCCCCAGGACCCGGGCCGTGCCGGAGGTGGGCTCGATGAGGCCCATCAGCATGCGGATGGTGGTGGTCTTGCCGGAGCCGTTGGGGCCGAGGAAGCCGAAGACGCTGCCCGCCGGGACGGTCAGGTCGAGACCGTCGACGGCGAGCTGTCCGCCGTGGTAGCGCTTGGTGAGCGCGCGGGTGGCGATGACCGGTTCCCCGGTCTCGGCCCGCGCCTCACTCTCCCGCGGTTCCGTGGCGGACGGTTCGCCCATCGGCTTCCTCGTTCTCTCGACGTCCCGTACGCCTACGGGCCTACTCCCCGGCGTCGGCCGCCTTCACGAGCGCGTCCTTGGTGACCAGGCCCGCGTAGACCTTGCCGTCGTCGGTGATGAGGGCGTTGACCAGGCGGGTCGAGAAGACCGTGCCCGAGCCGAACTTCCCGTGGACCTTGTCGCCGAGCGAGTCCATGAAGCCGCCGAGGTCGCCGCCGGCCTTGCCGGAGGGCACGCCCTCGCCGCCGGTGTCGAAGGTGGCGATGGTGTTCCAGCCCTCGCCCAGGGTCTTCATGCCGTCGAGGCCCTTGGCGGGGCCGTCCCCGGCCTTGGGGGCGTGCTCGCGCGCCCCGCCCTTGCCGAAGCCCTTGCCGAAGTCCTTGCCGAAGTCCTTGCCGAAGTCCTTCTCGGAGCCCTTGCCGGCGTCCTCCTCCTCGGTGATCTTCGCGCCCTTGGGCGGGGTGAAGTCGAAGGTCGAGGCGGCCGGCTTGGCGAAGCTGACCTTCGTGAAGCCCGCGTCGACGACGGCGGCGCCACCGCTCGCCGGGGTGAGTGTGAACTTCAGCGGCATGCCGGTCTGCGCGTCCACCGCCACGGTGATCGCGCCGACCGTCGAGCCGGACTGCTTCGGCTCGATGACCAGCTTGTAGGCGTCGCGGCCGGCCACCTGGGCGGTGCCGTCCACGGTGACGGACGTCGTGTCGTCGACCGCCTTCAGGGCCTCCTCGGCGAAGTCCTTCGGCAGGGCCGGCGGCCGCTGGTCCTTCCCGCGCTCCGGGCTCTCGGCGGAGGTGCCGTGGTAGACCTCGTTGGACTTGCTGTCGTAGCCCCAGACGTCCTTGCCGTTGTGGATGAGGCTGTACTCGGCGGCGTTCTCCAGCAGTGACAGCTTCTGCCGGTCCGGGCCGTCGGCCGCGACGCGCAGGGTGTGCGTGCCGGACGCCAGTTCGGTGAGCTTGGCGGTGGGGTCGGCGGAGGAGCCGCCCTCGCCCTGGCCCGCGGCACCGGACAGCAGGCCGGACTCCAGCCCGCCGAGGTTCGGCAGGCCGAGGTCGGTGCTGATCTTCACCGTGCCGGACAGCTGCTCGACGTCGGACTTGGCGATCTTCTCGATGAGTTGCCGGGCGGTGATCTTCGGGAGGTCGGGGTCGCCGGAGTCGGCGAGCGCGGGGACCAGGCCGATCGTCGCGGCCGCCACCCCGATCACCGTGACCGGGACGATGTACCGCGCGGCTGTGCGCCGCCCGGATCGCTGCTCGTCGGCCTGCCCGGCGGTCGTGCTGTCGTCGGATGCGTACGGTGCCATGTGTGCCCTACCTCCGTGATCGGCGGCGGCTGTCCGTGTCGTGCACGCACTCGTCCCTGAGCCGCCATTCTCACCCGAACAGGTGAGGAGTGGTGATTTCCGTAGGGTCCATCTGACCAAATCGGCCAGGCGGATACGTCAGACCCCGGACTCAACTCCGTGTACTGCTGGGGTATGACACGGAGGCTCGGCTTCTCCCCCGACCCGTAGGGGTCGTACGCGGAGGAGGTGCTAGTGCCGAGGCAGGCAACGTTTGCCCGTCAAGGAGCGGCGTCCGGTGCGTGCTCTCGGCGTGCCGGGTGCAAGCCCTCGTACTGGGTGTACTTGGGCTTGCGC
>NZ_JBEOSZ010000082.1:0-19080 GCF_040303285.1 Streptomyces sp. NPDC096046 | reverse complement strand
ACATCCCCGGTGGCTTCGTTCCCGCCTTCAACAAGGAGAGCGAGAACAACGAGCGTGTCGTCTGGCACTTCGACACCGAGCTCGGCGACATCGAGCCGCGAGCCGACTCGCGGTGACAGGACCCGGCGTGCGGTCGGTGCCGCGGACCCGGGAGATTCGGTGGCCGGTTATCCGGTGTGCGGCAGCCGGGGGCGGGGATGACGCCGAGCCGGCCGGCCTGGTAGTCCTCGAAGGCCTGGGTCAGTTCGTCGCGGGTGTTCATGACGAACGGGCCGTAGTGGGCTACCGGTTCACGAATCGGCTGCCCGCCCATGACGTACAGCTCCAGCTTCGGGGTGTGTGAAGCCTGCCGCGGCGTAGCGGTGAGGCGCAGGCCGTCCCCGGGCCCGTGCACGGCGAGTTGACCGACCTGGATCGGCCTGTGCTCGGCGCCGACGGTGCCGGCGCCGGCCAGGGCGTAGACCAGTGCGTTGTATCCGGGGTGCCAGGGCAGTATCAGGGGGAGGTGGACAGGGCCCCGACGTTCTCGTGATGCGTCCCGATGCGCGGGACGAAAGCGGTATTTCGCGAGAACGCCGGGGCCCTGGGGATCAGATGCGTGGAATAAGATCCGCCGGGTCGCCCGTCAGGCGGCGGCGAAGGCGTGCTTGTGTGCGTCCAGCCACTGCTGGAACGTCTGCAGTTGCGGGTTCAGGCCGCGGACGACGTCGAGGTCGCGGACCGCGTTGAACTGCGGCACTTCCGCATAGAACTGGAACATGTTGCCCGACTCGGCCGCGGCGGGGAACGGCTGCGCCCGCATCACGTCGAAGGGCACCGGCACGTACGCCACGTCTTCGCCCAGTGCCGCGCTGAGGTGCTCGGCCATCTGCTTGCCGGTCAGGTGCTCGCCGGCGATGGACACGGTGCGGCCGATGAGGTCGCCGCCGCGGCGGAAGATGCCGTAGGCGGTCCTGCCGATGTCTTCGACGGCGATGCCGGCGAGCAGGCTGTCGGCCATCGGCATGGCCAGCACGAGCCGGCCGTCGTCTCCCCGTCGCGGCGCCATCGGGCCGAGCAGGTTCTCCCAGTAGAAGGTGGTCTGCAGGAAGGTGGTCGGTACCCCGGCGTCGGTGAAGAACTGGTTGGCCTCGGCCTTGGCGTCGAAGTGCGGCACCTTGTAGCTGCCCATCAGCGTCGGCATGCGCTCGTCGTCCAGGGGGATGTAGTCGCGGGTGTCCTCCAGCGTCGACCAGATCACATGGGCCACACCGGCGGCCTTGGCGGCCCGGGCCATGGTGGCCGCCTCCTGCTTTTCCCGCTCGGGCGACATGTCCGCCCAGAAGTTGGTCACCAGAAATGCCCCGTGCGCACCGTCGAACGCATCCGTCAGGCTCCGCAGGTCGCCGAGGTCGGCCTTCACCACCTCGGCGCCCAGGGCCGCGAGCTCGCGTGCGGTGTCCGAGTCGGGGTTGCGGGTCAGTGCACGTACCGCGAACCCGCCGTCGGCGTCGGCCAGGATCGCCCTGGCCAGCCCGCCGCCCTGGGAACCGGTCGCGCCGACCACCGCGATCACTTTCTTCTCCGCCACGGCCTTCTCCTTCTTATGTGACTCAGGGGCGACACGGCCCATTGCATGACACATCATGCATCTCTGCGTCTGAAAGTGCATGACGTGTCAGATGATGTGTCATGTACGCTAGGGCGCAGGTGTATGACGTGTCAAGCACCCAGTAAACTCGTTGCACATGAACGACACACCCGCGTGGCTGAGCCCCGCCGAGCAGGACGCCTGGCGTGCCTTCATCCGCCTGCACCAGAAACTCTGGGCCACGCTGGAGCGTGACCTGAAGGCGCACAAGCTGTCCGGCGCCGACTTCCAGATCCTCGTCGCCCTCACCGACACCCCCGAGGGGCGGCAACGGTTCCAGGACCTCGCCGGCACCATCGAGTGGGAACAGAGCCGCCTGTCCCACCAGATCGCCAGGATGACCAAACGCGGCCTGGTGACCCGGGAAGAATGCGCCGAGGACGGACGCGGTGCCGTCGTCGCCGTCACACCGGCCGGCCGCACAATCATCGAAGCCGCCGCACCCCACCATGTGGCCACGGTCCGCCGCCTGGTCATCGACGCCCTCAGCCCGGACGAACTCGCCACCTTCGCACGGCTCTCCAACCACATCCTCGAACAACTGGACAGCGAGCCGCGGTGACCCCGACCCGCGGTCCCCGCTCTGGTGACACCACCGACTCCTGCCTTCGCTCGCCTCAGAGGACCCATGAGGCAGCCGGAATGCCTGTCCCGGCGAAGCTGCTCCCGGTCGACCTCGGCCCGTGAGGCGCCGTACCTCACCTCTCGCCACTCCGCGGTCTTGTCTCACCCCGCGCGCACTGGCCCGTGGCGTCGACCTGGCTGGGGTTGAGGAGCGAGCCGCCCGGGTTTGCCTCGAGCTCGGTCAGCAGGCCGCGCGCGACCTTGACGCATCAGTGATGCATCATTTACCGGCCGTGAGGCCCGCCCGTGGCCATGAAGGTCGCGGTGTCTTCGTCAAGGACGGTCACCGGCGCCGATTGCCGCAGCGTCCCGTGGCCGCTCGAAGGGCCAACTGCTCACGTTCGACAACTCGGCGGCGGTGATCTTCATCGACTACCAGCCGGAAATGCTCGACTGGATCAAGTCCATCGGCACCAAGAGGATGATGGTCAACGCGGGAGCGCTGGCCCGCCTCGCGGTCAAGATGGGCATCAACCAGCCGACGCTCCCGGAACTGCGTGCGGAGATCTGCACCCCCACCCGGGCCCGGGCCTCGGCATCGTGACCGCCCAGGCCGGTCCGGGGCTGCGGGGCGGACCGTGCGGGCATCCGCCTGCCGGAGCTGGCTGCGACGACACAGGACGCGTTGAGCGCGCTGCTGCCCCGCTCACCTACCAGCGCAATCCGGTCGACACCGGCCGGCCCGCCGAGACCTTCGCCGGTGTCCTCGCCGCCACGGCCTCGGATCCGGCGGCGGATCTGCTCGCCGTCTACGCCCTGACCGAGCCCGACAGGGTGGACCTTGCCTCGGCGGCGGCCGTCCGGCCGTGGTGGTCGTCGGCGGCCTCCCCGAGGACGTCGCCGAGCAGCGGGCGCGACTGTACAAGGCGGGGATTCCGGCGCCGATCGGACCGGCCTCGGGTGCCGATGCCGTACGGGCTCAGGTGACGCACGCACGGCATCGGGCCACGCCGGGCGACGGGCCCCCGCGTGAGCCAGCCCCATCGGCGCTGGACGAGGACGCCGCCAAGACGTTCCTCGCGGAGCTGGGCACCCCTACCCCGGACCGTGTCGCCTGCCACTCCCGTGCCGATGCCCGCCATGCCCTGCGTCTGCTGGGCGGGCCTTTGCGGTCAAGGTGCTCGACGCTGTGGTCCTCCACAAGGCGGAGATCGGCGGAGTCCACCTCAGCGTGCGTACTCGCGAGGAACTCGACGCGGCCCCGGACGCCATCGGCCCCGACCGCCGCTACCTGGTGGAGGCCATGGCCCCGGTCGGCCTCGACCTCCTGCTCGGCGTGCGCCGCGATCTTATGCTTGGGCCGGTCGTCCTCGCCGGGCTGGGCGGCACGGCTGCCGAGGCCCTTGCAGACGTGGCCATCCGACTCGCCCCGCTGTCCGTCGCCGAGGCTGCTTCGATGCCCGACGACCTGGCCGCCGGCGCCCTGCTCGACGACTGGCGCGGCGGGCCGATGCTCGACCGCCTCCAGTTCGGGCGGTTCGTCTCATCGCTCGCCGGCGCTCTGGTCGCCAGCCCCGACACCGCCGAGATCGAGATCAACCCGCTGCGGCTCACCGCCGACGGACTGATCGCACTGGACGCCGTGATCCTCCCTACCGTTCCACTCGCATTGGACGGCTGATGCCTCAGCATTCACCTGATGGCGGACTCGTTGGTCTGAACGGCCGGGAGGATCTGCCCGCGAACACTCCAAAACGTCGTGACGCTCCACCTGGCCCCTGCTCTCCAGGCGCATAGGCGGCCACGGATCCTCTTCGTTGCCTGCGGCACAGTACACCGCTTCACGCCTATCAAACACTTGGCATGCGCAAAGGGCATGAAGAATGCTGGGTACATGTCTCGTACGCTCGCTCTCGTCACCGGCGCCTCCTCCGGGATCGGCGCCGCCTACGCCCGCCTCCTCGCGCCGGACCACGACCTCATCCTGGTGGCCCGCCGCGCGGACCGGCTCAACGACCTGGCCGGCCTGAACCGCTCCGGGTCTGATGGAGGCTCGATTCCCTGAGAGGATCGAGTCATGGCACGTCCGTCCCCCTACCCTGCTGAGCTTCGTGAGCGTGCGGTGCGCATGGTCACGGAGATCCGTCCGAACTACCCGACCGAGTGGGCCGCGAGAAGGCTGTCGCGGCGAAGCTGGGGATCGGCGCGGCGGAGACGGTGCGGACCTGGGTCCGCAAGGCTGAGGTAGACGCCGGTCAGCGGCCCGGTGTCACGTCCGAGGAAGCTGCTGAGATCAAGCGGCTGCGGGCCGAGAATGCCGAGCTGCGGCGGGCGAACGAGATCTTGAAGGCGGCGTCGGCTTCTTCGCGGCCGAGCTCGACCGGCCGTCGAAGCGCTCGTAGCGTTCATCGACGAGTACCGCCAGGTGTTCGGAGTCGAGCCGATCTGCCGTGTCCTGTCCGGTCACGGGCTCAAGATCGCAACGAGCACCTACTACGCCGCCAAGAACCGCACCCCCAGCACCCGGGCCGTCCGTGACGCCGAGCTGAAGACGCACACCAGCCGTGTTCACAGGGACAACTTCAGCGTCTACGGGGTGCGAAAGGTCTGGCGGCAGCTGCACCGCGAAGGCATACCGGTGGCTCGCTGCACCGTCGCCCGGCTGATGCGCGACCTCGGCCTCGAGGGTGCCCGACGCGGGAAGAAGATCCGCACCACCATCCGGGACGACGGCCAGGAGCGGGCTGCTGACCTGCTCAGGCGCGACTTCACCGCGTCTGCTCCGAACGAGCGGTGGGTGGCCGACTTCACCTGTGTCGCCACCTGGTCCGGGATCGTCTACGTCGCGTTCGTCGTGGATGTGTTCTCCCGGGCGATCGTCGGCTGGTCCGCCTCTACCAGCAAGCGGGCAAGCTCGTCCTGGACGCCCTCGACATGGCACTGTGGCGCCGGGATCGTGCCGGAACTCCCGCTGCTCCAGGGCTGGTTCATCATTCGGATGCGGGCAGCCAGTACACGTCGTTCGCGTTCACCGCTCATCTCCTCGAGGCCGGCATCGATGCTTCGATCGGCACCGTCGGCGACGCCCTGGACAACGCGCTCATGGAGTCCCAGATCGGCCTCTACAAGACGGAGTTGATCAAGCCCCGTCGGCCCTGGCACGGCCTGGCCGACGTCGAACTCGCCACCGCGGAATGGGTCGACTGGTTCAACCACCAGCGCCTCCACACGGCGATCGGAGACATCCCGCCCCACGAGCACGAGACCAACTACTACGCTCAACTCCAGCCCCACCCGGCAGCTGGAGTCAACGCATAGAGCCTCCACCGATCCCGGAGCGGTTCACTGTCCACCGCGCTGGAACGGGCGGCGGCCGCCGGCTACACCCACCTCAACCTGGACGGCACCGTCATCCGGTTCCCGGCAGGACAGCTCGTTCGTGCCGGTGACGGCCTGGGCGTAGGGGCGGCACGGCAGAGCCGGGCCCCGCGGTCTCCCGTGGGGCCCGGCCGCAGAGGGGTCAGCGGGTGAAGGTGACCCGGTGCTCCTTCAGGGCGCCGCAGTTCGAGTCGTACACCTGCACGTACGTGTTGGCGATGCTGCCGCCCCAGTCCACGCAGTGACCCTTGCCGTAGACGTAGGCCGGTCCGGCGTACGACGTGAAGAGGCCCTCGTCGTAGTGGCCTTCCCCGGTGTCCGGAACGGAGATCCAGGCGGACATGGTCACAGCCTTGCCCGGGTTGTTGCGGATGGTCGTCACGCAGTTCTGGCCGTTGGAGGCGTTGTAGGTCAGGTAGACGGTCCCCAGCGAGCCGACGGCCGCCGAGTTGACCGTCTTGTAGCCACTTCCGCAGACCTTCTGCGGGGTGGTGTTGGGCGCGGCCGAGGCCGGCGACGCCAGGGCGGTCATGGTCCCGGCGGACAGGGCGGCCACGGCGGACGCGGCCAGGATGGAACGGGTGAATCGCATATTTCCCCCATGCAACTCTTCGAGGTGGTTGCTCCTGCATGGTGTGACCCGCGGGGTGCCCCAAGGGTTGTGCGCCATGTCGCGGCAACACCACGGGAGTTGAGGGAGATGCAAGCGGAGGGGGTGCCCCGTGGCGCGCTGCCCGAGCTTTCCCGGACGCCGTCCCGTTCACTCACGCGTCACCGATGGCACACGCGAGATCCAGAGGATCTG
The DNA here is from genome assembly GCF_040303285.1 of Streptomyces sp. NPDC096046. Taxonomy (NCBI): domain Bacteria; kingdom Bacillati; phylum Actinomycetota; class Actinomycetes; order Kitasatosporales; family Streptomycetaceae; genus Streptomyces; species Streptomyces sp. NPDC096046. Next base: position 12,703 of record NZ_JBEOSZ010000082.1, on the reverse strand, counting down.
TGCAGGGATGTCACACAGGCTGCACACCACCCTTTCAAAGTCTCGTTAGCGTTACGGCTCGATCCCACGTGTGAATGTGACCAGGCCGCGGCCGGCGAGCCGCCGGAACAGCCAGATCGGGAAAACCACACATGCACTACTGCTCCTCGTGCCGTCGGCACCTCAACGGCGCCCTGGTCTGCCCGGGGTGCGGCGCCCACGCCCCCGGCATCGACCCCTCCGCCGCGGGCGGCCGTTCGGAGCCGGCCCCCCTGCCCGCCATGTCCTCTTGCGGACCGGTCGCCCGGGAGTACCCGCCCGCCACCGGCACCTGGCACGACGGGGCCGTGTGGGACGAGACGCCCGCCCGTCCACAGGAGAGCACCGGCTCCGGCTCGCCGGAGGGGCACGGCCCCTCGGAGACCGACACGGCCGAAGGCTATGAAGCCCGACCGGAGGGGCGGGCGGCCCGGCGTCGTCAGCTGGCCCGCTGGAAGAAGAACCAGCGACGGGCCGTGGTGGCGACGGCGGTCGCACTGGTGGGAGGTGGTTTGACCGTCGCCGCGATGAAGGGGAACGCCAAGCCCGGCGTGCAGGCGGCCACGACGCCGCAGGACACGACCATGGGCGGCGCCGCCGGGGAGGCGCCCACGTACACCGAACCGACGTCGTCCCGGCACGACACCCCGCGCTCCTCGCCCGCCACCGCGCCGCGCACCGACCGCGCCTCGCGCCACCAGGACTCCCGGCCCGCCGACCCCCGCGTCACCCCGTCGGACACCCGCACGGGCACGGCCGCCGCGCCCCGTGAACTTCCGTTGACCACATCGCCGCAGCGCAGGACCGTCCCGGACACCGTCGACACCGTCACCGGGGGTGCGGGCTCCTCCGGTGCGACGGTCACCGAGCCGACGGCCCCGCCGGCCGCCGGGGCCGATCAGGACGCCCAGCAGCCGACGTCCCCCTCGACGCCCCCGCCCGCGACGACCACCCAGCCCGAGACGCCTCCCTCCGACTCCACGTCCAAAGAGCTCTGCCTGCTCGTCATCTGCCTCGGCTGACCAGGTGCGGCCACCGGCACGCGGTGGCCGCCCGCAGCCGCCCTCCGTGCCTTCGGGCGCGTGACCGACGAGCGGACCGCTGGTGACGTTCCGGTGGAACCCATCGGTTCGCCGCGGACGGGCGGACTCCGACGTCGGTCTCGCCCCCGTGCTTTCGCGAGCGGCGGGAGGTCGAGACGGCACTCGTCGCAGGGCTATGTCGTGCAGGCGTACGGGACGCACCGGACCGACCGGCCGGGAGCGCGTGTTCGTCGCACGACGCCCGGAATGCAGCCCGCGGAGGCGGCACCGCCCGTACCGCGGGAAGCGGAAGCCGACCGTACAATCCTCGCGACCAAATCGGGGGCGACAGCAGCGGGGGAGTCCGCGTGGAAACGATCATCGTGCAATTGCCCGGAACCGCCCAGCCGGGTGAGGACGAGACGGGCAGTCCCGAACTGATCCACCTGGGGCCGGGGGACATCGCAGACTTCGGACGCGGCCGAACGGGGGTCCGCATCGTCCTGCCCGACCCGGGGGTCTCCCGCCGGGCCGGGCAACTGGAAGCGGCCGGGGACTACTGGCGGCTGTCCAACTTCAGCCGCAGCGTCTCGTACGTGGTGGAGAGCCTGGAGGGGGCCGGCGAGTACCTCACCGTCGCGCCGGGGCGGCTCGGGGCACCCGTGCCCTTCGAGTTCTCCCGCGTGGTGCTGCCCGCCCTGTCCGGCACCGCCACGTTCAAGGTGTTCGCGCCCCAGCACGCCTATCTCGGCGAGCAGGCCGTGCCCGGCGGTGGCGAACAGACCGTCCACCCCTTCGCCCTGGACCCCACGTCGAAGTACTTCCTCGTCCTGGTGGCCCTGTGCGAACCCCGGCTGCGCGACCCCTCCGACTCGGCACTGCCCGGCGTCGGGCAGATCGTCGAGCGGCTGCGGCCGCTGGAGTCCTGCCGGGACCTCACCCGCTCCGCGGTCAACTACCACATCGACTACCTCGCCTTCGCCAAACTGCGCCTGGACCCCGGCGAGGAGGCCAACTCCGCCGCCGACGGCGGTCGCACCGGCGCCAAGCGCACCCGGCTCGCCTCCGTCGCCCTGCGCTTCGGCCTGGTCCGCGAGGAGCACCTCGGCCTGCTGCCGCCCCGCCGCGCCGGCCGCCTCCCCGACCCGCAGGAGGCAGGCGCATGACGACGCCCGACGAACGGGACGACGAACTGGAAGCACCCCGCCCACCCGGCCTGCCGGAGGGGTTCCGCATGGACGGATGGGAACTGGGCCCGGTCATCGGTTCCGGCGGCTGGGGCACCGTCTACGAGGCCCGCAAGGTCGACGACGGAACGCCCGCGGCGGTGAAGGTGCTGCCGACCGGCGCCCTGGGCCCCGGACAACGCGCCGCACTCGGGGAACTCGTGGCCCGCGAGGTCCGCTTCAGCGCCGAGGCCGACCACCCCCACCTCGTCTGCACCCACGCCGTGTGCACCGTCGAGGCACCCCAACTGCCCGCCCTGGACGGCGCGATCGCGCTGGTCATGGACCGGGCCGAGGCCAGCCTCAAGGACGTACTGGACGCCGCGGAGACGGGCGGGCCGATCGCGGACGCCGACCGCGTCCTGCGCGGCGTCGCCGCCGGACTCGCCCACATGCACGACGCCGGCTGGGTGCACGGCGACCTCAAGCCCGCCAACGTCCTGCTGGGCCCCGGCGGTCAGGTGTGGCTGGCCGACTTCGGTCTCACCGCCGAACTCGACGGCACCCACGCCCACTTGCCGCCGCTGGGCACCCTCGACCACCTGCCCCCCCGAGTGGTGGTCGCAGCGCACCGGCACCCAGGGCGCCGTCGTCCGGCCCACCGCCGACATCTGGGCCTTCGGCGTCCTCGCCCACCAGGTGCTCACCGGCGGACTCCACCCCTTTCCCGGCGCGACGGCCCGGGCCCGCTCGCTGGCCGCCCAGACCTACGCCCGCGGCACGGCGCCCCTGCGCCTCGACGCGGGCTTCGGTGAGGACATGCGCCGGCTGATCGCCGACTGCCTCGCCCCGGACCACGCCGCCCGCCTCCCGCACACGGCCGCCGGTGTCGCCGCCCGGGTCCAGGCCATCACCGGCGGCCCGCACCGCCGCCGAAGACGCCTGGTGCCCGCGGCCGCGGCCGGACTCGTCGTCCTGACCGCCGCCGCGGTCGCCGGGGCGGCCCTGCTCGGGGGCGGCGGAGGCGGCACCCGGGACGAAGGCCGCGACATCCCCGCCGCCACCGGTACGCCCACGTCCGGCCCGCCGGCCGGCGAGATCCCCGAGGACTCCGACGTGCCCGAGGAACTGCGCCCCGTCATCGCCCGCGCGGCGCACCGCTGCACCGACGAGGAGATCACGCCCGCCCTGCTCGCCGCGCTGGTCAAGGCGGAGAGCGACTTCGACCCCAACGCCTCCCGCCCGGAGAGCGAGGAGTACGGCATCGCCATGTGGACACCGTCGGTGTTCCGCGCCTGGGCCGTGGACGGGGACGGCGACGGCGACAAGGACCACATGTCGCCGCCGGACGCGATCTCCACCATGAGCCTGTACGTGTGCTGGCTCGACCAGCGCTTCAAACAGGCCGGGCTGCCGAAGAAGGAACTGCCCGCGCTCGTCGCGGCCGGCTACCGCACCAGTGACCGCACGGTCATCGAGGAGCGCGGCGTACCGGAGCGGGTACGGCCGCACGTGGACAAGGTGATGCGCTACCTCGCCGAGTACCAGCGCTGAGCCGCACGAGCGCGAGCGGTGGACGGGGCCGAGGCCCCGCCCACCGCTCGTCCCCCGTTCCCGTCACGGCAGCGGCAGGCCGCACTCCGGGACGTTCGGCAGCCGGTTGTCCGGCACGGCCGCGGCGGCGCGGGGAGCGGGGGCGGCTTCCTTCCGCGCTCCCGAGATCGCCGCCCGGGAGCCGCACGTGCCCGTCCCGAACGCCCCGGATCAGCCCGGCAGATCGGGGCCCACCCAGTACGCCGAGGGCATGGCCCTGAAGTACTTCTACTCCGACAAGTGCGGCTCGTTCGCCCGGATCGAGAACTCCCGGCCCGGCTGCGCGGCCGTACCCCGCGACACGGCCGAAAACCGCTCGACGCCCCCCGCCACCGCTGTCTACGATCCACCGCGCGGCATCGCGTGCCGGTCACCGGCCGGGTGAGGCATGGAGGCGCCGCGGAGATGCCCGTGGAGGCATTCAACCGTGTCAGTCGAGTTCAACCACACCATCGTCCTGTCCCGTGACCGGGAGAAGTCCGCTCATTTCCTCGCAGACATCCTGGGACTGAAGGTCGGCGCACCGACCGGGGTCTTCCTGCCGGTGACGACCGACAACGGCGTCACGCTGGACTTCCTCACCATCGACGCCGACATCCCCATGCAGCACTACGCGTTCCTCGTCTCCGAGGACGAGTTCGACGAGGCCCTGGCGCGCCTGGTGAAGGCCCGCGTGCCCCTCCAGGCCGACCCGCACGGCAATCATCCCGGTCGCATCAACCGCAACGACGGCGGCCGGGGCGTCTACTTCCTGGACCCGGCGGGCCACGGCATGGAGATACTCACCCGCCCGTACGGCACGGATCCGGCCTCGGAGCTGAACGGGGTCACGGAGGACGTGCCCGGGGCGGTCTGAATCGGCCCCGGGCCGGTCAGCCGTCGTCCGACTGCACGGTCACGGGGGCCGGTTCGGAACCGGCCCCCGTGGCCTGCTCCCGGCGCGGGAGCAGCAGCGGCGTGGCGAGCAGCAGGGCACCGGCCAGTGCGATGGCCGTCCGGGGACCGGTCCGGGCGGCCAGCACTCCCCACAGGGCGGTCGTCGCGGCGGTGGTGGCCTTGCCGGTGGCCGACCAGGCGGCCAGGGTGCGGGTGACCCGGTCCCCGGGGGTGCGGTCGAGGCGGTGGGTGGCGAGGACCGGGTTGAACACGCCGCAGCAGGTGATCAGGCCGAACTCGACCAGCATGATCAGCGCCAGGCCGGGCACCCCGGGACCGGTGAAGGCCAGGCCGATCGGCCAGCAGGCCCGGAGCGCCCCCGCGGTGAGCAGGACGCGGTGGAGGCCGTGGCGTGCGACGAGGCGCGGAGCCAGACGGGAGCCGAGCAGGCCGCCGGTGCAGGGCACCGCGAAGGCGAGGGCGTACTGCCACGGCGCGAAGTGCAGGTCGTCGACCATCAGGACCAGCAGCGGCGGAGAGGCCGCCATGATCAGGGAGTTCACCAGGAGCGAGTTGAGGAACAGCGGGCGCAGGGCCGGGTCGGCCAGGATGTGGCGCCAGCCGTCGAGCAGTTCACCGGTCCGGGGCACCGGGGGGCGCGACCGTGTCGGGTGCTTCTCGGTGTCGCCGATGGCCCGGATGCCGATCGCCGAGAGCAGATGGCTCACGGCGTCGGCCACCACCGTCGTCACGGGTCCGAACAGGCCGATCGCGGCCCCTCCCAGCGGCGGGCCGACCATGCTGGCGGTCCAGGTCGTCGCCTCGAAGCGTCCGTTCGCGACGAGCAGGTCCCGCCGCGGCAGCAGGTCCTTGAGGAACGCCCCGGCCGCCGCGTTGAAGGTGATGTCGGCCGCCGCCACGGCCACCGACACCAGCAGCAACTGGCCGAAGCCCAGCCGGCCGGCGGTGAACGCCACGGGGATGCTCAGCAGCATCACACACCGGACCAGGTCCGCAGCGATCATCACCGGCCGTTTGCGGCGGATCTCCACCCACGGCCCGAGCGGCACCGACACCGCCGCGCCGACCGCCGGTCCCACCGCGGCCAGCAGCGACACCTGCGTCGGCCCGGCGTCCAGCGCCAGGACCGCGATCAGGGCGAACGCGTCGAAGGCGAGCCATGTGCCCGCCGTGCTGACCGCGTACGCGCCCCACAGCCACCCGAACCGTCGCCCCAGCGACCGTCTGCCCGCCATCCCCCGCGCACTCCCCGCTCACCCGGACAACCCGATGTTGTCCGGGAGTCATCCAAGCGAGAAGCCGGCAGGCCGAGCAAACAACCGCATCCCGCCCGCACCACAACCAACCGTTGTGACACGGTGTGGGGCGTGGGACCTCAGCGCTGGTACAGCCCCACCAGGGTCCCGTCCGCCAGGCGGCGCCGCTCGACCTCCTCGTGCACCTGGTCCGCGCGCGGGGCGTCGGGCAGGACGCACGGTTCGGACAGGGCGTAGAGCCGGAAGACGTAGTGGTGGGCGTCGTCACCCGGCGGCGGATGCGGGCCGCCCCAGCCGTGCTGCCCGTAGCCGTTGATGAGTTCCGTGCCGCCCGGCGGGCTCTGCCCGGCCCCGACGCCGTCGCTGTGCGGGTCGATGCCGACCACGACCCAGTGCGCGAAGGTCCCCGACGGGGCGTCGGGATCCTCGCACAGCAGGACCAATTCGGCCGCGTCGTCCGGTACACCGCTCCAGGTCAGCGGCGGAGAGATGTTCGGTCCCTCGTAGGAGTGCCGACGCGCGATGAAGGAGTGGTCGTTGAACGCGTCGCTGCTGAGTTCGATGCCGGTCATGCCGCCCGGGGTACCCCCGGGGGTCGCGGGGCACACGGTTCGCGACCGGATCCCCCGGGTACCCGGCAGGGCGAGCGAACGAGGCGGGGGAGTGAGGAACCCGACGATGTCCCCCCTGGCAGAACACACCGCGGACGAGGTCCGGGAGGACCGCCGCGCCCCCGCCCGCACCGCGCGGCTGCGCAGCCGCATCCCCGAGCCCGACGAGGAACCGGACCTCCTCGGCCGGTACCTCGCACAGATCTCGGCGACCCCGCTGCTCACCGCGGAGGACGAGGTGCGGCTGGCCCGGCGGATGGAGACAGGCGTCCGGGCGCTGGAGGAGCTGGACCTGGCCGACGCCGGTGAACGCGGCCTCACGGCGAAGCGGCGCCGGGAACTGGAGGACGCCGTGCGCGGCGGGCAGGCGGCCAAGGACCACATGGTCCGCGCCAATCTCCGGCTCGTCGTGTCGATGGCCAAGCGGCACGCCCACCGCGGTCTGCCCCTCCTGGACGTCATCCAGGAGGGCAACCTGGGGCTGATCCGGGCCGTGGAGAAGTTCGACCACACCAAGGGCTTCAAGTTCTCCACGTACGCGACCTGGTGGATCCGCCAGGCGATCGAACGGGGCCTGGCCGCGCACGCCCGCTCCGTACGGTTGCCGATGCACGTCGTGGAGCAGTTGCAGAAGATCGCCAAGGTCGAGCGGCGGCTGCGACTCGACCTCGAACGGGAGCCGACCGTCGAGGAGGTGGCCCGCGAGAGCGGCCTCGCCGAGGACAGGATCGGCTGGCTGCGCCATGTCGGACGGGACGCCGTCAGCCTGGACACACCGGTGGACGACCAGGGCGAGACCGTCGTCGGCGACCTCATCGCCGACACCGAGGTGCTCCGGGCCCCGGAGGCGGCCGAGTTCCGGGCGCTCGCCGAGGAACTCCGCGAGGCCGTCGGCACGCTCGCGCCCCGCGAGGCGATGATCCTCAGCCTGCGCTACGGGCTGCACGACGGGCATCCCCGCACCCTGAACGAGGTCGCGCGGCGCGTCGGTCTGACCCGCGAGCGGGTACGCCAACTCGAGAAGGAGTCGCTCGCCCGGCTGCGGGAACCGGGCCGGCGCGAACGGCTGGTGGCCTGGGCGGGCTGACGCCCCGCCCGTCCCGCCTCGCGCCACGACGTCCGGCGCCGAGGCGGCCTGACGCCCCGCCCGTCCCGCCTCGCGCTACGACCTCCGGCGCCGCGACGACCGCAGGCCAGGTCGCCCGCGACGACGTGCGAGACCGGGCGCTGCCGCTTGACCAACGGCGTGGACAGGGCGTGACCGGGGTGAGGGTGCCGGCCGCGAGTGCACGGATGCCGATGCGCCCGTCGATGTCGTGGTCCTCGTGCCCGCGGTCGGCCGGCCGCCGTGACCGACAGCCCCGCCGCCGAGGTCAGGCGTCGACCGTCACCGCGCACGACCACCCGAAGGGATCCGGCCCGATCCGCAGCCGGTTCCACACCACCGCCGTCGGCATCGCCCCCGTGATCTCCACGTCGGCGATGCCGGTGACCGCCAGGCGTACGTCCAGGCCGCCGTCGGCCTCGTCCGCCTCCACGTCCACGGGCACCTGGCCGTACACCTCCAGCCGGAAGATGATCTCGTCCAGCAGCGAGGCGAGCAGGTCGTCGTCGCTGGCCTCGGGCAGCCGCACCCGGTCCACAGCGGTGGCCCGCACCCCGGAGACGTCCGCGAAACACTCCACCATCGCCAGGACGGCCTCCGCCAGACAATGCTCCCGGCACGCCGCCCACGCCTCGATCCGGATGTCGCCCGGATGCGGCACCGCCCGGTGCCCGCACTCGCCCGGCTGCCGCCCTTGCCCGCCGTCGCCCGTGTCACCGCCCATGGACATCGCCTGCCCGGGGCTCGCCCACCCATGCGGCGCCGGCCCCGCCGTGTCGATCAAACGGGCTCGTCCGCGAGATACGGCGGTGCCGGATCGTACTGCACACTGCGCCGCACCTCCCGCGCGTGCTCCCGCCCGTGCAACCGCCCCACCAGCCACAACGCACTGTCGATACCGGCGGAGACGCCCTGGCTGGTGACCAGGTCGCCGTCCACGACGTAGCGGGCGTCCCGGACGACGGTCACGTCCCCCCGCGCCTCCAAGGCGTCCTCGTAGCTCCGGTGTGTGGCCACCCGACGCCCCCGGGCGGGCCCGGCGGCATGCAGCAGAAACGTTCCGGTGCACACCCCGTGCACCCATGCGGTCCGCTCCGCCGTCTTCCCGATCCAGTCGGTGACCACCGGGTTGTGCGGCTGGACCTCACGCGCGCCGCGCCCTCCCGGTACATGCAGCACGTCCAGCGGCGGATGATCGTCGAGGGTGTGGCCGGGCAGGACGCGCAGGCCCTTGTTGCACCGCACCGGCCCGGGGTGCTCGGCGATGAGCACGGCCGAGTCGCCGCTCGCCCGGAGCCGGGCCGAGACGGTGAACACCTCCCAGGGCCCCACGAAGTCGAGCTCCTCCGCGTCCTCGAAAACCAGCAGGCCATAGGTCGTCACGCGCTTCTTCCTTCCTCTGCGGGATCGGCCAGGGACCCCGCGGTGGAGCGGAACCTGGCGCGGTATTCCGACGGCGCGACACCGAGCCGGCGGTGGAACGTACGGCGCAGGGTCTCGGCCGTGGAGAAGCCGTAGCGGCGGGCGATGGTCTCGACCGGCTCGTCCCCGTCCGTGAGCGCGCGCTGCGCCGCCTCGACGCGCACCCGCTCGACATACGCCGCCGGCGGTGCGCCCAGTTCGGCGGTGAAACGGCGCTGCAGGTGCCGAGGGCTCAGCCCCGCGTGCGCGGCGAGGCCGGCGATGTCGTGCCGGGCGCCCGGATCGGCGTGGATCGCGGTGACGGCGGCCCGCACCGGGTCCGTCGCCGGCTGCCGTGACCACAGCGCCACACTGAACTGCGACTGGCCCCCCGGGCGGCGCAGGAACAGCACCAGCCGACGGGCCACCTCGTGCGCGACGTCCCGGCCCAGATCGTCCTCCACCAGGGCGAGCGCCAGATCCATCCCGGCCGTCACCCCGGCCGACGTCCACACCCGCCCGTCCCGGACGAAGATCGGCTCGCAGTCCACGCGCACCTCGGGATGCTCCCGGGCCAACTGCTCCCCGCGGGCCCAATGCGTGGTGACCCGCCGCCCCTCCAGCAGCCCCGCGGCGGCCAGCAGGAAGGCCCCGCTGCACACCGAGGCCACCCGCCGGGCACCGGACGCGGCGGCGGCGACCCAGGCGACCAGTGCCTCGTCCTCCCGCGCCCGGTCGACGCCCCGGCCCCCGACCACCACGAGGGTGTCCGTCCCGGTGGGGTCGAGGTCCGCCACGCCGTGCCCGGCGTGCACGAGCAGCCCGCTCACCGCCCGGACCGGCCCCGCCCCTGTGGCCACGACCTCGCAGGCGTACTCGCCCGCACTGTGGAACACCTCGTGCGGCCCGGTGAGGTCGAGCGGCTGGAAGCCGTCGAAGACGACGAAGACAACACGGCGATCGGTCACGACCTCACGTTCCACCGGCCGTCGGCACGGCGTCAACGACACGCATCCCACAGATCGCGCCATGGGACGTCCCTCCCGGAGCGGGTACCACGGGAGGCGTGGGGAGAGGAGGCTGACGATGATCTCCCGGACCGTCACCGTGTCCGCGGGCGGTGTCGGGCTGACCGGCGATCTGGCCGTGCCGGCGGACGCCCGTGCGGTCGTGCTGTTCGCGCACGGCAGCGGCAGCTCCCGGCACAGCCCCCGCAACCGCGAGGTCGCCGCCGGTCTGCGCGCCGCCGGATTCGGCACCCTGCTGATCGACCTGCTCACCGAGGAGGAGGAACGCCAGGACGCCGTCACCGCCGAACTCCGCTTCGACATCGCCCTGTTGGGCCGCCGGCTGACGGACGCCCTCGACTGGCTGGCGCGGCAGCCCGGCACCTCGGAGCTGCCCGTCGTCCTGTTCGGCGCCAGCACCGGCGCGGGCGCGGCCCTGGTCGCCGCGGCGCGGCGACCCCACCGGGTACGGGCGGTCGTCTCGCGCGGCGGACGGCCCGACCTCGCGGGCGAGGCCCTGGACACCGTACGGGCCCCGGTGCTGCTGATCGTGGGCGGCCGGGACACCCACGTGCTGCGGCTCAACCAGGAGGCCGCCCGGCGGCTGCCCGGACCGCACACCCTCCGCCTGGTGCCCGGCGCCACCCACCTGTTCGAGGAACCGGGGGCACTCGACCAGGTCACCGACGCGGCCCGGCAGTGGTGCGACGAGCAGCTGCGAACCGCCGACGGCCGGTGACCGCCGGGCCCGCATCGCCCCGCCGGACCGGGGGTACGCGGGAGGCGGACCGGCCGAAGGCCTCTCCGTGCGGGAAGAGGTGACCGTCATGCGGTTCCGTGATCGTCGGCACGCCGGTGAGGAACTGGCCGAAACACTGCGCGTCCGGCAGCGCGAGGGGGGCCTGCCCGACCCCCTCGTCCTCGCCCTGCCCCGCGGTGGTGTCGCCGTGGCGCGCGAGGTCGCCGCCGCGCTGGACGCCCCGCTCGACGTGCTCGTCGTACGCAAGATCGGGGCGCCCCGCCATGAGGAGCTCGGCGTCGGCGCGATGGCCGGGGACGAGGTGCCGCTGCTTGACGAGCAGGCCCTGCGCCACCTCGGCATCAGCGAGGCGGCCCTCGCCCCCGTCATCGAACGCGAGCGAGCCGAACTGCGCCGCCGCGAACGGCTGTACCGGCGGGGACGGCCCGCGCCGGAGCTGCGCGGACGGACCGTGATCGTCGTCGACGACGGTCTGGCGACCGGCTCCACGGCCCGCGCCGCGCTGCGCTTCGTACGCCGTCAGGCGCCCGCACGCGTGCTGCTGGCCGCGCCCGTGTGCTCTCCGGAGGGAGCCGGTCTGATGCGGGCGGAGGCCGACGAGGTGATCTGCCTGCACCGGCCGGCCGCGTTCACGGCCGTGGGCCTGTGGTACGAGAACTTCGACCAGCTGACGGACCAGGACGTCCTGGAAGCCCTCCACGTGCAGCTTTGACCCATTGTTCATCTGGCAGGAGTGGCGGAATCCAGCCACCGGGGACAAGGATGTCCTTCCCCCCACCTGCACCAGGAGCAACAGTGAACGTCTCGCTGTCCGTGTGGCTGCTGACCGTGGCAGCCCTGTGCGTGCTCGTCGCCGTCGACTTCTTCGTCGGCCGCAAGCCGCACGACGTGTCCATCAGAGAAGCCGGGACGTGGACGGTGGTGTGGATCGTCCTGGCCCTGCTGTTCGGCGTGGGGCTGTGGTACTTCGGTGGGAGCGGGCCCACCGGCGAGTTCTTCGCCGGGTACATCACCGAGAAGTCGCTCAGCGTCGACAACCTCTTCGTCTTCGTCCTGATCATGGGGAAGTTCGCGGTGCCCACGCAGTACCAGCAGCGGGTACTGATGGTGGGCGTCCTGATGGCCCTGGTCCTGCGGGCCGTGTTCATCGCGGCCGGCGCGGCGATCATCTCCGCCTTCTCCTGGGTCTTCTACCTCTTCGGCGCGTTCCTGATCTGGACCGCCTGGAAGCTGGTCCAGGACGCGCGCACCCAGGACCACGAGGAGGAGTACCAGGAGAACAAGCTGCTGAAGATGGCGGAGCAGCGCTTCGGCGTGGCCGACCGCTATCACGGCACGAAGCTGTTCATCATCGAGAACGGCAAGCGGATCATGACCCCGATGCTGGTCGTGATGCTCGCCATCGGCTCCACCGACGTGCTGTTCGCCCTCGACTCCATCCCGGCCATCTACGGCCTGACGCAGGACCCCTACATCGTGTTCACCGCGAACGCCTTCGCGCTCATGGGCCTGCGCCAGCTGTACTTCCTCATCGGCGGCCTGCTGAAGAAGCTGGTCCACCTCTCCTACGGCCTGTCGATCATCCTCGGTTTCATCGGCGTGAAGCTGGTGCTGCACGCGCTGCACGAGTCGGGCGTGCACGTGCCCGAGATCGGCATCCCGTTCTCGCTGGGCTTCATCGTGCTGGTCCTGGCGGTGACGACGTTCACGAGTCTGCGGGCGTCGAAGAAGCAGGCGGCCGAGGCGGCGGCACCGTCCGCCCCCGAGTCCTCCTAGTGCCGCGGCAGGCAACGTTTGCCCGTCAAGGAGCGGCGTCCGGTGCGTGCTCTCGGCGTGCCGGGTGCAAGCCCTCGTACTGGGTGTACTT